>CAXSED010000139.1:0-9682 GCA_964236475.1 uncultured Chthoniobacterales bacterium
CTTGCGCTGGTGCCCCGGACTAACTCACCAACCGGCCCGGAAAAATAGGGTCACTTCAATGCAACAAAACCGCCTTCATCCGCAAACCTTTGGGACTCCCGTTTGTAGGTGAGCCTCGGGGAAAAGACGAGGCAGATTCGTCATTACTCCTGAGGGGAGATTGGTTTTGTGCCGGTGGCGTGCCGGGCAGAAACGATTGTCTATCAGCTGCGGAAAGGGGCGAGAAGCTGCAAGGCGATACACCCCCGCCACGAGAAGTCCTGGGCAAAGGCCGATGGACCAAAACGCCCAGCAGCGTTTTTGGCGGTTTTGAGTTTCTCCAGGTCGGCCTCGTAGAAACCCATTGGCTCCGCACTAAACAGTCGTTGGGACACCCGCGTTTCCACCAGCACCTCCAGATCGCGGTGCCTCGGATCAGCACAAAGGATGGAATAAAGCGCCCGCACCTTGGCCGCTTCGCCTTCGATCCCGTGGAGAAAGGTTCCTTGTCGGTGGAGCAGCACCGCCGTGATCCCCTGCTGCTCGTTTTTGGCCTTCGATCGCTCGACCATGTTGGCCAACCCGGCGCCAGAAAAGCTTTTCATGGCCCAACTGGCATAGACGAGGTGGAGGAACACACTCACTAATCGACCGGAAGCGGCACGGTGAGCGTCTAATCGGTATGCTGGTCTGGGTTCAAGCTGACGTGCAGGGTCAAGCCGCTGAAGCTTTTAAACAAGGATTTGGATGCTTCGCCTTCGATGGCGACAATTCTTTTCATCGCCTCAATGCAAGTCGCAACAATGGTGGTTGTAGACCCAACGTCTGTGACGAAGCCGGGACTGAGGTGCTCCCGCCGTCGGCCACGCTCGTCGCCTGCGTATCATTGGCTGCAGAATGACGACTCGACCACCGCAGAATAGGCTCTAAGAGGCTGTCTAAAAAGTAGGGCTCGCGGCGGTTTTTCGGCGTGGCAGACGTTGGCATGCTCAAGCGCGAACGCGAGCCCTACCCGAGTGATCTGACCAACGCTCCCTGGCGAGATGCCGCCCTGGCGCATCGTGTACTACTACTTCATGCGCTGGCGGCAGGCTGAGCGGTGGCTGGCGATGCACGACGCTTTGCGCGATGCGCTGCGTCAGCGCAGCGGGAAAAGAAGCCCCCCGGGCTGCGCTACTGCGACGCGCAGAGTGTTCAGTGCGCTCACCACCGAGGCAGGCGCGGCGATGATGCGGGCAAAAAGGTCTTGGGACGAAAACGATACCTGGCGGTCGATACCCTCGGCCTCCTCTTAGGGGGGCTCGTCACCCCGGCCACCGCCAGCGATCCCGCCGGTGCCGCCGTGCTCTTGCCCGAGGTGGTTTGCCGCTATGGCTGGCTGCGCCACTTCCGGGCCGACGGGCGACGTTGCCGATGATAAACCTGCCGCGGCGATGGCCAGAGGAGAATTGCCGTCGAGCAGTTGGAACAAGCCACGAAAGCGACCACGCCGACCCTATCGCTAAAGAGAGATTCCCCGGCGATGCCCGTTGGCAGTTTCAGAAACCGATAATGCAGATAGCTGGTCACCGCCGCAAAAGTCAGCAGCAGCGCCAGGATGGAGGAAATGTTCACGCGCGGCGAATCCAGTCGATCACTCATTCCGAACCGATAGTGAGAATCTTTGGCTAAACGACGACGAGATCGACGTTCTGGAGTTCTTGCAAGAGCCTCTCGTGTAGAGAAGGCTGCCACCGCTGCCAGAACCGCCGCTCACCCGGACGACCCACCACGAAGTGCGTGATCCCGTATTCACGCGCAAAGTCGATGAGCGCTGCCGCTACCTCGTCGCGTTTGAGCACGATAACTAGGCCGCCCATGCGCTGAGCGGTTTCCAGCGTCTCGCCGATCGCGCGCTGGGCCTCGGCGGTGATCACCTGCGGAGCTTCGCCGGGAGTGCGGACATAAACGGCGTACCAAGGAGCGTTGAGCTGTGCGGCCAGCCGTGCCGTTTTGCGGAGGATCGCACCGGGATCGGGACCACCGCTGCTCAACGCCACGGCCACCTGTCCCACGCCGCCGGGTTTATGTTCCTGGTCGGACGATTCCTCGGCCCTCTGACGGCGGTCAAGGAAATTGGCGCTCTCGCTCAGCGCCATCTCGCGCAGACGGGTAAGGTTCTGCGGGGTGAAGAAGTTGGACAGCGCCTGTGAGACGCGGTCGCGGGGATAAATTTTGCCTGCCTGGAGTCGCTCGATGAGGTCTTCGGCGGGCAGGTCGATGTTGACGATCTGGTCGGCACGGGTCAGAAACTCGTCCGGGATGCGCTCCTTAACGCGCACGCCCGTCGCGCCCTCGACCACGTTGTACAGGCTTTCCAGGTGCTGGATATTGAGTGTGCTGATGACGTTGATGCCCGCCGACAGCAAATCTTCCACGTCCTCGAAGCGCTTCTTCGTTTTGCTGCCCGGCGCGTTGGTGTGCGCCAGTTCGTCCACCAAGGTGACCGTCGGCGCGCGGGCAATCACGGCGGCGGTGTCCATCTCCCGCAGCTCGACCCCACGGTATTGCGTGACTATTGGTGGCACGATCTCCAGCTCACCGATCTGGGCAGTGGTCTCGGGCCGGGCGTGTGGCTCGACGTAACCGATGACCACGTCCACGCCGCGCCGCTTGAGCCGGTTGCCCTCCACGAGCATCTGATAGGTCTTGCCAACACCCGCACAGGCACCGAGATAGATTTTGAGCTTGCCCTGCTTTTGTTGGTTGATGAGTGCGAGAAAATCCTCGGCCTTGCGGCGTGAAGGTTCGCCGAAGTTCGGTGACGTGTCGGTAGTCATTTTGAATTTCGGCTGGATGGACACCCCTATCGGTACGCTTCGATCCGCTTGTTTTTGACTCGGGTTTGAGGAAAAGATTTCTTGTCTTTGTAGTAGTAGCAAATTTCTACCAACGTCGGCCAGATTTCGAGCGAAGCGTGAATTTGGCTGACCACATCGTCCACGATCCGGCTAACATTCTGCTGGAAGAAATCTGGCTCAAAGGCATAAAACGCTTTGGATAAGCTATCCGCAAAAAGTTGTAACGATTGGCGACGCTCTTCGCCTTTGGCAGCCTGCACGGCGGCGAGCACCTGCGAGTGCACACCCGAAATGCGAGCGAGGATTTCTTCCGAATCTTGCAGGGTTACCTCCCCTTGATAGTGAAATTTGATGTAGAGATCGTCTCGCTGATAAACACTGTCTTTGATCTTTTTCTTGAGCAGACTGCACAGTTCCTCGTTGAAGACTTCCGTCGCGAGAGGGTTACGCATGTAGTTGTTCTTCATGTGGTTCTGCGCGGCGTCCACATGCGCGCTGGCCAATCCGGCCTGCTGGACCCACAAACGGTAAATGTAATCCTCGAATCGCAGCCGGGTCGGAAAGAACGGCGGCAACCCGAGACGATTGTCGTACCCGGCGACACCGCAATCGATGCGCCAGTTCTTGCTGGTAACTACAGGACGGAAGTTGACCAATACATAGCGGTCATTGAGTTCCTGCGGATCGGTCTGACCTTCGTTATCCAAGAACATGGACACATAATCGAGGGCGTCGATGTCGTTGGTGCCGGTGCGGAAGGTCTGCGCGATCTTGATCTGCGCGTCGCGGGTCAGTTTGCCGCGTTGAAGCATCAGCGAATTATCGCGGGTGAACTCTCGCGTCGTGTTGGTCTCCAAATCCATCGACGTATCCACTAGGAGGTCGCCCCGGTGAAAATTCGCTGGTGCTTGGCCAACCTTGCGGCCGAGCACTTCGTCAAAAGCGCCAAGCAGGTCGAACGATTTCCGCGCGTAACCGCTGTTTTCATCGGAGCGGTACAGCCTGCCGCGACAGATCTCGTCGTCGCCCAACGATTCCGGGCTGTCTTCGATGAGTGCATCTGGACGCATGTCATCGTCGGAACTGATGAGGAACTGCCCGAGCGTCCACATCAGCGTGCAATTGCGGTTTCCCCCGTAGCTGGGGCGAAACAAATTTTTGACCAAAGATTCCAATTTCTTGTCACGCAGCTTGCGGTTGAGAAACCCGAGAAACTCCTCCTTTTCTCTTGGCCCTACATAATAAAGGTCGTTGACCGTGCGAGTGTTTTCCAACAGTGGAAAATACTTTTCGTGATTGGCGATGCTGGAATCATCGAACACCATCAATTTGAGAGAATGTCCGTTGCGCCAGAAGTTGGCGTCGTAAGCCGCAATGGCGTCGGGCACATCACGCAGGCGATACGTCGGGATAGCAAACACGGTGTTTCCAGCTTCCATCATAAAAAGGTCAGGGTGACTTCAGGGAAATCCCGTCAACACCGAGGGCGATATCCCGGAGCACCTGGATATTGCGCTCGGCGGCGTCGAGCCTACGTTTCACACCCACTAGATGTGCGATGACGAAGAGGCTGGTAATTGCCAGAATGAGGTAGGGTCCTGATGCAGCGAAAAGCACATTCTCGGTTGCACGATCAAACGCGTCGAGGATTGCTGCCGCATCAGGTTTGCCTGTATGTACCAGATTGGCTAGTTGCGCGCGCGAAATTTGGCGGGCATCGCGCAGGCTTAGGAGCGGCAATTCATACACAACACCAATCCACAACAAACCTGCTACTACTCCGGGCAGCCATCGAACCAGCCTTAACGGTCTAGCGGAAGGCACCAGTGCGGCAGAAAGCTCTATTCGAATCGGGGTGCCGTTTCGATCTTCGCTTTGCATGTGCGCGTAATTTGGTCGGTCGTTCACTCGTCGGATTCGTGCTTTTGGCGCGGCTTTACACCGGATCGTCGCGCGATCCGTCGTTTAGGCCGCTGGTTCCGCTTCCGACGGGTGACCATGACCTTGGTAGTCCTTCAGATCGAGTTCGACTTCGTTGTACCTGCGCTTGAGCTTGAGCGTCTGTCGGACCACGAAAATAATCGTCACTGCCAGAATGATGCACGGCCCGGAAGCCGCTGCGTCGAGATCCTGATTAGCCCGCTCAAAAGTTGCTAGGATGGTAGCCTTATCTAGTTTGTCCGCCGCGAGGGTCGCCAGCAAATTCTGACGTGCTTGACGACGAGCCTCACGCACTTGGTGGATCGGCAACCCGCAAGCGAACGTCAGCCAAAGAAACACCATGATCACCACAACCAAGGGGTTTGGCAGAGGGTGTTTTCGGTCGGCAAATTCACGATTGAAAATCGATTGATGCATAAGGGTTGTTTTGTCGATGCAGCGGGCAGGTTGAGGCAAGACCGGCGGAAATCAGCCGTAGACCCAAGCGGTGATGCACGCCAGCCACGCCATGCCGAGGCCGAGCGCACACAGAAGCAATTGCCGGATGTGAAGAGCGTACATCGGATCGACCTCGGACCATGTGGCATCGACAATCCAGCGTGGGAGTCGTTGCTCTTGATCCCACTCAGATTCGGCACTTCCACTCGGCGGTCTGAAGTCGTCGATGAATCCTTCGGCATGCAGGTAACAGACAAATACCGCTCGCTGCTCCTGTGTCAGATGATCAACCGTTGTCAGGATGACCACCTCTTCTGTCCACATGGTGCGAACACAGAGAAAGCTGGCTGGATAGTGAAAGTGGAACTCCGCCGTCCTGGGCAAGCTAGGATGGCGGAACGAGAATTTCATTAAGGGGTGCCTCCACGCGGTACACTCAAGACCCCTTTATTTGGCGGTACCGGACGGTAGCTTGCCATCCAGCGCCAGGTTGAGCAGCAGGGTGTTAACACGGGATTCGCCGAACACACCCAGATCGCGGCCTTCCGTGTATGCGTCCACGAGCTGGCGTACTTCGTCGGGAGACTTGCTGCGTTCACGTGCGACTCTCGGCAGTTGGAGCAGCGCGTTGGCGACCGAGATGTGCGGGTCCATGCCGCTGCCCGAGCGCGTGACGGCATCGGCGGGAACGGCATCCGTGTCCTTCAGCCCGTTGGCAGTGCGATATGCCGCGACCAAGTCTTTGATGCCGTCGAAGTTTCCCGGATCGTTGACCGCGTTACCAGCCGCGTCCTTCTTGTGCTGGCCATTGATCAGCTTGTCGCTCGTCGGGCCGAGGTTGGTCCCGCTGGAAGCCGTGGGATCGTAACCGGCCGCACCGGCCGCAGACGGGCGGGGATTGAAGTACGTTTTGCCGCCGAAGTTCTGGCCGAGCAACTCGCTGCCGAGCACGGTCTTGCCATCAGCCGCGATGATCAAACTGCCGTTGGCCTGATGGTTGAATACCATTTGGCCTAATCCCCAAATCAGGAGCGGGTATAACCCGCTGACGATCACGGCGAGAACGATGGTTGCGAGGATCGAACTGATAGTTTCTTCCACAAGGGAATAGCATTTCCCGGTGGTTATAGGAGCGCCGACTTCGGCTCGATCCGTTTGGACGGGCCGAGCTTGCATGGTGTCAGGACGATGTTCGTTGGAAGTATAGGATTTCATTTTGAGAAAACGGTTGATTGTGTGAGGTCTGGCTTAGACGAGATGAAGGCCGGCCACGATAAGGTCGATAACCTTGATGCCGATGAACGGGACGATGATGCCGCCAAGTCCGTAGATGAGGAGGTTGCGCCGCAGAAGGGCATCCGCACCCAGAGCTCGGAAGCGAACTCCACGCAGAGCGAGGGGGATCAGCGCGATGATAACCAAAGCGTTGAAGATCACCGCGCTCAGGATAGCCGAACTGGGGCTGGCCAGATGCATGACATTGAGCGGCGCAATGGCGGGAAAGGCCAGCAGGAGCATGGCCGGAATGATGGCGAAGTATTTCGCCACGTCGTTGGCGATGGAGAACGTCGTCAACGCACCGCGCGTCATGAGGAGTTGTTTGCCGATTTCCACGACCTCGATGAGCTTGGTCGGGTTGCTGTCGAGGTCCACCATGTTGCCCGCTTCCTTGGCGGCCTGGGTGCCGGTGTTCATGGCCACGCCCACGTCGGCCTGCGCCAGCGCGGGAGCGTCGTTGGTGCCGTCGCCGGTCATGGCAACGAGCCTGCCTCCGGTCTGCTCGCGTCGGATGTAGGCGAGCTTGTCCTCCGGCGTGGCCTGCGCGAGGAAATCATCGACCCCGGCTTCCTTGGCGATGGCGGCGGCGGTGAGCGGGTTATCGCCCGTGATCATGACGGTCTTGATGCCCATCGCGCGGAATCGCTCGAAACGCTCGGCCAACCCGCCTTTGACGATGTCTTTTAGATAGATGACACCCAGCGCCTTCTCCTTCGTGGCAACGACCAGCGGGGTCCCACCCTTGCTGGAGATGGACGTAACCGCCGCGTCGATCTCGGCTGAGAACTTGCCGCCGACGTAAGCGCGCACGCTGTCTGCCGCGCCCTTGCGGTAACTCTGGCCATCGAGGTCAACACCGCTCATGCGCGTTTGCGCCGTGAAGGGTACGAATTCGGCGTTAGGCAGTTGCGACAGATCCCGCCCCCGGATGCCTTCCTGCTGTTTGGCAAGGACCACGATGGATCGGCCCTCGGGCGTTTCGTCGGCGAGGCTGGAAAGCTGGGCGGCATCGGCCAGTTCGTGCGCTCCAATACCCGGAGCCGGAATAAATTCCACGGCCTGCCGGTTGCCGAGCGTGATGGTGCCTGTCTTATCGAGCAGGAGCACGTCCACGTCGCCGGCGGCTTCCACGGCACGGCCAGACATCGCCAGGACGTTCTTTTGTACCAGCCGGTCGATGCCCGCGATGCCGATGGCGCTCAGGAGGCCGCCGATGGTCGTCGGGATCAGGCAGACCAGCAGGGCAATGAGTACCGTAGGCGAGAAATCCACGCCCGAGAACTTGCCAAAAGGTAGCAGCGTCATGCACACCAGCAGGAAAATGATGGTCAGGGCAGAGAGCAGGATGGTCAGCGCAATTTCGTTAGGCGTCTTCTGGCGTTTGGCCCCTTCGACCAAGCCGATCATGCGGTCGAGGAAACTCTCGCCAGGATTGGCGGAGATGCGGACCTTGATCTCGTCGGAGAGGACACGGGTGCCCCCGGTGACGCTGGAACGGTCACCGCCCGCCTCGCGGATGACGGGCGCGCTCTCGCCGGTGATGGCGCTTTCGTCCACGGTGGCTGCGCCCTCAATGATTTCGCCGTCTCCGGGAATGGCTTCTCCGGCGGTAATGAGCACGATGTCACCCTTGCGGAGCTGGTCGGCGGAAACCTGCTCAGTCTTGCCGTTGTCACGCACGCGGTTGGCGGTTGTTTGAGTGCGGCTGGCGCGCAGGGTGTTGGCCTGGGCTTTGCCGCGACCTTCGGCCATCGCTTCGGCGAAGTTTGCGAAGAGCACCGTGAACCACAGCCAAATGCTGATTTGGCTGGTGAACGCGCGACTCTCATGGGACGCGAAAATTTCGACGGTGGTCACGAGCGCGCCGACCTCCGTGACGAACATCACGGGATTGCGCACCATGGTGACGGGACTAAGTTTCTTAAAAGCGTCCCCGATGGCAGGGACGATGATTTTGGGATCGAAGATAGAACGGGATTGAGTAGCCATAAAAGGAAAGGGAAAAGTCAGTTGAGAGTCAGTAAAGCGCCGGGTGATCAGAACAATTTGCTCGTGTACATCAAGAAGTGTTCAACGACCGGACCGAGCGCGAGCGCAGGCAGGAAGTTCAACGCGCCGATGAGCAGAACGGTGCCGATGAGCAGGATGATGAACGTCCAGCCGTCCACGGGGAAAGAGCCGGGACCTGCCGGGATGAGCTTCTTCGCCGCCAACGACCCGGCGATGGCCAGGATCGGCACGATCATGAAGAACCGTCCGATGAGCGCCGCCATGGCGATGGTTGTGTTGTACCAGGGCGTGTTGGCGCTGATGCCTGCGAAGGCGCTGCCGTTATTGCCGGTGGCCGAGGAATAGGCATAGAGGATCTCGCTGAAGCCATGCGGGCCGTTATTGTTCGTGCCGTTGGTCAGTACGGAGGTGACGGGATCGGGCGCACCGAAGTTGTTCGCCCCCGCCGCCCAAGCCGAAAAGCCGAGGATCGACAAAGTGAGCACGAGCACAACAAGGCCGCTCATCTTCACCTCGAACGCCTGGATCTTCTTGCCGAGGTATTCGGGCGTGCGACCGACCATCAGCCCGGCGATAAAAACCGCCAGGAAGACGAAGATCAACATGCCGTACAGTCCGGCGCCGACGCCGCCGAAAACGATTTCGCCGAGTTGGATGTTGAACAGGGGAACCAGTCCTCCGATGGGTGTAAAGCTGTCATGCATGGCGTTGACCGCGCCGCACGAGGCATCCGTGGTGACGGTGGCAAACAGCGCCGAGTTAAAGATGCCGAAGCGGGTTTCCTTGCCTTCCATGTTGCCGTCCGTTTGCACGGCTCCATTGCGATAAAGGTTCGGGTTGCCATCCGCTTCCGCTTTCCAGCAGGTGACAGCTCCGACGAGGAAGATCGCAGCCATCGCTCCCCATACGGCCCAGCCGTGTTTCTGGTTTTTCACCATGCGGCCAAGGTAGTAGGTCAAGCCCGTCGGGATGGCGAAGATAGACAGCATCTGGATGAAGTTGGAAAGCGGCGTCGGATTCTCGAAGGGATGCGCCGCGTTGGCGTTGACAAACCCGCCGCCGTTGGTGCCGAGCATCTTGATGGCCATTTGTGAGGCAATAGGGCCTTCTACAATGCTCTGGGTTTCAACGGTCTGATCTTGCAAGACCACGTTGCCTGCGGCGTCCTTGACAGGTTGGTTGGCAGTGTCAGTCTT
>CAXSED010000140.1:0-9664 GCA_964236475.1 uncultured Chthoniobacterales bacterium
CGGGTTCGTGAACGCCGGCGTGGCGGCGACCGCCCGCGCCATCTACGCGAACAACACCAGCGGCTCGGCCTTCGGCACGGGCGCGGTGAGCGTCGGCGCAGCGAGCGAGACGGTGTTCAGCACCCTGGCGGGCAACTTCACGACCAGCGGCAACGCGAGCATCGGCGGGCGGCTCTCGCCGGGCAATACCCCAACCGCGCTCACCCCGGCCACCGCTGGCGTCGGGACCGTGGGCACGGTGAACTTCGGCGGGACTCTCCTGTTCTCCTCCGCGACCACCAGCAGCCTGTACCTGGACATCGTCAGCGCGCCAGGCACGACCGGCTCGAACGACAAGATCAATGTGACCGGCGCGCTGACGCTGGCAGGCACGGTGTCCTTTGCAACGACGGGCTATACCCTGCAAAGGGGCGACACGTTCGACTTCATAGATGCAGCCTCGGAGAGCGGCACGGTGACGTTCAACAGTACGAACGCAACGTTCGCACCGGACACCACCGGCACGGGTCTGTATTTCGACACTTCGCGCTTCTTGATCGACGGCACCGTGACGGTCGTGCCGGAACCGGCGACGGTACTGGGCGGGGTGTTCACTGTCGGGTTGCTCGGGCTGGGCCTGAGCCGCCGACTGCGCGCAGTTCGCCCAGCGTAAAGCCAGCGCGTCAGCGCCACATCGGATGGTCGAGCCAGAAGGGGTCCGCCCACTCCTTGCCGGTACGCCTTTCGCGCGGCCGGGCGACGAATTTACGCACAGGTTGCTGCCGCTCGCGTCACAGTTCTGCCAGCGTTCGTGTCAGAAACCGCCGCCTTGATGCACGGATACACGTCCGCCAAACGGTTTTGCGTGCATAATGGTAAGAGCAAAGAATCGGCAGACCCTGTAGCAGAATGATTCCATTTTGGAAAGGCTTTGCCTTTTACATCAGGCTCAGAGCCAGAGCGCCATTAATTCCGCCCTGCTGCGTACCCCGAGCTTCTTGAAGATGGCGGTGACGCTGTTGTGCGTGGTGCGAACACTCAGCCCGAGGAGATCCGAAATTTCCTTTTCGCTCTGGCCAGTGAGCAGCAGGCTCAGGGTACGATGCTCGGCGGGTGAACAGGGCGTCTTTCCGGCAGAAACACCCCGATTCAAGACCAAGCGACGATGGAACCAGCGCAAGCCACGCAGCGTTGACCCGATGAGAGCCATCTCCGCGTCGTCGAAGTGCGGCGGGCCGGAATGTCCGAAACGGTCAAACACGAAGCCGCTTTCAATGTCGGCGTTTACCGGGCAGGACACCCAGAGACGGTCGTCAATCCCGTTTTTCGCATAGTAGTGTCGATAGTGGTCCGTTTGCTGGAACCGGTCGAAGTCGACCAGGACACCGCCACTCAGCCGGGCCGCGCGGAACTCGCCGCCGCGACGCATGAGTCTGGTCGTGGCCTCGTCGAGATGGAGCTGATTCTGCTTTTCCGCTGCCTGCATGAATTCGCGCAAGCGGGCAACCCGGTCGGGGTTGGGTTCAGCCAGAATCACCTCGCGCACCCGCCAGCCGAGGGACGGATCGCGTTGCGCCGTATCATCTGTCGCCATGCGCATCAGCAGACACCAGAAGCCGTGTTGCGCGCCGATCAGCGGGAGCACCACGCGAAACAGATGAGCCAGCGCGTTGCCAGTCCGCGCGGCGGGGTAGTCGGCCAACGTGTTCCAGAGGTCGAAAATCGTGTCTTGGACGGGAGGATTGATCCGTTTACTCTGGCAGGAGCCCATTCATTTGCCACTTTTTGAACCACCCCAATTTTGGTGGGTGCCTGCGTAGTCCGCGCGCTAACACAGGCTATTTAGCCCGCATGTACATGGCTCCAAAGCTGCTTTAGCATCCGCACTTCTCAGAGAGAATGTCCCGTCCACGCGACGACGTTCGCCGCGCAGGGTGCGGTAATTCTTTCGAGAAGGGATAACCCATACCACAGCAGAACAGTCGATCTAGCCCGCGCTAACCTACATGAAATTCATTCCATCCTTCCGCTGGCACGTGCTGGCCGGGGCCCTTACCCTCGCCACTGTGCTGGCTCCCTCGCTCGGCCAGGCCAAGACGCCCAAGTCCGCCCGCAAGACCAACGTGGCCGCCACCCCGCAGGCCGTCCCCGCGACCACGGCCTCGCTCGCCACGCTCGTGAACGAGCACATCTTCACCGCGCCGAACGGCCAAAACCCCGCCAGCACCCTCGCCACCGACGGCACCAACGTCTTTGGCGCCACCACGGGCGGCGGCGCGAATAGCGCGGGCACGGTCTTCGAGATCGCCCCCGACGGAACCATCACCACGCTCTACAGCTTCGGTGCCGCCACGGACAGCAACGGCAACAACACGGACGGCACCGACCCGCAGGCCGCGCCCTTGCTGGCACCGGATGGCTTCCTCTACGGCGTCACCACGAGCGGAGGCGCGAACGGCAACGGCACGGTGTACCAGCTCAACCCCGCCACCGGCGCGCTGACCACCCTGGCCAGCTTCAGTGAAGACACCACCGGCTACGACTGCGTTGCGCCGCTCGTGACCGACGGCAACGGCAACTTCTACGGCGTCGCCGAAGAGGGCGGCGCCAACGGCAGCGGCACGCTCTTCGTTTACAACGCGGCCGCCGGCACGCTCACGGCCCCGGTCAGCTTCAGCTACTCCGTCAACGGTGGGTATCCGCAAGCCGCGCTGCTGCGGACGGCGGATGGCAATCTCTACGGCATCGCCTATCGGGGCGGCTCCAGCGGCTACGGCACGGCTTTCCAGTTCAATCCGACGACGAGCGCGCTGACCGTCCTGGAGAATTTCGATTATTACACCACGGGCGGGTATCTCTATGGCTCGCTCGCGACCGACGGCAACGGCAACTTTTTCGGCACCACCCAACGAGGCGGCACGAGCGGCTACGGCGTGTTGTACGAGCTCACCGTCAGCAATCCGACCACGACGCCCACCGCGACGTTCCTCGACCTGTCCAACTTTACCTACACCAACAGCGGTAGTTATTATCCCCAAGGCGGCCTCGTATTCGGCGCGGACGGCAACCTCTACGGCACGACCGAGGCAGGCGGCACCAGCGGCGGCGGCACGGTCTTCCAGGCGATCCTTCCGACCGGGGGGGGCACCACGGCCACGGTCAACACCGTGTATAACTTCACCAGCCAAACCGATGGCGGCAATGTCAGCAGCACGCTCGTGGTCGATGCCGCCGGCGATCTCTTCGGCACTTCGCAATATACCGGTGCCAACGACGAGGGCGTCGTCTTCGAGCTGACTCCTTCGACCGCCACCACGCCGTACACTTACGCGTTCAGCAGCCTGTACAGCTTCCAGCGGGCTGACGGGAGCGATCCCGTCGCCCCGCTGACCCTGGGCTCGGACGGCAACCTCTACGGCACGACCGCCACCGGCGGCAACAACGGTGACGGCACGCTCTTCGTTTTCAACCCGACGACCGGCGTGACCACCACGCTCTATACTTTCCTCAACACCTCGGACAACGATGACAACAGCGTGAACGCGCCCGTCAACGGCGTCGACGGCTCCCAGCCCTACGGCAAGCTCGTCGAGGCGTCGCCCGGTGTTTTCTACGGCACGACCGAGTACGGCGGCACCACCGGCAACGGCACGATCTTCCAGTTGAACACCACGACGGCCCCGACGACGGGCACCATTACGGGGACGACCACCGTACTCTACTCGTTCACGGGGACTTCGCCGGATGGTGAACAACCGATTGGCGGGCTCGTCCTGGCGGCAGACGGTTTCTACTATGGCACGACCGAGTACGGCGGCACCAATGGTGACGGCGCGGTCTTCCAGTTCAACCCGACCACGGGAACGGTGACCACCATGGTCAGCTTCGTCCAGACGAACGGCCAGTACCCGGTCACGTCGCTCCTGTCGGTACCAACGGACGGCAACCTCTACGGCACGACTGAGAGCGGCGGCAACAATGGTGACGGCACGGTCTTCCAATACAACCCCGCGACAGCCACTCTCACGACGCTGGTCAATTTCAACTACACGAATGGTGAGGAGCCCATCGCCGCGCTCATCCAAGGCACGGACGGCAACCTCTACGGCACCACCCAGGAAGGCGGCACGACCGGACAAGGCACGCTCTTCCAGTTGACCCTGCCGACGGCCACGGCCGCCAGCACTCTGACGACGCTGGTCAATTTCAGCGAAGCGACCGGCAGCGCCCCGCAAGGCGCGCTCGTCCAGGCAGCGGACGGCAACTTCTACGGCACGACCACGGATTACGGGAACTCTAACGAGGGCACGGCCTTCCAGTTCAACCCGAACACGGGAGCGTTCGTCTCGTTGCTCGACTTCGGCGGCGCTGCCGGCTACCGCGCCTACTCCGGGTTGACTCTGGGGGCCAACGGCAACCTTTACGGCACGACCACCGGCGGCAACGGCGGCGGCATCGACTTCGACATCAAGGAATCGTCGAAGGCCACGACCAGGAGCGTCAAGCAACCGACGAAGGCTGTCACCCGAAGCGCCAAGACGAAGGCCAGGACCGAAGCGGTCACGAAGGCCAGCGCGGCCTCTCCCAGCGCGGTGAGCGGCCCCAGCGCGGCCAATGACGAGTACGGCTCGATCTACGAACTGTTGATCGCCCCGGTCATCACGAGCGGCAACGTCGCGGTCGGCACGATCAACACGGCGTTCAGCTTCCCGGTGACGGGCACGTTCGCCCCGACGGCTTTCACGGCCACCGGGTTGCCGGCGGGCCTGATGATCAACGCCACCACGGGCGTCATCTCGGGCACACCGACCGCGACCGGCACCTCCACGGTGACTGTCACGGCGAGCAACGCGGGCGGCTCGGCCACGCAGACGCTGACAATTGTCATCGGGTTCCCTGCGGCGACCACTCCGGTGGTCACTAGCACGGCCCCGCCCACCGGACAGGTCGGCACGGCGTTCAGCTACCAGATCACCGCCAGCAATAACCCAACGAGCTTCGGCGCAACCGGGTTGCCGACGGGCCTGACGATTGATCCGACCACCGGCATCATCTCGGGCACGCCAGCGGTGGCGGGCAGCTTCGGTGTGACGTTCTCGGCGACGAACTCCGGGGGCACCAGCTCCGCGGGCTTCATCCTGACGATTGCGTCGAACACACCAGCGGTGGTCGCCCCGATGATCACCAGCGCGGCAGGCGCAACTGCGGTCGCGGGCCAGCCCTTCACCTACCAGATCACCGCCAGCAATAACCCGACGAGCTTCACCGCCAACGGGCTGCCGGCAGGTCTGACGGTCAACGCGGCCGGCCTGATCTCCGGCACTCCGACGGCGGCGGGCACCTACCCGATAGCCCTGAGCGCGACCAACGCGGGCGGCACCGGCACGGGCATCCTGACTTTGACCGTCACGGCGACCCCGACGGCGATCCCGGTCATCAGCAGCGCGGCGACCGCGAGCGGGACGGTCGGTCAGACGTTTGCCTACCGGGTCACGGGCAGCAATAACCCGACGAGCTTCAATGCGACCGGGTTGCCTGACGGCCTGACCGTCGACTCGACGACCGGTCTCATCACCGGCACTCCGACGGCGGCGGGCACCTTCACGGTGGCTCTGAGCGCGACCAACGCCGGTGGCACCGGCATGGCCAGCCTGACGCTGACCGTGACCGCCATGACCGTCGTGACGCCGCCGCCGACGATGACGGCGCCGACGATCACCAGCCCGATCAGCGCCAGCGCGCAGGTTGGCCAAGTGTTCGCCTACCAGGTCACGGGCAGCAATAATCCGACGAGCTTCAATGCGACCGGGTTGCCTGACGGCCTGAGCATCGACCCGACGACCGGTCTCATCACCGGCACTCCGACGGCGGCGGGCACCTTCACGGTGATGGTGACCGGCACGAACAGCGTGGGCAACGGCACGGAAAGCGTGGCGCTGACCATCACGTCCGCCGTGTTGCAGGTCCCGGTGATCAGCAGCGCGACGACTGCAAGTGGCCAGGTGGCCGTGGCGTTCAGCTACCAGATCGCGGCCAGCAACAGCCCCATCGTCTATGGCGCCATGGGCTTGCCGGCGGGTCTGGTCCTCAACGACACGACGGGTGTCATTTCGGGCACGCCGACGGCGGCGGGCACCTTCACGGTGACACTCTTGGCGACCAATTCGGCGGGCTCGGGTACGGCGACGCTGACCGTGACGGTGGCAGCGCAACCGCTGCCGGTGATTAGCATCATCGCCAGCATCCCGAACGTGACGATTGGCACGGGCCAGTTGGCGACGTTCGCGGTGACGCGCACGGGCGGCGATTCTACCCAGACACTCACGGTGAGCTACAAGGTGGGCGGGCAAGCGGTGGCCGGCACGGATTACTTGGCACTCAAGGGCGTCAAGACATTCAAGCCTGGCAAAACGACGGTGCTCATCAACGTCACGCCCGAAGGCACGCTCAACGGCGACGACAAGAAGGGCGTGAAAATCACGCTCCTGCCTGGCGATGGTTACACCTTGGGCACTGCGATCACGGCCCGGGTGCACATCCTGGCCGCTCCGTAATCGGAACGGCTCCACAGCCCATCTAGCTAATACGCATCGCCCGGCGGCGGCCCTCGTGCCTGCTGCCGGGCGACGGCGCTTTTTGGGGGGATGCGCGCACTTCGTTATCGACACGGCCACGACTCGCGTGAACCGAAAGGGGTGTGCTGCGCTGGGTATGATCGGCGCTAACCGTAGAAGTTTAGGGGCAACCGACACTTGGCGACTGTGATCAGATTGTTAGTTTACCACCGACGAACTGACTTTCGCAGTAAAATGGCAAGGTACAGCGTTTCGAATGATGTGTTGGCAGTCTTATAAATGGTCGGAGCTTGTGTGAAAACGCTCCCCTTTGCTGGCGTGGGTTGGTAGGATCGATGATGCGTCACCTCCAGGGCAGCGACCGCGCGCAGAGCTTGCTGTTACCGGCTTCGGTGGAGATGACTACGTGGGCGAGGACAACCCGGTACGCGTCATCGAGGCGTTCGTGGATGGTTTCGATCTTCAGAAGGCCGGCTTCGTGCGGGCGCAGGCGAAGGAGACCGGACGGCCCGGCTACCATCCAGGCGACCTGCTCAAGTTTTATCTCTACGGCTACCTCAACCGGGTGCGCTCCTCACGCCGCCTGGAAGCGGAGTGCCACCGCAACCTGGAGGTCATCTGGCTCTTGCGCGGACTGCGGCCCGACTTCAAGACCGTGGCCGACTTCCGGCGCGAGAACGCCCCGGCCTTCAAGGCGGCCTTTCGCCACTCTTCGTGCTGCTCTGCTGCCAGCTCGATCTCTTCGGACGCGAGCTGCTGGCCATCGACGGCACGCGCCTGAAGGCCGTCAACAGCCAGGAGCGCAGCTCCACGCGTGAGAAGCTCAAAACCATGCTCGCCAACGCCGACGAGCGGCTGGCCGGCTACCTAGCCGAGTTGGCCAAGGCGGACGATCAGGATGCCAGCCCGTCTGCGGGGATGTCGCTGGCTAAGAACCTGGCCGAGAAGATTGCCACCTTGCAGCAGCGACGGGGCGAGTACGCGGCCGTGGCCGCAGAACTGGAGCGCACCGGCGAGAGCCAGGCGTCGCTCACCGACCCGGACAGCCGCGCCATGGCCACCTACCCCCAAGGTAGGCGTCGGCTACAACGCGCAGGTCGCGGTGGACGCCAAGCACCAGTTGATCGTCGAGCAGGAGGTCACCAACGCAGGGAGCGATCTCGGGCAACTCGCTCCCACCGCGATCCCGGCCAAAGAGGCGCTGGGTGTGGAGACGATCCAGGCCACCGCCGACCGAGGATATTACAAGGGCGAGGACATTGCCGCGTGCGAGGCCGCGGGCATCGTGGCCTTCGTGCCCAAGCCGCTCGGACGTGGAGCGGCCGCGAGCAACGGCCGCTTCCCCAAGGAAGCGTTCCTCTATGATGCGGCGGCCGACGTGTACCGCTGCTCCAACGGCGAGACCTTGTCCCCCCACGGCGAGTCGGTCACGCGCGGCCACCGGCTGCATCTCTACTACCACCTGACCGCCTGCCGCTCTGGGTGTTTCATGACGCGGCGGACACCCTCGCGCCACTAGCGGACATGAAGGAACTGGTACAACACACCGAGGCCGCCGGCGGCCATCCAAGCTTTACCGTGCTGGAGGGACGGGACCACTTCATCCTTGATGTTTATGACCGGGCAGAGGTCTACGAGTGGCTGGCTGGTCACAGCCGCGACTTGGCCGATCTTCGTCACTGAGCTTGAATTTGTCGGACGATGTTACGCATCTTCTCTAAATGACACATCGAGAGGCGGCCTTGAGCGATTGCGCCGTCCTTGCCTAGATGAACCACCAACTCATTTGTGACGAGGGCCATCGCAACCCGATGACCATTTCAGAACTAGCCGAGCGCATGAACGGCTGGCTGTCCGGATACGGCTACCGCGCCGTCGTGTTTGAGGATGGCAGGCCGGTGGCTTACGCGCTTTTCCGCACGGAACCCGACGCCAGCATCTATCTGCGCCGGTTCTTTGTTGCACGCGCCCATCGACGCCGGGGAGTCGGCTGGCAAGCGGCAGCCACACTCTTCCGGGAAGTGTTCCTCGCCGGTGCCCGTGTCACGCTTGAAGTGCTTGCCCATAACGAGGCAGGTGCCAAATTCTGGGCAGCGGCTGGCTTCCAACGCTACTCGGTCTGCCTGGAGCGGTTCAACACCCCCGCCCACATCGCCTGAGTTCGTCTCGGCTGTAGACTTTCCACAAACTAGAGCGTACTCACGATACATTTGCCGTCCACGGAGAGGAAGTCCAGCATGAGGGATGGATGATGAACGGTTGCTGCATCCGAGCGATGAAGAGTGGGCGCAGATCGAAAGTGCTTTTCCGCAGCGGCGCGGGCAGAGTGGCTTTGAGCGCAAGATCAGCAACCGGCAGGCGTTCGAGGCGGTGCTCCACCGCGCCCGCGTGGGCTGCCCGTGGCGCGACTTGCCTGCCGCCTACGGTGGCAACCACGCCATCTACATGCGCTGGAAGCGGTGGGTCAAGAGCGGCGGGCCCCAGCGCGCCCTGATTGCTGCGTACTTGGACGCGGCCGAACGCGGCGAGTTGGACCTGAGCCTGGCGATGGATCGACTCCCCCATCGTGCGTGCCCACCAGCACGCCGCCGGGGCACGCAAAAAAAGGGCGGCGACCAGGCGCTCGGCCGCTCGCGCGGCGGGTTGAGCACCAAGACCCACACGGCCAGCGTGAGTGAACCCCGGGTGTTGGAGGGGTTCTTGAGTGGTGGCCAAGCAGGCGATGCGCCCGCGGGCGAAGGGCGGCTCGCCGAGGTGCTGGCCTACGAGGAAATCGAAGCCGTCGGCGGCGACCGCGCCTGCGACAGCGACGCGATTCGCGCCCTGAGCGCGGCGGCGGGCAAGGAAGCGGTCATCCCGCCGCGTTGTAACCGGCGGCGGCCAGCCGTTTACGACAAGGAAAAGTACAAAAAGCGCCACAAGGCCGCGCGCCTCTTCAACAAGCTCAAGGGCTACCGCGCCGTAGCCACCCGCTACGACAAACTAGCAGCCATGTTCCTGGGCGGCGTCCTCGCTGCTTTACTCGCCATCAGCCTCAAATGTATTGTGAGTACGCCCTAGTACTACTCCGTTAGTTGGTTGGAGAGAAGGTGGAGGCGGCAGTAAGGGCA
>CAXSED010000141.1:0-9600 GCA_964236475.1 uncultured Chthoniobacterales bacterium
AGTCCCGTCGCCCCACCGCAAACCGTATCAATCCCTAACGACTATAAAGTCTATTCAGCAGCAGGATACGACATCCAGTTTATCAACCCCATGGATTTCTACCCTCTTTCTGACGAACTGGCGGACCCGTTGCGCTTGGCAGTCCTCGAAAGCTACGGCATCCTCGACACGCCGAGTGAACAGGAATTCGACGAGTTGTGCAAGTTTGCGGCCCATCTCTGCGGGACGCCGATGGCGGTGATCAACTTCTTGGACGCGGAGCGCCAGTGGTTCAAGAGCGAGCTTGGCATGGGGGCGCGCCAACACCCGTTGAAGCGCGCCGTGTGCCCTCACACCCTCCAGCAAGAAGCGTTCATGGTCGTGCCGGACTTGCTCCTGGACCCGCGTTTTGCCGACAAACTTCCGGACGGCAACGGAGCACCGCTGCGTTTCTACGCCGGAGCCGTGATCCGCAGCCGGGAAGGTGTCGCCCTGGGCACGGTCTGCGTGTTTGATCATCAGCCTCGACAGCTCGACGCAGTGCAAACCGAAGCATTGCAGACCCTCGCCCGCCAGGTGTCCACTCTGCTGGACCTGCGTCGTCAGGCGCGCGACGCCCGGCAGCTCGCCGCCACGCGGGGCGAGATCAACGTGCACCTGACCGGTGCCGCCCCTCTGCGCGAGACCTTGCAAAGCTGCACCCAGGCGGTGGTGGACCATCTCCAGGGGGCCTTGGCCCGCATCTGGACGCTCGACGAGGCAGGAGGGACGCTGATCCTGCAAGCGAGTGCGGGCTGCTACACCCATCTCGACGGACCGCACGGGCGGGTGCCGGTCGGTGAGTTCAGGATCGGACGTATTGCACGCGACCAGCAGCCGTTCCTCACCAACGACCTCCGGCACGACCCGAACACCGACGACCCTGCCTGGGCACAGCAGGAGAACATGACAGCTTTTGCCGGGTGTCCGTTGCTCATCGAAGGGCGCACGGTGGGCGTGCTGGCCGTGTTCTGGCGGCACGTGGTGCCTGCGACGTTGCTCGAAGACCTGGCCCCCATCGCCCAGAGCATCGCGCAGTTCATCGAGCGCAAGACCACGGAAGCTGCCCTCATACAAACCGCAGAGCAACGCCGCCTGGCGCTAGACTCGGCCCTGTTGGGCTGGTGGCGCTTCGATCTGGCCAACGACCGCCTCTACTGGGACGAGCGCTTCAAAACCATGTTCGGGATCGAGGATGAGGAACTCACCTACGAACGGGTGCTATCGCTGCTCCATCCGGATGACCGGGAGAAAGTGGACGCGGCGACCAAAGCCGCCATCAGTGCGGACGATCCGTTGCCGTACTCCATCGAATACCGGGTGGTGCAGGACGATGGTTCGCTGCGTTGGGTCCAGGCGCGCGGCAAGGCCCACTTCGAGGGAGAAGGAGCCGCCCGCCGGGCGGTCACCATCGTGGGCACGGTAATGGACATCACCGAGGCGAAAACCGCTCAGGGTGCCTTGCGGGCCAGCGAGGAGAAATACCGTTCACTTTTTGATTCGATTGACACCGGTTTCTGCGTCTTAGAAATGGTCTGGGACGACCGGGGAAACCCCATCGATTACCGGTACCAGGAGATGAATCCTGCTTTTGTGGCGCATTCGGGCATGGAAGGAGCGATCGGCAAGACGATGCGGGAAATCTATCCTGACTTCGAGCAGAAGTTCGTCGACCGCTATGCCCGCGTGGTTCGGACGGGAGAGCCCGTCCGCTTCGAAGAAGGTTCCGAAACCATGGGACGATGGTTCGAAGTATACGCCTTTGTGCTGCGTCAGGGCGATCAGGACCGGGTCGCCGTACTCTTTAGCGACATCAGCGAACGGCGGCGCAGCGAACTGGCATTGCAGGCAGCCAAGAACGAAGCCGAGCGCACCAGCCAGATGAAAGACGAGTTCCTGGCAACGCTCTCACACGAGTTGCGCACACCGCTCAATGCTATCCTGGGCTGGTCGCAGGTGCTACGCGACGGCCACCACGACGCCGAGGACCTCGCGCAGGGCCTGGCCACCATCGAGCGCAACGCCCGCGCTCAGAACGAGATCATCGAAGACCTGCTGGACATGAGCCGTATCATCTCGGGCAAGGTGCGCTTGGACGTGCAGCGCATCGACTTGGCGCCGGCCCTGGAAGCCGCCATTGAAACCATGCGCCCGGCGGCGGACGCCAAGGGCATCCGTTTGCAGGCGGTGCTCGACCCCGTCGCCCGGCCCGTCAGCGGCGACCCCAACCGTTTACAGCAGGTGTTCTGGAATCTGCTGAGCAACGCCATCAAGTTCACCCCCAAAGGAGGGCGCGTCCAGGTGGTGCTCGAACGGGTCAACAGCCACCTGGAGGTCAGCGTGATTGACTCGGGGGAAGGGATCAGCGCCGACTTTTTGCCACACGTGTTCGACCGTTTCCGGCAGGCGGATGCGTCCACCACCCGCCAGCACGGCGGGTTAGGGTTGGGGCTGGCCATCGTCAAACAACTCGTCGAGCTGCACGGCGGCAGCGTGCGGGTCAAAAGCGGCGGGCCGGGAGCGGGCACGACCTTCGTCGTCGCGCTGCCCCTGACGGTCCTGCATCCGGAAGTCGAGCCGCTCGAAGGCGAACGCCGCCACCCGCAGGCAAACTCGTCCCGGGTCGCACTGCCCGGCGGCGGGTTGAATCTCGGGGGAGTCAAGGTGCTTGTGCTAGACGACGAAGCAGATGCCCGTGCGCTGGTCAAACGCTTGCTGGAAGATCGCGGGGCGCTGGTCCGTGTGGCGGGCACGGTCGGGGACACGCTCCGGCTGCTCAAAGAAGAAAGACCCGACGTGCTGGTCAGCGACATCGGGATGCCGGGAGAGGACGGGTATTCGCTGATCCGACAAGTGCGAGCCCTGGGGGCCGCCCGTGGCGGCGACGTGCCCGCGGTGGCGCTGACCGCATACGCCCGGTCGGAGGACCGCATGAAGGCGATCCTGGCAGGTTTTCAGATGCATGTGTCCAAGCCGGTCGAGCCGGCGGAACTGCTGACGATGGTCGCAAGTCTGGCGGGCCGCACCAGCGGCGTCTGAAAGACCGTGTCGGGATTGTCGCAAGAGAACGGTGTGGGGGACCAAGTCGGCATGCAGCCTTCGACAACCTGCGCGGCCAGAACCCGTTCGTCGTGGGCACCGAGTACCTGCACCCGCCCCATGACCTTGAGCCACGTGCGCGGTGGGTAGTCCATCAGGAAAAGATCGGCACGGTCGTGCCTGGCCACCGCCACGTTGCCCGCGGACAGAAGCTGACGGTTGCCCTTGGAAGTCGGCGAACGCCAGGGTGTGCGCATCGAGCGCGCGTAAAGAGCCTGCTGGGCCGCCACGATGCTGGGGTTATCCAGCGTAGTTTTCACACTGACACCACGTTGATCCCCTTGGCCTCAGGGGTCATTGGGCGAAGCCATCTTTGCCTTCTCGCGCTCCAGATGCTCTTGGCCCAGCTTCTGGAACTCACGCATCTGCACCAGCAAACCTCGGGCGGCTGACAACATCTCCTCGTTGCCTTCCTGCTCCAACCTCGCAATCAGAGCCTCCTGCCCAGCGAGACGCGCCTCGCCCTCGGTTACGTGACGCTGGGTCTGTTCGAGCGGCGTTTCCGAGGACGACATTCCCCAGAGTACCAGACTCGCTTGGTTTCAAGGTAAGTAAATTCCTGCGGGCGATGCATCGGCCTACTCTGGGCCGATGGAGTCGCTGGACGGCAGTGACCACCAAGCATCGAAGGAAGCAACGGCAACCCGCCGGCGGTTCGCGGCTTAGGGACGAACCAGATGGCCGCCGATCGCCATGTTTACGAGCCCGTGCTGGCAACTGCTTTACAATCGCCCACCGGCAAACCCGCTCTATGCGCATAGAAAAGCCGCGCTCGGTCATAGTCCAAATCTATGAGTGAGGCACAAACAAAGTATGAGCCCAACGATCCCTGGATAAGCGATCAAGAATGCCTAGCAATCTGTCACCTGCCCGACGCAGGTGGAGTCTTCCACGGCAACCCAAAAGAATCCTGACATGAGCACACCACACGAAGAAGTTCCCGGCACCGACTCCAACCCTGATCCCATCACCGGCGCACCCGGCTCGCATCCCGTGGGCACCGGCATCGGAGCCGCCAGCGGCGCAGCCACAGGCGCGGCCGTCGGTGCTATCGGCGGCCCCGTCGGGGCGCTGGTCGGCGGAGCCATCGGCGCGGTCACCGGCGGCCTTGTCGGCAAAGGAGTCGAGGAGCATTATGACCCGACCGTCGAGGACGCCTACTGGCAGCAAAGCCACGGCACTCAGACCTTCGCGCAAACGACCGGCAAGAGCTACGAAGATTACGCCACCGCCTATACCACCGGCCACCAGGGGGCCAGCGAGTACGCCGCGACCGGCTCGAAGTTTGCCGACGTGGAAGACAAGCTCAAAGCCAAATATGAGCAGACCGCGGGTGCCACCACCTTGCCCTGGAACCATGCCAGGGAGGCCACGCGCGCGGCTTTCGACCGAGTGGGGGAACAGCGCGACATCATCCTCAAAGAAGAGCAGCTCAAAGTGGGCAAGCGTGAGGTGTCGGCCGGCGAGGTGCAGATCCGCAAAACCGTGCACAGTGAGCAGGTGAATATCCCCGTCGAACTCAAGCGTGAAGATGTGGTCATCGAGCGCGTGAGCGCCAGCGACGTGCGCGCCGGAACGGTCGCCAGCAATTTCCAGGAGGAAGTAATCGAAGTGCCGCTGACCCGCGAGGAAGCGGTGGTGTCCAAAGAAGCGCATGTGACGGGCGCAGTGCGCGTTGCCAAGACCTCAACCGCCGAAACGCAGACGGTCAGCGACAGCGTGCGCAAGGAAGACGTGGAAGTCACCCGGGACGGCAAAACCGTGACGGAGCGTACTGACTTGAAGAAGTAAGGGCTGGTCGCTGCAACCGAAGACGATAGAGAAAAACAAACAACCCGCCGCTTTGGACTTGATGTCCAAGGCGGCGGGGTTTTTTTCGTCAGTCGCCGTCGTCCGCGTAGAACGCGAGCGCGGAGCCAGCCGGGAGTTCTGCCTAT
Source organism: uncultured Chthoniobacterales bacterium (assembly GCA_964236475.1). GTDB lineage: Bacteria > Verrucomicrobiota > Verrucomicrobiia > Chthoniobacterales > SZAS-18 > CAHJWO01. The sequence continues at coordinate 5,055 of CAXSED010000141.1, forward strand.
TTAGTGGCTTGCGAAGTTGCGCATCATTTTGGAGGCGATCAACCCGAGAGCGCCCATGACGATGGGGTTGCCCATCGCCTTCATGAACCACGGTTGCTGCGCCACCGTCTGCTGCATCACGTCGGGATGCTGGGTGCGCGTGTAATTGGCCACCTTCGCGTAGTCGTCGGCGCTCATCTGCTGCGGGTTGCTCGAACCTAGGCCCAACATGCCCGCGAGCGAGCCAAGCCCAACGCCCTTGTTCTGCAAGCCGCCGAGCAGCGAGCCGACCAAGCCTTGTTGTTGGGTAGGGGACGCCTGCGTGTAGGCGTTCTGCGCGGCCTGCTGGAACTGGTCATCGGGCAGCTTGCCCAGGTATTCCGCCGACCCTTGGTGGAGGGCATTGCTGTCAAACTGGCTGTCGTCCGGCTGCGGCGAAGCAAACCGGTCGTAGTAGTGGGACGCATCCGGCTGCGGCGCACTTTGCGGTGCGGCGGCGGATTGCTGGTCGCTTATGGTGTCGCTGCCGCCGAACTGGCGCATGAAGTCATCTACGGTGCCTGGCATATGAATAGGGTTTTTGGTTTGGGTTGTGGTGTTTGGTGAGGAAAACGATCCGCCGAAAAGCTAAAAGTTGGACGGGGGAGCCCGGATCAGTGATGCTCAGGCGTGTAGGTCATGTCGCGCGTGCGGGCGTCCAGATAGGCGGTGCCGATCTTCAGCGGCGGGTTGGAAGGCGCGTAGGCGTCCACGGTCAGGTCTTGGCCCGGAAACTCCTTGGCCATCTGTGCGAGCATGGTGCGCATGAGCGCCGGGATGCTGTCCATCGACACGCTGCGGTCGAGGATCAAACCCAACTCGTTTTGGCCGTTGAGCAACGCACGGTCGATGGTCTTGGACTGCGGGTCAGCCTGACGGATGCGGTTGAGGAAGTCGGCCTGCCGCCGGCGTTGCGAGCCACCCGCTGCATTGAGCCCGTTGTTTGGTGGGGGTAGTTCGCGCCGACCATCGGCAAACGGTGGCGGTGTCGCCGGGGGTGTCTGGCGGGTGGTCGGTGCGGGCGGAGAGGAGTCGCACGCGGCTAGGCTGCTGGCAGCCACGAGCGCCAAAAGCGCAGGGAACCGGACCTGAAGGAAAGGGAACAGGGAAATTTTCATTTGCCGATGGTTTGAAGCGGGAAAAGTGATTGGCTCTTTGGTGGCGCATTCACTTCTGGATACGTTGGAACGTCGTGTCGCCTTCGGATCGATCAAGGATTGGGGTTCACCAACCCTTGATTGGCGGAACGGACGAGGAAACTTACTTGGCCAGCGTGATCTCCACGCGCCGGTTCAGTTCGCGCGCCTGCGGATTGGAGTTGTCGGTGATCGGGTAAGCCTCCCCGAAGTTCGCCGTGGCGATGCGACCAGCGTCTACGCCCGCACCCGTCAGTGCGCTCTTGACGTTGTCCACCCGTTTCTGCGTCAACTGTTTGTTCACCCCGGCGGAACCTGAGTTGTCGGTGTAGCCGGTCAGGGAAACATGTGCCGCCGGGTTGGCTTGAAGGTACGCGATGACAGTGCTGAGCGTTCCCATCGCCGCCGCGTTAGGTGTAGTGGTATTCACGTCGAAGTTCAGCACCGCTTTGCCCGCATCGTTGCCGGTCGTGTTGACGGTGAACGGATTGATGACATTACTGCCAACGCCGCGCCCGGTGTCGGTAGTGGCAGGGGTATCGGTGGTCGGAGTAGGGGTAGCATCCACTGTGCGATCCGCGTCCCGATGGTGGCAGAACGGCAGGAACAGCAAGGGGATCAGCAGCAGCAGGAGATACCACAGTGGGTTGAAGCTGCGGTGCTCGGTGTTGCCGGTCACGGGCATAGCAGCGGTGTCATTTGGGTTTCGTCGGTTGGGATCGTTATTCATGGTGTGTTTGTTTGGGCTTGTCTGGTCTGAAAATGGCGGGGGGAGGGAAAAGGGGATCAGGAGATAGAACTGCTGCTGAAGCGTGGGCGTGGACTGAGTGGGGAAAGCCAGCGGCGACTTTGGGAAGCAGAAGGGGACAAGCGAATCTGGCTCGCTTGTCCCCGGGGCTTTTGTTTGCTGGACCAGAAACGCGCGAATTAGCGGCGAACCGTTCCGGGAGCGGTCGTGACTTCGACCATGTCGCGCGGCGTGGCGCTGCGGCCACCGATGGCGGCGGCAATCGCCCCGAGCAATAGCGCGAGCGAAGCGGCCAGACCACCCTTGGCGGCACCCTTGCGGGCGGCGTCGGCGGCAGCCAAGCCCTTTTCTTTGGCCTCTTCCTTGAGTTGCTGGGCCTTGGCCTTCGCCTGCTCGTAGGTCTGCTGGTAGTTGTTGACGATCTGCTCGGCTTCCGGGCGGCTCTTGCCCGTGCGGCTCATGATCACGTTGACCAACGCCTCGCGGTTCTTCGCCTGGTCGGCCACATCCTGGTTCTGACCAAAGACCTTGTTGACCAAGCCCTTGATGTCCGTGTTCGCGGCATTGGGGTCTTGAGCGGCATTTTGAGCAGTGCCCTGCGCCTGATTACCAGCGTCCTGAGCACGGGCTTGGAGGTTCTCGGGCTGCAAGGCCGGCATACCGGTCTGGCGTAGGAGTTGGTCCACTTGGCCCTGGATGTCAGACGTGTCGATGCCGCTCGCCTGGAGCTTGTCCTTGGCGGAGTCGATCAACCCCGGAGCTGCGCTGCTTGCGGCGGACGTGGCTTTGGACACCACGGAGGACACGAGGCTGCCCGCCCCGCCGATCAAGCTGCCCAAGCCGCTGGTGAGCAAGTAAAAGCCGAGTAGGCTGGTCAACCCGAAGGTCACCAGGCCGTGCAGCATGGAATCTTGCGCGCGGGGCATCCCGGCCAAGCGACCCGCAACGTAGCCGCCAGTGAAGAGCGAGATCAGCACGCTGAGGAGCGTCCAGATTGCCGCACCCAAGCCGAGGCCGCCCACGGGATTGTCGCTGTACGGGTTCGCCGCGCTTGCGCCGAGGCCGAGGCCCAGGAGCGAGAAGGCGAGTTGGGCCACCAGTGCCATGACGGCACCGGCGAAAATGGCACCCCACGAGATGCGCGGGTGAGCGTGAGAATTCGTCGGCACCGCCGTGTCCAGCGTGTGCGCTGGAGCTGTGACGGTTTCCCGGTAGGAGGTCGTTCCCACGGGACCACCGTCGGTGGAGGTCGTGGATCGGATAGAATCGTTGTCAGCCATGATCAGGATGAAATTAAGGTTGCTGTGGGTTAGCGGTGGTTGGGCAACGATCAACGGCCTTTGGGTTGGTCGCGCTTCACTTCAGTCTTGGCGTCGCGGACGACTTCCACGTCTTCCTTGCGCACGGTTTCGCTGACGTTCTGCGTTTCGGTTTCGGCGGTCTTGTGCAGGCGCACGGCACCCGTGACATGCGCTTCCTTGGACACGACGGCTTCCTCGCGGGTCAGGTTGACCTCGATGGTGCCCTCCTTGAAAGCATCGGCTGTGTTCACGTTGCGCACGTCGCTAGCGGCGACCCGCTCGATGGTCACATCTTCACGGCGCAACTCGACGGGCACGTTGACCTGCTCGGTGTGAACGGTTTTGCGAAGCTGCACTTCGCCAGCCGACACTTCCCGCTTACCGACGCGAAGCTGTTCCTCGTGCAGCACGATCTGGATCTCGTCGGCGGCCTTGTCGTAGGCGGCCTTGGTGGCGAACTTGGCCTTGTCCCAGCCGAGGCCGGTGCTGTCTTTGGCCTTCTCGTAGGTGCTCTTGAGCGTACTCTCCGCATCCGCGAAGGTTTTGGTGGCACCGTGCTCCTGGGCACCCGTGTAACCGGTGTGGTAGGCGGTGCGGTACTGCTCGTAGGTGCCGCCTTCGGAGGCGTAGGGCTGCGAGGCGTGGGTTTCCTGCCAGTAGGTGGCGTGGGTTTCCGGGTTAATCGCGTTGGCGGAGGCTTTCGTGGAGGTGGTTGAATCAGTGTTGGCCATGATGGGTATTGGGGTTGCTAAATGTTTTTGGGTTGGATTGAAGAAGGGTGTTTTGGAGCGTGCGATGTTCAGCGGCCAGTGCGTTCGTCGGCTTTCGTAACCGTCTTGCCGTCGCGGACGACTTCCACGTCCTCTTTGCGGACGGTCTCGCTGACGTTTTGGGTTTCGGCAGTCGCCGTTTTGTTCAGGCGCACCGCCCCGGTGACGTGTGCTTCCTTAGACACCACGACTTCCTCGCGGGTCAGCGGCACGTCGATGGTCTCATCTTTGAAGTCGGACGTGGCCGTGCCAGCCTTGACTTGGTCGGCCGAGACGCGCTCGACCACCACTTCCTCGTGGCGGACTTCCACGGGTTGGTTAACGATCTCCGTGCGGATGACCTTGCGCAGGCGCACCGAACCGGCGTCCACCGTGCGCTTGCCGACCTTGACCTGCTCCTCGTGGAGGGCCACTTCAACGTCGTCGCCAGCCTTGGTGGTGCCGGCTGTCACTCCGCTCGTGGTGCTCGCCGCTAGGCCCGTCGCCGTCGCGCCCGTGCTGGCGGTGGTGCCGGTCGACTGGGCCGAAGCGGTCGTCGTGGTGGTGGCGGCAGAGCTGCGGGCACCGCCGTAG
>CAXSED010000142.1:0-9488 GCA_964236475.1 uncultured Chthoniobacterales bacterium
TCTTCTCGCACCCAGCGCGTTGCAGCTCGTCTTCCTGCGGCTCGGTGCTCTGGTCTGAGGTGCTCACGCGGCAGTAGCCAATTCGCATGATGCGAGTTGTGTCACGAACTCAACTCACAATCAAGAAATGACACGTTGATTTGTGAGACGAGTTTTTGGCACAACCGTACTGCTTGTGGGCTCGAATATTCCTAGAGGGCGATCCCTGGTGCCAAAAAACCGAGGTTTTTCGGGACGGATGATCCCCGCAAAACGAAGTTGCCCTTCTGGTCGGGAAACCGGTAAGGCAACAACTGTTATCGGGTGCGGCGGTGTTGAGGCACCGACAGGCTCGCGCTGGAATCAACGGTCGTAGAAAATTTTGGCCTTGGCCGTCGTCATGTCGCCGACCGTGTAACCTATTCCGGGTAGCACCGTAATTTTGACGGTCTTCTTTCCTCCAGCGTAGAAGCTCTCGTCTACCGGGATCACGTTGATGGGCTTGCTGGTCTTGCCCGCTTTGATCTTCTTGGTCGTCTTCAGCAGCGTGTAGTCCGTGCCGTTGACGGCCGTGCCCTTGATCTGAAGATTGACGACGATATCGGCGCTCTGGGCGGCGCTGAGGCTCAGCAAGAAGCTGCCGTCGATCCCTTCGTTGGCGTTAGCCGACGCTACGCTGGCAGTCAACGCGATGATGGGCGTGGTGACGGGAGTGACACCCGGCAGCAGGAACTGGCTCAAAATCACCGCACTGGGCGAGGCGCTGCCCGCGCCGTAGGTGACCAGGAACGAACCTTTGCCGTCCGCCGTGTTGATGCGCGCGCCATTGGCCGCGTTGGCGAAGCTGCCGGTGATTGGTGCGGCGGCCGAGAGAATGGTCAACGTGTCGCCGGTGTTGGGCAAACTGGCGCTGCTGGCAAAAGAAACCGAGAGATTGCCCGCGACCATGGCCGCGCCGTTGATTTGGAGGATGCCAGGGCTCTGTGTGCCCTGGGTGGCCGTGCCGCCTACCGTGATAGCCAGCGAAGATTTTGCGCCTGAGCCGGTGAACGCTCCAGCCACATGCAGCGTGGTTCCGGCATCAAGCACGAGACTGCCCTCGCTGGAAAGCGCGCCAAGGGTAGTAAACTGCCGCAGGGCAAGTAGCGAGAAACTGCCTTGATTGTCGTTGAGCTGATTGATGGCCGGGAAGTTCGCGTTTGCTCCGCTCAGGGTCACGCTGGCCTGGTTGATCGTGATGCCATTCGTATTACCCGACAGATCGAGGGTCGCCCCGTCGTACACGTTCCAGGTGCCTTCCGTGAGCGTGGTGCCATCGATGTCATCAATGGCCTCGGCAAAGCTCAATGTCCCGGTCAACACCGAGACCGTGCCGGAATTGATGAAGGTAGGACCGTCGGTAACGGCCCCGGTGAAGGTGCTCGTGCCCGTGCCGCCCGACTTCTTGAACAGCCCCGCGTTGGTGAAGGTGACGTAGTCGCCGCCTACGCTCGCGTCGCTTTGCAGGTCGTAGGTGGCCCCGGCCGCATTGACGAGGTTGGCGCTGCGGTCCAGGCCCAGGTTGCCCGCGCCCGTGTGGATGATCGTACCCTGGTTGGTAAGCGCAGACCTGTTCAGTTTATCGCTGTCGCCGTTGAGGGTGATCGTGCCGGTGTTCACGACAGGACTCGTCGAGATGTTTCCTGCGATCTGGCCGCCGGTCCATTGGAAAAGCGTGCCGGGGAAGGCGAGCGTCGCGCCGGGGGCGATCGCCGTGAAAATGCCGCTCAGGCGTACCGTGCCCGCGCCGCTGCCCGTGGACGTGCCCGAGAAAGAGCCGCTGCCCAGGTCGATGAGGGCGTTGGCCGCCGCGTTGTAAGTGCCGCCGGTGCTGGTGCCGGTGGCATTGCCGTTGCCAGACAACAGGAGCGTGCCGCTGTCGGCCTCCACCGTGCCGCCCGTGTTGTTGAAGGGCAGGTTGGGATTGATGGTGCTCGTGCCCGTGCCGCCGGACTTCTTGAACAGGCCCGAGTTGGTGATGAAATTGCTGCCGCCGTTGCCGTAGGTGATGCCCACGTCGCTTTGCAGGTCGATGACGCCCGTGGCATCGTTGATCACGCTGCCGCCGCTGTTGTTGTAGCCCAGGACGAGGTTGCCGCCGCCGGTGACGAGGAGCTGCCCGTCGTTGGTCAACGTAGCATAGAGGATGGGCGAGTTATCGCCGATGATGTTGACCACGCCCGTGTTCGTGAACATCGCGCCCTGTTGGTCATTGCCGATGGTGCCGCCGGTCCACTGGAACACGCTGCCCGTGAAGGCGAGCGTGCAATTGGTCGGGTTGGTGACCGAGGTGCGTTGGGTGCCTGCCATGGTGCCCTGGCTCAAGCGCACCGTGCCCGTGCCCGCGCCGTTGGTGAGCGTGCCCTGGTAGAGGTTGGTGAACGCGCTGTAGTTCCCCTGGTTCACCAGATCGATCAATGCCCCGGCCGCCGGGTCGAAGGTCACGGTGTCAAAGAGCCCGTTGCCACCGGACAACTGCAAGGTGCCGGAAGCCACGGCAATCGTGCTGCCCGGCGTGCTGTTCAGGGTGATGTCCCCGGGGATGGTGAACGTGCCCGTGCCCGCCGTCTTGGTCAGGGTTCCGGTGTTCGTGTAGGTGGCAAAATCGCCGCCCCCGCCGCCGACCGTCAGGCCGCCGTCGAGGCCGAAGGTGGTGGTCTTGACCGTCAACGAGGAACCGTAGAGCAGGTTGAGCGCACCGTCGGGGGCGAGAGTGAGCGAGTTAAGAGTGACGTTCACGTCGCAGCGCGTGTTGCCCGGTGCACCGAGGTAAACGTCCAGGGGGCCGGAGAAGTTGCCGTTCGCATCGATGCCGGGCACGGGGTTGCCGGACCAGTTGCCAGCGTGGCCGCCGTTGCCGTTCGCATCGGGCGCGACGTAGCCAAAGCTCCAGTACGTGGTGTTAGCGACGGGCGGGGTGCCGTTGTAGTCGCGGTCGTCGGCGTTGGTCCAGACGGCTTGGGCGTGGGCATTCGACTCCAAAAACGGCAGCGCGACGGCCAGTAGAAGAAATGGGCAGGCCCGCTTGAACGACCTGCGGGAAACCGGGACAAGCGGTGAAGGCCGGGAGATCACAGGGGAGAGTCCGAAAAGAATGGGTTGCATGATGATAGTGCTCACAGAAGACATGCGGGAAACACCGCCTGCATTCCGACAGACGGAGCCGAAATAGTTTTTCTGGATGGCCGTTTTCGAGTAACAAAGAGATTCTTGTCGAAGAAAACGCCCGCCTAGTTGAGCAATCCAACCACGCATCAAGTGACGCGCCTGCTGCTGGCTTGGAGCGGTGGCGATGCCGTCGCGTCGGAGCAACTCATGTCGGCAGTGTACGGCGAGTTACGCCGTCTCGCCCGCAGCTACTTGCGGGGCGAGCGCGGCGACCACACCCTCCAGCCTACCGCCTTGGTCCATGAGGCGTATCTGCGCCTGGTGGACGTGACGCAGACCGACTGGAAAAGCCGCGCGCAATTTTACGGCATCGCCGCCCGCGTGATGCGCCAGGTCCTGGTCGATCACGCCCGGCGCAAGGGCGCGGCCAAGCGCGGCGGTCTGGTGGAAACGATTCCACTGGAGCAAGCGGGTGATCTTGTGCAGGGTGGCACGGTGGACTTCGCGACGCTCGACGCCGCGCTCGAAGCGCTCAGCCGCGACTATCCGCGGCCAAGCAAGGTGGTGGAACTCCGGTTCTTCGGCGGGATGACCGCACGGGAAATCGGCGAAGTCTTACAAGTGACGGGGCGCACCATCGAGCGGGACTGGGAATTTGCTCGCTGGTGGCTACAACGGGAATTGAATGTCCAAACCACCCCAACTTTGGAGAACAAACCACATGATCCCTGAGGATGCCGAGCGCGTGCTGGACCTGTTCGCGGAAGCCCGTGCCTGTGCGCCGGAGCAGCGCGCCACCTTCTTGACGCAGGCTTGCGCCGGGAACGAGGCGGTCCGGGCGGAGATCGAGTCCCTGTTGAGCGGCCAGACGCCGTCGGCAGCCTTTCTGGCGCAACCGGCTTTTGAACGGGGCATGGAAGTGCTCGGCGATACCGAACTCGATGGCGAGTTAGAAGCCGGAGACACCCTGGGCGATTACCGTGTCATTTCCCTTCTCGGCGTCGGCGGCATGGGCGAGGTTTATCTCGCGGACGACCTGGCGTTGGGCCGCCGGGTTGCCCTCAAGCTGATCCAGCGCGGACAGAGCGGAACGCTGCTCAGCCACTTTCGCCACGAGCGGCGCGTGCTGGCTGGCTTGACCCACCCAAATATCGCCCGGCTCTACGGCGGGGCAGTCACGCCGGAAGGCCGGGCCTACCTCGTCATGGAGTACGTCGAAGGCGAACGTCTGGACCGTTACTGCGATGAACACCGTTTGGGCATTTCGGAGCGGCTGGCCTTGTTTCGCAAGGTGTGCGCGGCAGTGGCGTACGCGCACCAGAACCTGGTGGTGCATCGTGACCTGAAGCCTGCCAACATCCGCGTCACCGCCGAGGGTGAACCCAAGCTGCTGGACTTCGGCATCGCCAAGCTTCTGGATACGGAAACAGCCTCCAGCCTCGCGGAAGTAACGGCAACGATGTCCGGCGCGATGACCCCGGAGTACGCCAGCCCCGAACAACTGCGTGGCGAGACGATCACCACGGCGAGCGACGTGTACAGCTTGGGGGTCGTGCTCTACGAGTTGCTCTGCGGGCAGCGGCCTTACCGGCTGAAAAGCCGTCGCCCGGATGAACTTGCCCGTGCTATTTGCGAGCAGGAGCCCCCGCCTCCGAGCACCGTCGCGGAGCGCGGCCCCACGACCAGCCCCACCGGCCTGACCACTCCTTCAACCACGCAACCGAAAACGGCGAGGGGCGAGACGCCCGCCCGGTTGCGTCGCCTCCTGGAAGGCGATCTGGACAACATCGTCGCGATGAGCTTGCGCAAGGAGCCGATCCGTCGTTACACCAGCGTCGCGCAATTCTCAGAGGATCTGCGTCGACACGGCGAGGGGATGCCGGTGAGCGCGCGCAAGGACACGCTCGGCTACCGCGCCGGTAAATTCGTGCGTCGCAACAAGACGGGCGTGGTCGCTGCGGCTCTGGTGGCACTCGCGCTGGTGGGCGGGTTGGCGGCGGCGACGTGGCAGGCGCGCGTCGCCCGGCAGGCGCTGAACCGTGCGTTGCTGGCGCAGAAGCAGTCCGAACACCTCAACACCTTTCTCCAAGATCTGCTCGGCAGCGTTGATCCCGCCAAGATGGGCAAGGACGTGAAGGTGGTCGAAGTGCTCGACGCATCCAGCAGAAGCGTCGACCGCGAACTGGCCGCCGAGCCGGAACTTCTCGCGCAAGCCCACGAGACCCTGAGCCGCGCTTACCTGCGTCTGGGGGTCATCGTCGCTTCGGAAGAGCATGCCCGGGCGGCGCTCGCCCTCTTTCGCCGCCTGCACGGCGACGACGATCTGGTCACCGCGCGCGCGAAGATTTACTTGGTCGATGCGTTGGTCAAGCGCAACCGCTACGAGGAAATGGAAATCCTGTCGGGGCAGGCGCTCGCCGTCCTGCGTCGGCAGCCCGCGCCGGATAGTTACGATCTGGCCAGAGCGTTGTTGTTGTGGGGGTCCAGCCTCACGTACACCCTGCATCCGCACGAAGCTGAATCGGCCATTACCGAAGGACTCGCACGGATGCGGCAGGCGCGTGGTGAACTTGACCCGGATTATCTCTACGGCCTGCGGACGTTATCCATCTTCCAGTGGCTCAACGGAGACTACGCCGGGATGGAGGCCACCTGCCGCCGTCTCATTGCGCTCGCCGACCAGAGTTCCGCCGGCAGCACCGAGACGCTGACGACCGGGGCCAACCTCTGCATGGCTCTTTTCGTGCAGGGCAAGCTGGCCGGGATGGACGCCGCGCTGCAACGCCTGGAGCCGGAATGCCGACAAAAGGTAGGCGAGAACAACCGTTTTTACGGCGCCACCGAGATGATGGCCGGCCTGCTCGATTTTGTCCGGGGTGACTATGAACGAACGATTTTGCAGGAACGGCAATCCTTGGACGTGCTCACCGCTCTGTGGTCGGGCAACGATTATCACATTGTCATGTGCCGGGCTCTGCTGGGCTTGGCGCTGACACGCACCGGCCAAGCGGCGGCGGGCGAACCGCTGCTGCGCGCCGCTTTGGCCGACAGCAAGAACGTGGACCGGTTCGGCCAGCTGATCAGCCCGCGCTTTTTCGACCGGACCTTTGGCAATCTGCCAACTGCGTTGGGCGAATGTCTGCTCGCGCAAAAACGCTACGCGGAGGCCGAACCATTGCTACTTTCCGGCTACGGCGAGTTGCAAGCGCGCCGGGACCTGCGCGATCCCGTAAAGGAGGCGGCCCGCCGACTCTTGCACGATCTTTACACCGCCTGCAACAAGCCTGATGAGGCCGCACGCTTTGCCTCCGGTGGGACACGCAGAGACAGCAACCGTCCCTGATCTGGACATTTCGCAGTGAAACCCTCTCGGGTTCAAAGGTTGCCTACGGGTAACCAGACTGGCAATTCGAGGCGGCTCACTCCTGTCTGAAAAAAGCGGGATCATTTCGATCCGGCATGTCGGTTTCGCCGTGAGTCTTGCGCATTAGTAAGCGGGGACTACCACCGTGCGGGCACGGCTCGGTCAGCTTCGTCAACATGGTTTGGGCGTCCTTGAACACAATCGCCAAAAGTAAATGTCGGTTTTTATCTGCGCGTTTGCGCTTTGAGAAGTGAAGGCATCTCCTTTCCAGACGTTTTGATCGATTCAATCCCCTAATTTGTCGGGGGTTAAAAGTTTGACTCGCCCGAGGACGCCGACTTCACTACATCAGCCTGAAAGTTCATAACAAGTTCACAGCCTTAGTTTTATGAAAGCATCGCTTACTATCCTCGCAACCATCGTTTCTACCCTAACCGTCCATCCAATGCTACACGCAGCCGTACAACTTCCGGTCGTGATTACCTCCGGTGGGGTCACCACGGTCGCCAGTGGCGGCAAGGCACCGGGATCAAGCGCCGATTATGACTTTTTCGGTGGCGGCACTCAACCGGTCGAGCTCACTAATTTTACTCTCACAACCCCTCCGGGATTTCAGTACAATGCTGCTGCTTTCGGTATTACTTACTCATCCTTACAACCGCCCGCCGGAGGAACCGTTTTCTCTACGGGCATCGGTCAGCCAGCGTCGGGTGCCAGCACCACGCCGTTCACGGCGAATCTCGCCACTTTTACCTTGGATGCCGGTGAGGGCATGAACCGGTCCTTCAGTGTCTATGTGCTTTTCGGCAATACGGACGGAATCAATGTTTTCGACGCCAGCATCGGCCTGAGCGTCGACGGGGGCACGGTGTTCACCGTTCCGGTGATCGACACGACCGAGACGAACGATTTTCTCAAGTTCAACGTGTCCGGCCTCAATGCGGGCGACACCTTGACGGTTAGCGCGACGGACACCGCCGTTGATGCCCATGGGTCCACAAGTAACAAGCCGTACATCGGTGGAGTCACCTTTGCGGTGCCTGAGCCATCCAGTTGGGCAGCGATGAGCCTCGGCGCGGGCCTGCTGGGTCTGACGCTACGTCATCGCGCTCACCGAGCGTAAGCGTGCACGGCTTCTGATCCTTTGGCCCCCTCTCCGGCGCAGTGTTCGGAGCCGGGGTCTTTGCTCATACCGCTACCTCGAACTTGGTGGCGCGTGAGCGAATTTCCCCGTATCTCAAATTGGTTGGATTTCGGCTAACCCAGCGGTGTGCCTGGGAGATTTGCGGTCCAAAACCACCATTTTTGAGGCGGATTGCACTAGGAATTTGCGCGCTGGTGTTCCGACGCATCCTTCGGTCAGTGAATTGATCTCGAACCCCCATTCGGAGGGACTGGCATCGTCCGACTTGCGACCACCAGAACAACAAAGAGAGGAATTTCGGATAGCAAAGAAGGTTTAAAAAACATCCTCGAAAAAAATGTCGGTTTCTTCGACCCTTTAGCGCATTTCCTTAGAGACACCAAATTACCATCGGAAAAAGAACCCAAAATTATGCACCTGAATACCCGCAAAATAACTTCGCTTGCTACGGCCTGCCTGCTGACGATTCTCGCCACAAGCTGGACATCGTCCGCTTTGGCGAACGTCACCAGCACCTTCGACACCAACGCGGATGGCTGGACTCACGCACCGGGCGGCGACCCCGACACGACGGTGACGTTCTCTGCCACCGGTGGGAATCCTGGCGGTGAGATCGTTCTCAACGAAGCGGCAGAAGGCGCTTTCGATTTCTTTCAGGCGCCGGCAAAGTATCTGGGCAACGATTCCGCTTTCCTCAACGGCACTTTCGCGTTTCAACTCATGGACAACTCCAGCATTGATGATTTGTCGGCTGCGCTGACGCTGACGGATGGTGCGGGAGACACGCTGACTCACGTCCTGCCGACCTTTGCTCCCGGCAGTTTTGTTTTTTTCGCTTTCACGCTCAACCAAAGCGGCGGATGGACGTACACGCCTTCGGGAGGCACCGGTTCCGCGGCTACGCAAACTGAGTTCCAAACCGTGCTGGCAAATGTCAGTTCTTTGGTCGTGCCGGGCGACTTCCACAACGGACCCGAGATGACGTCGCTAGATAACGTGGCCCTGAGCGTGCCCGAGCCGTCCATCTGGGCGATGATGAGCCTCGGAGTGGGCTTGCTGGGTCTGACGCTGCATCGCCGAGTCCGTTGCCTGTAAACGGCCACGACGCTTTTGATCCCTCTAACCGCCTCTCCAGGACCACGCCGGGCAGGCGGTTATTGCTTGGGCAGGTGGGCGTGGCTTGGCTGGTCGAGAGACAAGCAGAGTTTGTCGCAAAAATCTTGGTTTTGGACCCCTGGGAGCGCCGATGTGGAAAGCGGGTTTCGCTGAATGTGCAAGTGTCGAAAAACTCGTCAGAAATTAACGTCTCAAAACCTAGGGTGCCGTGACGAGCTTTGACGCGTTACTCACGCACCGCATTTCGCCGTCGTTCTACGCACCTTCTGGAAGGGTATGCCAGAAGACACGCACAGCCGCTGGGAGTAACGGCCCTCCGAACCCAAGTTCGTCCTCGGTCACCTACAAGGGAGGAGGAGACCGGTTCATGCCTCTTTCTTCCATGCCGGGTGTCGGCGGGGTTGTCGGTGGCCAGCGCACCCACCCGACTCGGCGACGGCAAGTACGCGGCGGGCCATTACCCCGCCGCCGTCGGCCCCTATCAGCAGGCGCTGGCGCTGATCGAAGCAGACAAACAGCCACTGTCCTGCCGTCGCGCGATCAACCGGTAGGCTTTGACTAACTGCGTTTGACCGACGTGGCAGCGGTGCGCAACGCCGCCCTAACTCAGCCTTTCTGCTGTGCGTCAAAAAACGGTGGTTTCGCGCTCCATAGAACCTGATGAGACGCGGGTGAAACCGCCCGAATCAGCGCGCTGGCCTACCGCCTCACATTTCCCTCGCGCTCCGGTGTATTGCG
>CAXSED010000143.1:0-9482 GCA_964236475.1 uncultured Chthoniobacterales bacterium
CGAGAGCGACGACCACGCTGTAAGCCATGTAGAAAGGCGGCTTGTACCACCGCCACCACGACGCTACCAGGGTAAACAGCGCGGCGTACAGGACCCCCCAAACGATCAGCGGCCACAGCCGCCGGTCGACCTTGACGGAATAATAAAGCCCGGAAAAGAACAGGAATCCCAACGGCAGCCGCTTGGGCGAAAAGAAGTAGGATTTGAAGAACTCAACGACGATTTCTTTCCGGTCGAAATGATCCAGGGTTTTGGCCGCGATGGACTGGGGAATGACCGTTCCGTAGTACAGATACAAGATCCCCAGGAAAGGCACCACTATCCCGGCGATGATCGCCACGTGGCTCGGGTAAATCTTCCGCCGGGTCACCAGGATGGACAACATCATCACCGCCGCCACGAGGCATCCCTCCGGGCGGATCAGGAAAGGCACGGTGGCAATCGCCACCGCCGCGTTCAGCTTCCCTTCAAAATACAGGGAGAAAGCAAGAACGATGAAGAACGTGTAAAACGGCGTCTCCATCCCGCTGGTCACGATCAAGGCCACGGAAGAAGCGCACGAAAAAAACAGCGCCGCGAACGCCGCGCAGAGGTAAGCAAGGCCCGGGACAAGCGACCGTCCCGCCAGTTGGCGGTAAACGAGGAGAAACAAGAGTCCGGCAGCCAGCGATTGCCAGACCGTGTTGAGCCACAGGATGGCGGTGATCGCGCCGTCCCCGAACACCTTGAACATCACACCGTTGAGGAGCGCGTACAGCGTCGTGGTCGAGGTCATCACCCGCTCGCCCGAATTGAAAACCAGTCCGTGGCCGAGGGCAAAATTCTTGGCAATCCGAAAACCGATGAAAGCATCGTCGATCATCGCCGGCGTCACCAACATCCGGTAAACCGAGCTGCTGAAAGTCACGAGAAACACCAAAGCAGCCAGCGTCCTGGCCAAGCCGAGTTTATTCCCGTCCATAGGCCGGGAGGAGACGCGTCATGAAAAGCATGCCGCCGTGTATACTGCACGGCATGGGCGCGACGCAATCTCCAACAAGAAAGCGTCTCCAGCGCGCAAACAGAAACCTCGCCGCCCGGCTACGCGAGGCTCACAAGCGCGGTTCGATCAAATCCTTGAGCTTGATCATGCCCCGGCGGATGCGCGCCTTGACCGTGCCCAGCGGCTCGGAAAGCCGGTGCGCAATCTCGTTCTGCGTCAACCCGCTGAAAAACGCCATCTCGATGGCCTGCCGCTGCTCGTTGGAAAGCTGCAACACAGCGTTGCGGACGATGCGGTTCTTTTCCAGCGTGTACACCCGCTCCGACGAATCACCGCCGTTTTGTCCGCCGCCCGCGCCGCGCTGTTCGGAAACAGATGTTTCCTTCTCGACCTCGTCCTTGAGCCGGTGGCGGCGTTGCGCGCTGCGCAGCCGGTCGATGGACTTGTTGCGCGTGAGCGTCAACGCCCAGGTGAGCGGCTTGCCCCGGCTGCGGTCGTACAACTTGGCCTTGTCCCAGATTTGCACGAACACATCCTGCATCACGTCCTGCGCCTCCGCCTGATCGTTGAGCACCTGATAAGCCGTGGAGAAAAGCACCCCGGCGTAGCGTTCGTGCAACTGACGAAAGCTCTCCCGGTCCCCGCGTCCCGTGTTTTCGAGCAATTCAATTTCCAAGGCTTCGTCGCGGGTGATAGGTTGGTTAGCCATAATAAATCTGGGAATTTTCCGGGGCAGACGATACCAAGAGGAATCCGTTTTAGTATACGCAACCTCTCGGAAGTAAGGATGCATAATTTAATCACGATTCATGGACAAGAAAAATTTAGATTTTCATGAAAGTACGGATGGTGTGCGTTTGGTCGGCAGCCGTTACGGCAAAGCACGCGTACGGGTGGCACGCGTCAACCGGGCTGCCGATGGTACCCAATCTCTGCGTGAACTCAGCATCGACGTGCTGGCCGAAGGGGATTTTGCCGCGAGTTATCTCCAGGGTGACAACGGCGTGGTGCTGCCCACGGACACCATGAAAAACACGCTCTACGTCCTCGCCGCCCGGCATGGGATCGACGGGCCGGAAGCCTTCGGCGAGTTGGCAGGCCGCTATTTTCTGGAGCGCAACCCAGCCATGCGCCGCGTGGAAGTCACCCTGCGCGAGACCCGCTGGGAGCGGCTGACGGTCGGCGGCCAGCCTCACCCCCACGGGTTCCGCGCGCCGGGGCTGGGGATGCCCATGGCCCGGGTCACAGTGGCGCATGACTCGGGAACGGAGATCGAATCCGGGGTGAACGACCTTTGCCTGCTCAAAACGACCGGGTCGGAGTTCAAAGATTTTCTCAAGGATGATTTGACCGTCCTGCCGGAAACGGACGACCGTATTTTTTCCACGCTGCTGACAGGCCGCTGGCTCTGGACGCAGGCTCCGGCATCCTACGAGGCGGGCAACGTGGCGGTGTTGGAGGCCATGCTCGCGGTGTTCGCGCAGGAACACAGCGTTTCGGTGCAGGCGACGCTGTATTCCATGGCCCGGGCGGCGTTGGCCACCGTGCCGGAAATCGCGCAGGTGACATTACGGATGCCCAATCGTCACTACATCCCGTTCGATCTGACGCGCTTCGGTCTGGAGAATACGAACACGATTTTCTATCCAACGGATGAGCCGCACGGCCAGATCGAGGCGACGGTAGGGCGGGGGTAACGGAAAACGCCGGGTAGCAAAACTGCCACGCTTTCGATTACCCAAGGCGGGTGTCGTAGCGGTGTTCTAAAAAGGAAAATCGAAGATTTCTTCGATTTTTGCACTTTTTTGTTTGACGAGGTGCGAAAACTTTGATTAACTCACCACCCCGCCAAACGAAGGCGGTTTCCCAAATTGCCTATGTCATTCTTGGAGCCGAGGCTCCAACCGTTCGGAAAAATTTGAACAAACCTTCTGGGTGCCTGTCAAAACAAGAGCACCTGAAATGTCGACCGTCTCTCCAAATTCGTAGGGGAGAGACAAAGCCGGAGCGCATCTCCGGTTCGTAGATAGGACGAAGGATTGCACCAACTTCGCCGGTGCGCTGGCGAAATCAACCGAAGAATTTTTACTTTCACACCTATGGGCGTCGAAGACTCAGATACCGGAATCAAAATTTACCTGCGGGAGATCGGCCAGATCCCTCTCCTCACACCGCAGGACGAAATCACCTTGGCTGCACGCATCAAGAAGGGCGACAAGGAAGCGCGCTCGTTGATGATTCGCTCCAACCTGCGTTTGGTCGTCAAGATCGCGCACGACTACGCGAACCTCGGACTGCCGTTGCTCGACCTGATCAGCGAGGGCAACATCGGCCTGATGAAGGCCGTGGAGCGTTTCGATCCCGCCAAGGGCGGCAAGCTGAGCACCTACGCGGCGTGGTGGATCAAGCAGTCGATCAAGCGTGCGCTGGCTAACCAGAGCAAGACGATCCGCCTGCCTGTTCACCTGGTCGATAAGATCAGCAAAATGCGCCGGGTGTCCTTGCAGATGAGCGAGGAATTGGGCCGCGAACCGAGTGACGACGAGTTGGCCGAGGAAATCGGCATCGCGGCGGGCAAGGTTTCGCAGCTCAAGACGGTCAGCATCCGTCCGGCGAGTCTGGACGCGCCGATCAGCGACGAGGATTCGACCGAGTTCGGCGAGATCGTCGGCGACGAGGACGCGTTCACGCCGTTCGAGTTGCTGCGCGACAAGAACCTGCGCGATGAGGTGGACGGCTTGCTCGACGTGCTCGACGAGCGCGAACGCAAGATCATCTTCTCCCGCTTCGGTCTCGATGGCGGCAAGCCCAAGACGCTCGAAGAAGTCGGCAAGAAGTTCGGCGTGACGCGTGAGCGTATCCGCCAGTTGCAGAACATCGCGCTGAGCAAGCTGCGCCGCGCTCTCCAGAAAAAGGAGCGCCCGGTGGATGTCCTGCAGGAAGCGTAACGGCCAAGCCGATACCAGATCAGATTTGCATCGGCCCCCGAGGAGAAATCTCCGGGGGCCGATTGTTTTTTTGGGCTTCTAACGAATCCAAGCTCAGCGACAGGCATCGGCGATGCAAGGGGTGGAAAAACAGGAAAGACGAGAACGCCGGTGCCTGTTCGCTGGAGTGCGTAGTTAGGCGGCGGTGCAATCACGGTGAAGCGCACATCCACGGCGTCTTGCCTCATCGTATTAAGCCCCATGACCAACAAAACAGATCGCAGAGAATTTCTCAAAACTTCCGTCAAAGGCGCCGTTGTCCTCGGCGTTGGCTTGTCCTCGCTGAGCCTCTTGTCAACGGCTCAGGCCGCCGCCGACAAGGCCGAGGTTTCCATGCCCGGCGACAAGAAGCCGGTGACGAGCGAAGAACTCTTCCGCATGGGGGTGATCGGACCCGCCGAGCTTTCGCTGATCAGCAGCAAGCTCGCCCTGGAAAAGGCCACCGACAAGGATGTCAAGGAGTTCGCCGGGTTCGAGGAGACCGAAGCCATCGCGGTGACTACGGTGCTCAAGCAACTCGGCACCGCCGTGCCCGCGCCGGACGCCAAGGCCAAAGCGACGATGGAAAAGCTCGAGGCGGCCTCGAAAGGCGCGGAGTTCGACAAGGCGTACATCATGGCCCAGTACGAAAACCACGTGTTCCTGCGGGATCACGCGGAGGATTACCTGAAGCACACCGAAGGCAGCAAAGACAGCGCGGCGGAGTTGCAGGGACAGCATCTCGCCACGTTGGCGCTGGCCACGTTCAAGGAGCACGTCGCCATCACCGGGCGCATCTCCGGCGAGTTGAAGAGCTGACGCACTTTGTCGATAGGAAATCGAAGTCGCCTAACGAATCCAAGCTCAGCGACAGAGGCTGGCGAAAAAGGAGGTGGAATGCAAGAGAAAGCCCACCGCCAGCTTCTGTTCGCTGGAGCGCGTGGTTAGGCGTCGTCGGTGACGGCCGCATAGGAGAACTTCCCGGAACCGTCGAACCAAAGCCAGAACGTGTAGACGCAAAACGCGGGGTGGTAGCCCCACGCCTGCCCATCACCCATCAAGCTACGGTGAGAGGGCGGACCCAACATAGCCTTCACGCTGCGCATGTCGCGTGCGGGTGCTTACGCCACCCGCCAAGCCCGCGGAGTTGGGTCGCGGTGCTCCACCAGCCAGCCGACACCCAGCAGAAGACACGCCCCGAAGACGATCAACTTCCAGCGAGTTGGGATGTACCGTTTGAGGTTCATGGACGTGCGCAGTCGCCTAACTAGTAGTAAACGAACGAACGTCGCAAAATAAGGCGAACTTTATTCGCCTGACAGAGGGTCTGGATACGACAGACCGCCGTGCAAAAACGCGTCATCCGATCACGCCTGCACCCCCGACCTAATTTCCTTCGGAAAGCATCCGCTGGAGTTGCCGATAAAGCTCTACCGCCTTCGGCGCGAACCCGCCCAGGCGCACCATCGGCTCGCCGCCGCTGCGGGCGCGGAAATGAATCGGCACGCGGCCCTCGCGGATCGTCCCATTCTTCCGGAGCAACACCGACAACGCGACGTTGCTCAACCCGAAGGTCGCCGGAATCCGTGCGAGGGCCGGTCCGAGCGACGCGGTGCGCATCAATCGGTAAGGCACGTTGGCGTCCACACAGTTTACCCTAAAAAGTACCAGCAGAAATACCCGCTCCACCGCGCTGACGACCACCCGCTGCCAGCCATCGTCGCGCCGGGTGCGGTGGCCATAAACCACGTCATGCGTGTCGCGCGCCCGCCAGACCGGGCCGAAGAACTGCGGGTCGCATTGCCCGTCGGAGTCAATCTGGAACACGAATGGCACGCCACGCTCGCGGGCGATCCGATACCCTTGGAGACAGCTCTGGCCGTGACCCCGGTTCTCGCGGTCCACGATTTCCAGCCGCGCGCCCAACCGCCCGTGCAGTTCGCGCAACACCGCCAGCGTGCCGTCGGTCGAGCCGTCGTTGATGATCAGAAATCGGAAATCGGGCGTCCAACGCTCCAACTCGGTGAACCACTCCGCCACGGCCTTGCCCACCGCTGCCTGCTCGTTGTAAACCGGCATCACGACGAGCAACTCCGGCGCGGCGACTTCCGGCGCGGTGGTCACCTCGGACGGCGACGCGCGCTCCCCATGGAGCCGGTCGAATTCAGCCAGCGCCATGCCCACCACCTGATCCATGTTGTAATAGCGGTACGTCGCCATCCGGCCCACGAAGCTGGTGCGCGGTTCGGCGTCGGCCATCGCCTCGTACTTCTTATAGAGAGCCTGCGCGTCCGGGGCGGGCAGCGGGTAATACGCCTCGCGCCCGGGCAAATAATCCTCCGGGTACTCGCGCACGATGGTCGTCACCGGCAGGGTCTGTCCCGTGGCGTGCTTGATCTCCACGATCCGCGTGAAATCGTGCTCGTTCGGATAGTTGACCTGCACGACCGGCTGGTAAAACTCCTGCTCGATGGTTTCCGGCTCAAACCGCAGCGACCGGTAGGGCAGCGGGCCGTGGCAATGGTCGAAAAACTCGTCCAGCGGGCCGGTGTAAATAAGGTGGTCGTACTCCACCGCCGCGCGCGCCTCGCGGTAATCGGTCTGGAGCCGCACCTCGATGTTCGGGTGCCGGAGCATCCGCTCGAACATGGGCGTGTAGCCGTCGCGCGGCATCGCCTGGAAGGATTCCGACAGGTAGCGGTCATCCCGGTTCGTGCGGATCGGGATGCGCCCGCACACGCTCGGGTCGAGGTCGCGCGGTTCGCGGTGCCACTGCTTGCGCGTGTAGTGCCGGAAGAATTTCTCGTACAACGCCGGGCCGACCTGCGAGACGATCTTTTCTTCGGAATTACGCGGCTGGCCGTCCGGCGGCGGCACGCGCCATTTGGCCAGGGTGTCGGCCATTTCCTCACTGCTCGACGCGCGCCCGATGAACTGCTCGAAAGTATTCAGGTTGATCGGGAACTGCCAGTAACGCCCGTCCGACCACGAGAGAATCTTGTAATCGACGGGCCGCCATTCCGTGAACTGGCTCAGGTACTCGCGGATGCGCCCGGAGTTGGTGCGGAAATAATGCGGCCCGTAGCGGTGCAGCAGCACGCCCGCGCGGTCGGTGAAATCGTAGGCGTTCCCGGCGATGTGCGCGCGTCGGTCCACCACCAGACAACGCCTGTTCGACTGGCTGGCGAGGCGTTCGGCCAGCACCGCCCCGGCGAAGCCCGCTCCGACGATGAGGTAGTCGTAGCGCGGCACGGCAAGACGGGGGAGATTCCCGGACGCGCCCGACGGCGGTCAGGGCTTCTGGAACCGGGGCACGATCTGGGCGATGAAACCCTCGACCAACCGGGAAGTGTCGGCGGCGTTCAAACCCCCGGGCTTGAGGTTGTCCGTCACGTTGGTCGCCACGGTGATGTAGGCCCAGCGTTGCGCCTCGCCGTGGAGGATGCGGTCCTTTACGTCGATGAAGGTGCGCGTCCAGTGGGAAGCCGTGATGTCGTGCGAGCCGACGAACCAGTAGTAGTCAAGGTTGCGCAGCGCGATGGTGCGGGCCGCGTCGGGGTGCAACTCCTGCTCGTCCGAGAGCTTGGTGACCTTCAGCGGAGCGACGCCGCCGGGCAGGTCGATCTTGACCTTGTCGGAGCGTTCGACCGTCCAGCCCTGCGCGCTCAGGCAGCGTTCGGGCCGGTGAATGCTGTTGGCCATGTCCGTGCCGCTGAGCACGATGGACACGTACAGCTCGTTGCCGTCGGCGTCCTTGTAGAACCGCCGGGCAAACCCGGTGTCGGGCGCGAGTCCCGCCAGTTCCTTCGGGCTGACGGCGGCGTCGCGGCCTTTCCATGCGCCTACGTCGTCGGGCAGCGTCAGGGCGATGCCCGCCGGTCCGAGGGCGGTTTTCGTCGGCAGGAAAAACACCGCGCCCAGGCCGAGCACCAGCGCCGCCTGCAGGATTACAAGCTGTTTAGTAATCATAGCTGAGCGTCTTGCCCGGCACGGCGGGACGGGTGGCGACGGGAGAGGCAGCCTGCGCCCCGGTCCCGGGGCGGCGCGGGGGCCGCGAGAGAGCGGGCTGGTTCCAGTTGAGCAGTTTGTTGACCACGCACAGCGCGCCGAATGCGAACGGGAACGACACGACGTAGGCCGAGACCTCGTGGAACCAGCCGCCCGCCATGCCTTGGCCGAAGCATTTGGCCATGATCATGATCGCCGTCAGCCGCGCGAAATTGCCCAGGATGGCCACCGGCACCGACGCGCAGAAGAGCAGTAGTTTCTTCCACAGCCGGTCTTGGGTCAGATGGGCGAAGACAGCGGTCATCAGCGTGATGGCCATCAAGGAATTGATCCCGCTGCAATCGCCGATGACCTGGAACTGGAAGCTGTCGTCCACGGCGCGCAGGCTCGTGCCGATGGAAACCATTTTGATGCCGATGAGGTTGCACGCCATCCGGGCGGCGGCGGTGGCGAGGACCTGCAACCGGACGGTGGCCTGGTCGATGTCCGGCACCGGGATCATGAAAAAGATGCACACCACCGGGAACAGCAGCACCCGCGCGACCCGTCGGCCCGCCGCGAACAACACCGCGCCCAGCAGGATGAAAGGCAGCGCGCCCCAAGCAAAGCGTGGCTGCAAGGCACGCGCGGAAATCAGGTAAAGTCCCACGCCGAACGCCAGCACCGCCAATCCGGCGGCGTCGGGTTTGGGCACGAGGCCACGCAACTTGGGCAGGGCGTTCCAGATCAGGAACAGAATGATGAAAGGAACCAGCGGGCCGTGCTCGAAGTGATTTTCGGGGTTCCAGGCCGCGCGGATCCATTGCCAGGCCGTGATGAACTGTCGGTCCGCCGGGACGTAAAACAGTGGTTTGCCCGCGTAGAAAACGGCGAGCGTCAGGAGCATCGTCCCGGCAAGCGCGGCGGCGAGCGGATTGGCGCGCACCCAAGCCAGGGCGAGGGTGTGCCCGGCGGGAGGGGGTGGCGGCGGGGCGGAACCCGCGACGGCAGGGAGGGGAGGGAGGGTCGCAGGCATGGCAAATGGCGTGCTTTGTGAGCATAAAGGAGGCCGTCCGCCCGTGCAACCGGGGTTTTCGTCAAGGGTTGCTTTCCGGGGCAGGCACGGCGATTTTCCCGGCCCATGCTGCGCTTCCGCCTCTCCGGCATCCCGTTCGCGGTCACGCCTTATTTCTGGATCGGCAGCGCGATCTTCGGGGCGGGTGCGGCGCGGGGGCCGAATGGCCTGTGGCTGCTCGCCGTCTGGGTCGCCTGCGTGTTCGTGTCCATTGTGCTGCACGAACTCGGGCACGCGCTGGCGGGGCGGCAGGTCGGCGTGGAGCCCTACGTCGTGCTCTACCAGATGGGTGGGCTGACCTACCTGCCGGGCCGGGCGCTCTCGCGCGGGCAGCACATTTACGTCAGCCTGGCGGGTCCAGCGGCGGGTTTTTTGACGCTGACGTGCGTGCTGGCCGCGCGGTACTGGCTGGCGACGACCGGCGCGGGGGACTGGGTGGACTCCGGGCCGATGACCAGCCTCGTCGTCCACG
>CAXSED010000144.1:0-9425 GCA_964236475.1 uncultured Chthoniobacterales bacterium
ACGCGGCCAACGGGCAGTTCGCCCGGACGCAAGGCAACGCCCGATCCGACTTCCTCGCAAAGTGCCCGCACCCACCGGTCGTAGCCGCCGCCCGGACGCCTTTCCAGGTGGAGAAAATTTTCCTTTACCAACGCACTCAGGGAAAGCGCGGGCTCGCTGGCGAGGGGATGCCGCGCAGGCAGCACGATCATCAGCGCAGAAGTCAACACGGCCCGCTCGGTAAAGCGCGCGTCGCGCGGCGTGCCGAGCGTCCGAGCTTGGAACAAGGTCTCCGATTTGTCGACTGAGCGAGGATTGCGCCGAGTGCAGCCGCTCGGCCGCGCGGCGGAAGTTCAGCACTTCGGCCACGGCAACAAGTATGGTGGCATGGAGATGAAAGACGCCCGCAAGTACCGGGAACTGGAAAAGGAAAACGGCGAGCTAAAGAAAATGCTCGCTGACAGTTTGCTCAAGATCCGGGTGCTGGAGGCCGTCAACGCAAAAAATGGTGGGCCCTTTGCAGAAGCGGCGAGCGGTCCAGGGCGTGGTCACGACATATTGCCGATTCTCGCCACAACGTGCCGTCCGCCTCTGCAAGATGTGGGCAACATCGCTGGCCGCAGCGGGCGATAGCCACGGGCTAATGAAACCGCATCCGGAAGGTGTGATGGACAAAGCCGAGGGAGCGGCGGTGCACCGGGGTCACAGTTTCACAGGCGACAGAATCTAACCATGCATTTCATTCCCTCACTACCGTGAGGATGGTAGGCCTCGGGTCAGATGCGATCGGGCTTCCTGCCAACGCGTTGTGCGTGCGCTTCGGGCTGGATGCCCACGCCGTGCCGCCGCGCATAAACCTGCGTAAACTCCGCTCCAAAAAAGGAGATCAGCGAGGAATAATAAATCCAGAACAGCAGGATGACGAACGAGCCCGCCGCTCCGTACGCGCCCGCTGCCACCGCGTGGCCGAGATACACTCCAATGAGCGACTTGCCGACCGTAAAGAGCAGAGCCGTTACCACGGCCCCACGCCACACATCTTTCCAGCCGAGCCGCACATCGGGCAGAAAGCGATAGATCATGGCAAAAAGCAGGGCCGCCACCACGAACGAGGACAGGAAATTGCCTGCGCTCCAGAGCCACGGCACCCCCGGCATCTGACCCGTGAGATAGTCCTGGAGCGCGTTGAGCGTCCCGCTGATGACCAGGGAAACCAGCAACAGGAAACCCACCCCGAGCACGAGCGCGAACGAACGCGCCCGGTCGGCGATGAGTCGCAGCACCAGGCCGCGCTGCACCTTGACCTCGACATCCCAGACCTTGTTGAGCGCGGCCTGCAATTCGCCAAAGACGGCCGTCGATCCGATGATCACGGTGACCACTCCGGCGGTGATGGCCCAGACGCTCGAGCCCAGTCCTTTGGTCGACTCGATGATCTGACGAACCGCCTGTGCGCCCTGGTCGCCCACCATGTTTTGCACCTCGCCTTCAATCCGGTGCGCTGCCGCTTCCCGGGTGAAGAAGAGGCTGGCGACGAGCACGGCGATGAGCAAAAGCGGCGCGATGGAAAAGATCGTGTAAAACGCCAGGGAGGCAGCGAGGCGAAACGTATCATCGTTCCACCATTCCATGCAGGTGAGGCGTAAAAGCTGCCAGGCCTCGCCGACACCCGAGTGGATGGGAGCGCGAGCTTTCGGTTGCTCTGGAGGCCCGTCGGCAGACGTATGATTATCCATGGGAATCGCGTACGAAGTCGTTCGCGCCAGCCAGACCCGCGTCTTACCGCTTCACGGCGAGGGCTCCGTCGACTGCCCGCAAAAAGACAGGTAAGTCTAGGGGTTTGGTCAGATAAGCCGTGGCACCGAGATCGAGCAAGCGTTGGATTTGCGTGGGGGTGGCGTCGGCACTGACCATCAGCACGGGGATACCGTGGGTCAAAGGGTCTTCTTTGAGCAACCGCAGCAAAGCGTCACCCGCCAGGTCCGGCAACTGGAGATCCAGAAGGATCAAATCCGGCAGACGTTGGCGTGCGAGTTGCAGACCCGCCTGCGCACGGGTGGCGCTGAGCAGTTCGACTCCGGAGCGCCGCGAGAGAACCTCCTCGACCAGGGCGAGGTTGGAAGCGTTGTCCTCGATGTAGAGCACGGTTTGCGTATGTGACTGCGCTATGTCAGCCACGCTGTCAGCTGCTGGCACTGTCGGCAGAAGGTTTTGCTCTTTGGCATCTTGGTCCGTTCCCGGCGCGATGGGGAGTTCCAGCGAAAACGTGCTGCCGTGACCATCGATACTCTCCACGCCGATGACTCCGCCCATCGCTTCGAGCAGGCGCTTGCTGATCGCCAAGCCGATCCCGGTGCCTTCGACCTCCCCGTTCGCGGCATCCAGACGCTCGAAGGGCGTGAAAAGCTTATCCAAATCCTCCGGGCCGATCCCGGGACCCGTGTCCCGCACGCTCAACCGCAAACGCCCTGCAGTGCCCACTCGCTCACAAGTGAGATCCACGCGGCCAAAGGGACGATTGTACTTGATGGCATTGGAAAGCAGGTTGAGCAGCACCTGTTTGAGGCGTTGCCGGTCGGCCTGCACCGCGATGCCATCCAACGAGCGTTCAGCTCGACTGATGTCCAGGGAAATTCCCTGTTTGTCCGCCAGGGGCCGCACCAGCGCCACGGCCTCTTCCAGAGCCGAAGCCACGTGCACCGGTTCGAAGGAAAGCTCCAACCGTCCGGCTTCGATGCGCGCGATGTCGAGCACTTCGTTGATGAGGTCAAGCAGATGGCGTCCGCCCCGCAGCACGTGGGAAATATTTTCTTGTTGCTTGGGCGTCAACCCGCTCATCTCCAGCAACTGGCCAAAGCCCAGGATGGCGTTGAGCGGCGTCCGCAGCTCGTGGCTCATGCGCGAGAGGAATTCGCTCTTGGCGTGGTTGGCGCGCTCCGCTTGGTCACGGGCCTCTTCGAGAGCCTGCTGCGCTGTCCTGCGCTCGGTGATGTCTAACGCCACCCCGTCCCAGTAAATGTCTCCGTCGACCGTGCGTTCGGGTTGCGCGGAGATTTGGATCCACCGGACCTGGCCGGAAGGCAGGATGTGACGACCCTCCCAACGGACAGGCTGCATCGTGGCGAGCGACTCCGCGACCACCCGGAGACGATCCGCATTGTCTTCGGGGTGCACGAGCTTGAAGTACTCGCTGGCATCTCGCAAAAAGACGGTCGGCTCCTGCTCGAAAATTTCCCGGCAAGCGGCGCTGACGAAAAGAAATTCCGCCGGGCCGTCCGCGCGGCGGACCATCTGGTACACCATGCCGGGGGTGTTCTCGGCGATGCGCTCATAGCGTGCTTCCACCAAACGGAGGGCCTGGGTCGTCAGGGCGTTGACCGCCATTTCCCCGCGCAGGCGGTGCTCGGATTGCCGGGCTTCGATGGCGGCCATCACGATGGTCGCCATCCGGGTGAGGCTGGTGGCCTCGGTGTCGCTAAAGACCCGCGGCACCCGGTCCATCAGGCAGAACGAACCCAGCTTCAGCCCGGCGCGGGTGATGAGCGGAGCGCCCGCGTAGAAGCGGATACCCGACGCACCGGTGACCAGCAGGCTACCGGAGAAACGCGCGTCCGCTGCGGCGTCCGGGACGATCAACGGCTGATCGCCCAGAATCGTGCCGGCGCAAAAGGCCCCGGCACGCGGCGTTTCGATGAGACCGAAGCCGTACATGGATTTGTGCCAGACGCGGCCCTCGTCCACCAACGACACCATCGCGATGGGAACATGGAACAACTCGGCGGCCAGGGCGGTGAGTTGATCGAACTCGGGCTCCGGCGCGGTGTCGAGCAAATCGTAGGACGCCAGTGCCAGGAGACGCTCTCGTTCGGAGGCGGAGGAAAACGTTGGCATAACTCGGTGGTGACCTTTTCCTGCGCGCCACTTCACCTGAAAGCGGCACCATCGCTAAAAAGGAGCAAACTCCAATTCGCCTCTGCCGCTCGGTTAGGATCGTTATTTTGCTGCCCCGAGGGGAGCTAGGCAAGCTTTCAGGGAGCGAGGCTCAAGATGGTTGGCCAAACCCGTTTTCACCCCTTGAAGCACGGATGCCGAGGGTTCTTCCATGATCGCTCCAGCGCTTGGCAAACGCGTTAACCTCCGCTCTATTCAGGTTCTCTATGGCAACCAAACCCTCCTCCTCCGACAAAACGCCCCCGACAACGAAAAAACCCAACGCGGGCTTCGCCAAGCCCGTGCAGCCTGACAAGGCTCTGGCGGAGGTCGTTGGCTCCGAGCCGTTGCCGCGCACCGAGTTGACCAAGGAGCTCTGGGAGTACATCCGGGCGCACAAGCTCCAGGACCCGGCCAAGAAGACGCTGATTAACGCCGACGACAAGCTCAAAGCCGTCTTTGATGGCAAGGCGCAGGTGAGCATGTTCGAGATGACCAAGCTCGTCAGCGGCCACGTGAAATAACGTCAACCTTAAGCGCGGCGGTTCTTTTGAGTGACCTGGAGGTTCCACCGCTCCGAAGAATTGCCGATGGGGCACGACCTGATCACCATCGGAGATCGGCGGGCGGGGTCGAAGCTCTCCCTACCCTCTTCGCTGACCTCGCCCACCAGCGGCAGCAGGGACTCCGGGGTGGCCTGCACCATCAATGAGCGTGCCGTAAAAGATCGAAACCGATGAACTGGGTGGGCATGGTCACGCTGAATCGTTCGGTGGCGGCCAACAGTTTGTCGTGCAGCCGGCCGGGGAGTCAGATTTTTTGCTGCGACGCTGTATCGCCCAGTGAATTTCGACTTCTGCAACTCGATGGCCAGCGTTTCGTCCCGCCCTATTGCCAAGACCGGCCTCTCGTTGCGCACCGAATTCGGTTCGCTTCCATTCCGCGCCAGCACAGGATTCTCGTTTGGGGAAGGTGGCGATCCGCAGCATGTCACCTCGCGTGACCACTTACCCATGCCTTCGCGTCCACGGTTGAGCCTCCGCCAGGAATTCACCTTGGCCCTCCTGCAGCCGTGGCCACCTCGTTGACGTTTGCGTTTCGCGCCAACCCGGCGAGCAGCTTATCGCTTTTCAGGCGTTCGAACCCGAGGACATCGGCAAAAGGACGGCGCCGGAGATGGCGGCGAAGAGTGCCGCGAGCGTCCAACCGCGAAGGGTCGCCGAAACTTTGGTGGCGGTTCATCGCTAACCTGGTCCGCGACGCAGGGCATCGCATGGCCGCAGATGTCGTGTAGCCGGTAGAGCGCTGAGCTCGCCACCAATTCGCCGACAGCTTTTGCACGCTGACGTGGTAGGTTTGATGAAAGATGACGCCGTTCTTTGATGCAGCGCAGCGCAGATTTCCTGCGGCGCGTGATCGCCAGCAGTCCCGACTGCCTCAAAATTCTCGATCTGGACGGGCGTCTCGTCGCGATGAGCGAAGGCGGACAGCAACTGCTGGAAATCGCCGACCTGACACCGCACCTGCATACGTGTTGGTCGGGTTGGTGGAAGGGCGAAGCTCAAGCGGACGCCGTCCAGGCCGTGGAAGAAGCCAAGCGTGGCGGTACCGGGCACTTCGAAGCGTTTGCGGAGACAGCGGGCGGCACGCCCAAATGGTGGAGCGTGACGGTTACTCCGATCCTTGGAGTGGATGGACAGCCCGAAAGCCTCCTGTCGGTCTCGCGCGACATCACCCGGCGCAAAACCGCAGAGCGGGAACTGGCGGATGTTCGCGCCAAGCAAGCGGCTGGCGCGGACGCTGAGCGCTCCCGGCTCGCGGAGGTATTCAAGCGTTCGCCCTCGTTCATGGCGGTCCTGCGGGGGCCGCAGCACATCTTCGAACTGGTTAACGACCGGTATCTCCAGCTCATCGGCCACCGCGACGTGCTCCAGAAAACCGTGGCGCAAGCTCTGCCGGAGATAGCGGGCCAAGGCTTCCTCGAACTCCTGGATAAAGTGTACGCGACAGGTGAGCCGTTCGTTGGCAAGGATGTGCGCTTCCTGGTGGAACGCCAGCGGGGTCACGCTTTGGAAGAACGCTTCCTCGAATTGATTTATCAGCCGACCTTTGCCCCGGATGGTTCCATTTCGGGCATCCTGGCGCACGGCATGGACTTGACCGAGCGCAAGACGGCGGAAACGGCGTTGGCACAGATTGCCGAGCAGCGACGGTTGGCGCTCGACTCGGCGCAGATGGGCTGGTGGCACCTCGATCTGCTAAGCGACCGGGTCCATATGGACCAAAGATTTACCACGATCTTTGGCATCGTCGGCGAGAAGCTCTCCCGCGAGCAAGTCGATGCCGCTATCCACCCCGAAGACTTGGGAAAAATCAGGGCGGCAGCCGACGCCACCATCCGGCCGGACAATCCGGTGCCGTATTTCATGGAGTACCGCGTCGTTCATGCCGACGGCACCGTGCGCTGGGTCCAAGCGAAAGGCAAAGCGCACTTCGACGGGGAGGGAGAAGCTCGTCGGGCGATCAGTCTGGTAGGCACCATCGCGTGGACATCACCGAAGCGAAAGCGGCCCAGGACGCCGTCCGTGAGAGCGAGGCGCGGTTCCGCCAGTTGGCCGATGCGATGCCCCAGATTGTCTTTGCCGGAGGGCCGGACGGGCACGTCGATTACTACAACCAGCAATGGTACGAGTACACAGGTTTGCCACCCGGCTCGACCGGCAACGAGGAATGGAACCATCTTCTCCATTCGGAAGACTTCCCCGGGGTAATCGAGGCGTGATCGGCTGCCCTGCACTCGGGTGGGCTGTACGAGAAGGAGTTTCGCGTCAAGCGTGGCCGCGACGGCGAGTATCGCTGGTTCCTGGGCCGGGCACGGCCGATTAAGGACGCCGCCGGCAACGTGCTGCGCTGGTTTGGCACGGACACCGACATCCATGACTACAAGCAGCTTCAAGCGCAAAACGAAGGGCTGCTCACTTCCGAACGGGCTGCACGCGCCGAAGCCGAGCGCGCCAGCCACATGAAGGACGAGTTCCTGGCCACGCTTTCCCACGAATTGCGCACCCCGCTCAACGCCATTCTCGGCTGGACGCAGGTGCTCCAGGGCGACCCTGCCAACACCGAGGACATGGAAGCGGGTCTCGCCACCATCGAGCGCAACTCACGCGCGCAGACCCAGATCATCGAGGACCTGCTCGACATGAGCCGCATCATTTCAGGGAAAGTGCGTTTGGATGTGCAACGCCTCGACCTGGATCAGGTGGTCGCCGCCGCCGTTGAAACCATGCGCCCGGCCGCCGACGCCAAGGGCATCCGGTTGCAGACCTTGATCGATCCGCACGCTCGCATGATTAGTGGCGATCCCAACCGGTTGCAGCAGGTGTTCTGGAACCTGCTTTCCAATGCCATCAAGTTCACGCCAAAGGCAGGAAAAGTGCAGGTGGTCCTCGAACGCATCAACTCTCACTTGGAGGTCAGCGTGGCCGACTCGGGTGAAGGAATCTCCCCTGAGTTTTTGCCCCAGGTGTTCGACCGCTTTCAACAGGCAGACGCTTCCACCACCCGCCGCCACGGCGGCCTCGGGCTCGGGCTGGCCATCGTCAAGCAACTGGTGGAACTCCACGGCGGCGGTGTTCACGTGGGTAGTGCAGGCTTGGGTCAGGGCACCACCTTTCGCGTGATGCTGCCCCTTTCCGTGGTGCAAACTTCCCCTGAAGTGACCGCTTCGGAACGCCAGCATCCCCAAGCCAGCGGAGCTTGCCTGTCCATTCCATCCGACTTACTGAACCTGACCGGAGTCAAGGTGCTGGTGGTCGACGACGAGGCGGATGCGCGCGCATTGGTCAAACGGCTGCTGGAGGACCGGAGCGCGGTCGTGCAAACCGCCGGGTCCGTCACGTCAGCCGTCGAGATGATCCAGGCTATGCGACCGGATGTACTGGTCAGCGACATCGGGATGCCCGAAGAGGATGGCTATTCGTTGATTCGCAAAGTCCGCGCCCTGGCACCCGAGCAGGGAGGCAACACGCCCGCCGTCGCCCTGACAGCCTACGCGCGTTCGGAGGATCGGCTCAAAGTAATTCTGGCAGGCTTTCAGATGCACCTGGCCAAGCCGGTCGAGGCGGCGGAATTGTTGGTCCAGGTGGCCAGTCTGGCCAGGCGTGTTGCCAGACCGTAGCGAAAACCTATGTCTTGCGCGCATGCTGCAAGCGACGGTGCATGCCGTTTGTTTCGACGACGACACCTCACTTGACGATCTTCAAAGGGATCAGACCGCTTCTCTGTTCAAGGTTTCGGCCAAAGCGGTCAGCTGTTTGTCGGTCATTTCGGCCTGGTCGACGCATTCTTGCAGGAGTTTCTGCGCCGACGTTTCGCCGAGAACCTTGGCGTGCGTGCGTGCACAGCCGAAGGCCGCGATCTCGGAGTGGACCAGGCGCTGGAGAGCGGCCACGAGCCCCGCGTCCAGCACGGCGGAATCCGCGTTTTCGTCGGCCCATTCCATCGCCTCCTGGATGGCACCTCGAGTGCCCTCGGAAAATCCGCCTTCGGGGGACTCCCCCAATCTCTCGAAGATGGCACGCACGGTCGAGATCTGGCTCTGCGCCTCGTCGAGGTGGTCCGTGAAAGCTTCGCGCAGATCGTCCGAAGTGGTGCCCTCGTTCATTTGGGTTAACGCATCGACGATCTGATTAGCGGAGCTAAACAGGTCTCGCAGCTCGTGGAGGTAGAGGTCGCGCAGGTTGTGGAGTTTCATGGAGTTGGAGCGGTGCTTGGAATCAGCGGGAAGCTAGGCCATCCTCAGAAGGGCGTCGAATCTACGAACTACACAAAGCGGATTCGTGGGGGGATGGAAAATCAGCGGCATCAATCCACGCTCCTCATACAGGCGTGGTGGAACGTGAGGTTCATGAAGTACTCCTCGTCGACGAAGGCAGATCGTCACTGTTTAGCGTCACAGGAACAGTTTCTACGCCTGCCATGCAAGGATCTGGAGGTGGCGGGCGCTGCCATCCGATCGTCGGGTGAACCCGGGGAGGAAGAAAAGAATCATCCAAAAGCAACGGCTTTACCGAATAGGGCACCTCGCGAAGGATGCAGAGCGAACAACACCCAATCATCACCCCTCATGAGCACATCGCAAAAAACCGTATTGGTCGCCGGAGCGCAAGGTGTCATCGGCCGCGCCGCGGCCGCGCACTTCTCAAAGGACGCCGACACGACCGTCTATGGCATCTCACGACGACCCGTGAAAGGGTTAGAGAGCGTCCGGCCGATTTCGGCCGATCTCCTTGATCCCGACGATACGCGCAGAAAGCTGGCGGGCTTGAAGGATGTGACACACGTCGTCTTTGGCGCCTACGTGGAGAAAGACACGCCGACCGAGCGCAGCACCGTGAACGTCTCGCTGCTGCGCAACCTGCTGGATGCAGTGGAGGCTTCGTCCCCGAATCTCCGGCACGTCACGATGTACCAGGGCGGCAAGGCCTACGGCGCGGACCTGGGGCCTTTCAAGA
>CAXSED010000145.1:0-9344 GCA_964236475.1 uncultured Chthoniobacterales bacterium
AACAGCATCATCGCCGCGCAGGCGACCGTTTGCAGCGGGTAGACCCAGAACTCGGGCGAATGCAGCCACCACGGGGCGGTGGGAGATGCGTTTTTCACCAAGCCGGGCAGCGCGTTCAGCACGATGAACAGCGCGAACGGGCCGACGTAAGCCCGGAGGGCGCGGGCGGGGGGAGCGGTGGCGCTAGCACCTTGGGGTTGGTCGGGCATCAGCGGCAACTGTCATGCCGCAACGCGCGGGCCGCAGCAAGCAGAAATACGCTTGCCCGGTGCGTCGCTAGGCGATAAAACGAACGGGTGAAACAAGTTGTCAACCACATCCCCGACATGGGCCGTCAGCGCGCGGAGAAAGGCATCATCTCGCCCAAGCCGGAATTGCTGAAGCTCGGCGAGTGCATCTACCGGTTCTCTTCCAGCGACCGGAGCACCTTCGGTTACCAGGCTGGCGAATGGTGGATTCGTGAGGCGGATTTCGATGATATCGTCGAACGCGCAGCGCGCAAAGGGGTCGATCTCGGGCAAAAGGCTCACTGGGATCTGGCCGTGTTGCCAAGCTGGAGCAAGATGAACATCGTGGTCAAGGCCCGGGTCACGGGTCGCATCTGGGCCTGGGTCGGGCTGGCCAAGCCGCAGCAGGAATTGTCGCCCAACGGACGGGCCATCCGCATGTACGGCCATCGGACGGTCCACCAACTCTTTTTAGACGACGTGATCAAACGTCATTCCAACGAGGCCCAGGACCCCAAGCAGAAGTCGGTTTCCCTGAGTCCCCGGAGTTGGGAGGCGTTGGCAATCGTCGGGGCGAAGGCGATTCCGAGCGCGCCGATTTAGCGGGTGTCGGTCGGCTGGCCCCGGGTGATAGCCCCGCGTGAAATTGGCCGGGAACTTGCTCTCAGTCATTGACATGACGCCGGACGATCCCTCCACTGACACCCGGACGGAACCTGAAACCAGTGCCCCTGCCATCGCCGCGCCAGCCCGGGCCGTGCGGCTCGTGGCCAAGCCGACGCCCCCGCCGGTGGCGAAACCCGCGCCCTTGCCCGCAGCGTCGTCCTATTCCCAGGCCGCCCCGCTGCCTGCGCGCGAGCCGCGTTCCGCCCTCGAACGCAAACTCGCGGGCATGTACGACGCCACGGACATGCTGCGCGTGCTCGACACGGAGGTCGCGCTCCAGCGGGCCAAGCGCCTGCACGGCGGCGGGTCGCGCCAAACGTTGCGCGTGGCGGCCATTGCATTGTTTTTCACCCTGCTCATCGCCGCGCTGGGGGCCATGTCGTATTTGCAAGGCAAAATGGCGGAACGCGGGTTCAGCCGTCACCGCGCCGATATTACGGCCAGCCCAACGCCCGGGCCATCAGGGTCAGACGCGGCCAGAATGCCTCGATAGGCGGGTTCGGCGTGTTGAGAAACTCGCCCGCCGCCAACGGTAGGAGGTGCAGCCACGCGCTACTGGCCAGCGTGAACGCCCAGCCGAGCGTGCGCAACGAGCCGACCGCACTCGTCGGCAGCCGCTCCCAGAACGGACGCTGGAGCCACCAGTAAGCCGCGCAGACCATCGCCCCCTGACCGGCGAAATACAGCAGCCAATCGCGCAGTTGGTAGGGATTGACCCCCCACCAGGGGGAGCCGAAAAACCCCGTGTGCAGCAGCACCGCCGAGGCCAGGAAGGTCAGCAGGATGTTGCGGTAAACGTTCGTCCGGTTGCCGCCCAGCGGGAAGTACACGAACTTGAGCAACAACCGGCGGTTGTAGATGTTCCAACGCCGCCAGAGCGCGATGGGCGAAGTAGCCAGCAACGGCCAGCGGAAATTATCTTCCACGTTCATCCCGAAAAAACGGAACAGGGCGATCATCAGATCGAACTTCGCGCTGACGAGCAAGGCCCAGTAGACGTAGCTCGCCAGCAGGCACCCCCAGAGCACGGCGAACGGCGCGGCGTGGAGTGCGTTGTAACCCCGGGCGTAACCCCACGACGGGAGGACCCGGCGCTCCAGCCAGAGCACGGGCGGGATTTTCAGCGCGGCCCAGCCCACGGCCTCGAATCCGCGCCGGATGGTAGCCGCGCCGAACCCCCAGCGTTCCGACATCTCACCCGGCGGAACGTTGAGCATCCCGGTGATCTGCGGCACGAAAAGCAGGTAGGCGACGTGCTCCCAGAAACGCCCGGCGGGGACCAGGCCATGTCGCCGCTCGTAATAGTAATAGGAGTAACGCAGGAACAGGCCGATGAAGACGGTCTGGTTGTCGTCGAGAAAGCTGTCGTGGGCGTTGTGCAGAAAAACCACCTGCACGATTTTCGGCCCGAGGAAGACGCCGATGGCGACGCCCCACCAGAAACGACGCGTCGCCGCAGGGCCGGGCCGGTCCTCGGGGCCGAGCAAGCGGTAGAGCGTCGGCACGAGCACGGCAATCCACGGCACCAGTGCCGGGCAGGCGTCCCAGAGGTTGTGCAGACAGGGTAGGGCAACGACAGCCATCGCCCATTCGCGGCGTCGGGCGAACAACGTCCCAGCGGTGAGAAAAACCACGCCGTACTCGAAGTAACGCGTGGGAAAATACGGTCGCCACACGCTCGGGAACCCGGCGGCATCCGGCGCGCTGAGCAGGAGCTGGTAGCCGTACATGACGGCGGACAATCCTGCCGCCACGGCTAGCAACCGCCACGCGTAGCCGACGACCTCGCGCGGCCAGTTCGGGGAGGGCGCGGGCGGCAAGTCGACGTTGTGGCGCTGGGCAGCCGGGGGCCGATGGGCCAGCGCGCGAGGATGTTCCAGGGGGACGGACATCGGAAGGAATGCGGGTAGACGAAAGACGTGTGCCGACTCTCAACTTCGCCGGTTTTTCACTTCGTTACACCCCGCTCAGGATGGCGGAAAATTTGGATCGGCAGTAAATCTTGAGCACACGTTGCAAAGATCGTTTTTTGGGCGCGGTGTCATCCGGCGGCGAAGCGAATCAATGGGTAATGCTTGCCGGGACCGATACCTGCTTCGGACAGGGAAACCGCCCACAGTTTATCCGGGCCACGCCAGCGGACAAGAGGAAGAATTTGCCCTCCGACGCGGGCACGGCCTGAAGGTCGACGCGCCGATGACGAAGCAAACCCCACAGGTCGAGAAGTTCCAACGCACGCTCAAATACAACCCGGCAGGCTGCGGGGAGTCGCGCGCGGCGATGGACCTGACGTTGTCGCAACTCCAGCGGCTGGCCGATGCCTTCGATCTGGGACGCGTCATCCAGATGGACAAACCGCTGACGACGCAATGCAACACGACCGACCCGTTCAAGACCGGGCGCGGCACGTTTCTGCTGCGCGCCCGGCACGGTGAGGAGTTCGGCGAGCGCGTCGAGTACCTGCACGGATTGATCGACTACCTGTGCGCGCACAGTTTCCCCGCGCCGCAGGTGATGCGTTCCCGGGAGGGCAAGACCTGGACGACCTGGGGCGAACGTATCGTGGAAATCCACCGTTTCGTGCCGCACGACCCGGGCGTGCACCGGGACTGGCGGCGCATGAACGCGGCGGCGACGATCCTGGGCGACCTGCACTGCAGCCTCTCCGAAGCGGCGGAGGGCAAGACGCCGGTCCCGCCCGAGATGCGCAACGACATCATGCCCGAGCAAATCTGGGAGCTGCTCAACGAGGCCGTGGCCACCCTGGAAGCGATGCGCGCCCGGCCCGACGACCGCACCGCGCAGGCCATCGCCATTTGCCAGCGGGCGCGCGAAGTGACGGAACGGATGCTGCGCGATTACTCGCGCATCATCGGCAACCTGCCCTGGATGATGGTCCACGGCGATTTTCACTTCTGGAACCTGCTTTACCGAGCCGACCAGATCGCGGCGGTGGTGGACTACGATTTCGTGCAGGAACGGGAGCGGATTTTTGACGTGGCTTATGCGTTGCAGAACGTCGTGACGCACCTGCGAAATGTCCATGGCCCGGTCCTGCGCCACTGGAGCGAATTGTCTTGGGCGAACGTGCGCATCTGGGTCGATCATTACGACGAAGCGGCGCATGTGCCGCTGACCGTGGGCGAGCGCCGGTGGCTGCCCACGGAAATCCTGCGGGTTTTCCTGGTCGGCGTGGCGACGGCGATTTTACAGGACGACCCCGTTGAACTGATTCTCAAGCACGGGGAGGACCTGGAGTTGTTCATCTGGCTGAGCGAGCAGACGGCGTTGTTCATCTAGATAAAACCGCGAGTTCTGCCGGAAGCGGTTTGTTCGTCCGGTCAGCAATCCCGGCACGGGCGGGGGCAAAACGGCAAGGTATCTGGCCCTGGATGGTGACGATTTTGCTCGCCGGTTCGGAGCGCGCGGAAAACATATTTCAGCTTTTTTTGCGGATTGTACTCTGGCGGTCACGCTTTTTGCTTAAGGAAGATCGTATGCCAAAAGCACCTAGTTCCGTCGTAGGAATCGACCTGGGACGCCACGCGATCAAAGCCGTGCATCTCCAACGCAAGGGCCCACGCGTTGCCTTGCAAGGTTATGCCAGCCGCGTTATCGCGGGCACCGACCCCAAAGATGCCGATGCGCTGGCACATCATCTCAAGCTGCTGACCCGCGATCTGGGCGCTATAGGAAAAGGCTGCGTGGTCGCGGTTTCCAATCCCGATTCGCTGATCCGCATCATCGAGCAACCGACGACGCCTACGCATTTGTTGCGCGACGCGCTGCGACTCAACGGGCTGGCGTTGCTCAACCAGGATTGCCGCGATTACATCCTCGATTGTGACCGCATCCCCTCTGCCAACGGCCAGGCCACGGTCCCCGCCGAGACCAGCAGCCGCCCCAGCAGCCGCTACATCGTCGGCGGTCTGCCTCGCAAGGCGGTGGGAGAGGTCACCGCTGCCCTGACCAAGAACCGCGCACCCGCCGACCGGCTGCAACTCGCGCCACTCTGCAATTATAACGCTTTCGAGTTCTCGCACCCCGACGTGTTCACCCGCGAGGCGTTCGTGCTTGTGGACATCGGCCACGTCGAGACCCGCGTGCTTGCCGGGTCACGCAAGGAACTCGTGCTGGCGCGCACCATCGACTACGGCGGCGACGATTTTCTCAAGGCGATTACCGGCGGCGGTGGCGGCATGGACCGCGACTCGGCCATCCGTCTCATCGACGAGAACGACCCTGGGATGCTCGACGCGGGCCGCACCTCGCTGATCCATCTGGCCCGCGAACTGCGCAGTTCCATCGGCTTCTTCGAGGGCCAGCGCGAGGAGGCCATCAGCCGGGTGTATTTCTCCGGCGGGCTGGTGCGCGCGCTCATGCCGTTGCAAATCCTGAGCGACGAACTGGAAATCGCGTGCGTGACCTGGGACCCCTTCCAGACCTGCCAGGTCGAGCTGCCCAAGGGCAAGCTCGCCGCTTTCGAGGCCGAGCGCACCCATCTTAACGTCGCCTGCGGCGCTGCGCTCGATCTCCTACTCGATCCCAAAGACGGCGACGCAGACTGATCTTCCTCCGTTCCACCTCGGTATCCGTACTGACCCTTTCTTTTTTATGCCGCTTACGATCAACCTCCTGCACGAAGAGCAGTTTTTGTTGAAGCAACGCAAGCGCGATCCGCTCAAGCTCGGGCTATACGCCCTGGCCGGGGTGGCGGCGCTTTTCGTCATGTTCTATGGCTGGCGGCTGATCAGCAGCAAATCGCTCGAAAGCCAACTCAAGGCTCACCAGGCCGAATGGGCCAAGCAGGAACCGGCGGCCAACGCCGCGGCGGCGCAAGAAAAGGAACTCACCGCGCAGGTGGCCGCCGCCGACGTGGTCAGCAAGCGCGTCGAGAATCGCTTCTACTGGGCGCCGCTGCTCGAAACGCTAGTCAAGAGCGTGCCGCCCAACGTGCAGATCATCAGCCTCAACGGTAGCAACGAACAGAAGAACGACAAGATCACGCTCACGCTCGAAGGCATCGTCGCCGGAGACGTGCCGCGTCTGGCCGCCGACAAGTTCCGCACGTCGCTCACCGAGAGTCTCGGCAAGAAATTCCAGGGCGTGGAAACCTCCTTCCGCAGCCTGGACGACACCGCCACGCCGGTCAACCTCAACGGCAGGTCCAGCCCCACGGCCCATTTCACTATCGAGGTCAAGATGAACAAACCCTCCGCCACCCCCGCGCCCGCCCCGGTGCCGGAACGCCACCGCAAGTAAGCGTCTTTCCACGGACCTGCCACCATGCAAAAATTCTCCAAGGACCAGATCCAAAAGATGATCCTGAGCGCCCTCCTGATGATGGGTCTCATCTACTGTTATTTCACGTTCCTGATCTTCCCGCTGGGCAAGTCGGACCTGGCGAACGCTGCCGGGATCACCTCGCTCGAAGACGAACTCGGCAAGGCCAAGAGCGAGATCAAACGCAGCAAGGCCATGCAGGAGCAGGCACACGCCGCCGAGGAAACGCTCGCGCAGGTCAACGACATGATCCCCGAAGGCGCGCCAATTGCGTGGTTCCCGCCGCGCATCCATGCTTTCTTCGACCGGCACAATCTCAAGGGCGTGGTCGTGCGCCCGGGGTCGGTTGATGGCGCGCCGGACCCGGCGATGCATAATTTCCGCAGCGCCGACTGGACCATCGATGTGCCGCAGGCCGGCATCACGCCACTGGGCATCGCCCTGGCCGGTCTGGAAAACGAGGAGAAATTGCTCGAAATCACGCGCCTGCAGATTACAACCCTCGCCGACAGCCCCGAGAAACAGCACGTTTCGATGAACGTCACCACCCTGCTCAAATGACCCTCTTCTTTTCTCTTCGCCACCCGGTCGGGACGTGGACACTGGCGGCCATCGCCGCAACGCTGACACTCGCGGGAACGGCCACCGGCCAGACCGCGCCGGTCGCCAAAAACTCCGGCAAGGAACTGGCGTTGGCGCACAGTTCGTCTTTTGATGCGCCGCCGAGTGGCGCACGCAATCCGTTCTGGCCGATTGGCTGGGTGCCCTCGGCAGTGTTGGCCCCGACGCAAGCCTCCGTGCAGCAGGCCGATGTGAAAGCGGAGCAATTCGTGGTCACGACGATTTCCGTGGATTACCCACCGCTGGCGATCATCAACGGCAAGAGCTACGGCGTGGGCGAGCAAATCCCGGTGACGGCGGACCGTCGCGTGTTTGTCACCGTGCGGCAGATTCTCGACGGCGTGGTGGTGCTCGATTATCAGGGGCACGAACTGCGCGCGCTGACGGGGGTCGGCCCCCTGACGCGCAAAGCGAAGTAGCGGAGGCCAATCACCGCGGCAACCGTTGGGTCTTGCCGCGTCCGGTGGTCGGGGGCATGATCTGCGCAAAGACATGAACCCGGTGTACAGACTTCTCGCCACGATCAACAGTTTTGCCCCGACAATCCTGCGGCTGCTGCTGACGGTGATTTTCACACTGCATGCGGGCCAGAAGACGGTCGGCTGGTTGGGCGGTGAGGGCTGGAATGGCACGCTGGCCCACTGGACGGCGGCTGCACCCAACGGATTAGCTTTCCCTTACGGATTGGCAATGGCGGGCATCCTGGCCGAGGTATTCGGGGCGGGGGGGTTGCTGCTAGGGTTCATGACGCGGCTGGCAGCGCTGGGGATTTTCTGCGTGATGACCGTGGCCATTTTTTTCGTCCACGGGTCCGCCGGGTTTTTTGCCCCCCGGGGATATGAGTATCCTCTCACGCTGGCCGGGGTGGCGTTTGCGTTGATGTGCTGCGGTGGGGGCCGATGGTCCGTGGATCGTTTGCTGACACGCGCGCTGCTGCCGCCGAACAGCGGGCGGCTGGGCAGCTACCTGGAGCCGCTGGGATAAACTTCGGCGAACGCCGGAAGCCTGATGGCTCAAGCGCCTTTGCCCTGCGTGTTGAAAGCAGGTTGCAGGTACATGATCAGCTTCTTTTCGAGCAACAACGGTTCAGAAGATTCCTGCCAGCGAATCCAGATTCCCACGTTGCTGAGAGGCACATTCCGTGAGTATTGCGCTATCTGCACGAGAAGTTGAGTCTTGCCGGGGTGTTTCAAGCCACTGGCCATGCGGCCGCTGACCTTGCGCGAATAAATGGGAACTTCCGCAGGATCATGCAGGTAATGGCGCACCCGGAGGGCCAGGGAGTTCGCTTTGCCGACGTAGAGCACTCCATAGTTCTTCACGAGAGGCCCGGCATAATTGGTGAAAATGTAGACTCCCGACCCTGGTGGGATGGATGTCTTGCCCGTGCGCAGCTCGTCGAACTTTGCGGGTGTGCTCCAATTCAATTCGGTAAACCAACCAGGTGTGTCCATGGGGTGCGAGGGCTGAAGTGAAGCTCTTTCTTACTTAGCCAGCCGTCGGTACACAAGCAGAATGTCCCGGGTCGGGCGGGCGGCTGATCCTCGATTTATTTACGGGCTGCGATCTAATTCCGCGAGGATTTCCGGGTCGCGCACGTCGGCCCAATCACCGATCAGTTCGTAGGCGCGCACCCGTTGGCCGCTCTGCGCGAGGTCGCGGATGGCGTCGGTCAGTTCGTATTCGCCGCGCACCGATTTTTGCAGGCGTGCAGTCCACTCGAAAATACTCGGGCGGAAAAAGTAGACGCCCGCATTGTACCATGGGCTGATCGGCTCGCCGGGCTTGGGTTTTTCGCGCAGATCGGTGAGATCGAACCGCTCGTTGACGAACACCGCACCGCCCTTGCTGACATCGTCACTGTGCTTGACGGTGATAATCCCTTCCTCGTCGCCCGGGGTGGTGAGCACCTGATAATTGGCCGGGTCGATGAGAATATCGCCGTAAGACAGGATGAAGCCGTCGCTGCCCGCGAAATCCTTGGCCAGCTCGACGACCCGGCCCGTGCCGTCCTGCGTGACCTGCGTGGCGTAAGAAACGTTCAGGCCGTGGCCCGCGCCGTCGCCGAAGTAATCCGTAACCACATCCGCCCGGTAGCCGACAACGATTAACACCTCCGCGATCCCGGCGGACTTCAGCCCGGTGACGATATAATCAAGGATGGGCCGCCCGCGTACGGGGAGCATCGGCTTGGGCACGTCGAGGGTGAGGTCGCGCATCCGGGTGCCGCGTCCGGCGGCGAGGAGCACGGCTTTGCGGATGGTGGGAGGAGTCACGTCGGGGTCGGTCATGTTACCGGGTTTGGGGAGTATCGAGCCGCCGGAAATCAGGCTCGCGGTGGAGATCGGGTTTCGGCGGGGCGGTGGACGCTTTTGGCCCGCTGGTTGGCGCGACGATGCTTCTCCGGGCTAGCGCCGTCCTGCCGGGGATATTCATGCGAAAAACGGCGGCCATCATGGCTCGCGCGCGGTCGTTCCAGATGTCGCCGTGATCCTTGATGATCGACGGATCGACCGCGACATCCCAGTACGGCACGTCCACCGGGCC
>CAXSED010000146.1:0-9253 GCA_964236475.1 uncultured Chthoniobacterales bacterium
CGTTCTCGACGTGCAAAACCATCCCGCAACCGACCCCGCAGTACGGGCAGACGGTCTTGAACTGATCGGGGACTGGCGGGTCGGCGACGGTCACGCGACTCGCTCAGATCGGTTCGGGCAAGCCAACGCCCGAAGCGGGCTCAAGGTACGGTGTGGCCGGGGTCGTCAAAATCGGCCGCCCACCGGGGGAGATCCATTTGCCCACCCAGAAACGTTGCACGATGCGCAGGCCGATGAACACCAGGGCAGCCAGCACGGCGAAGGCAACAAATCCCCTCGAGTACGAGCCGGTATATTGCTTGGAGTAACCCATCATCTTGGGGACGAGAGCCCCTCCCAACGCCCCGATCTCGCCGATCATGCTCCCTGCCACCGCCGCCGTGAGCGGCCAGCGCAAGGGCACGAGTTGGAACAGGGCACCGTTGCCCAGCCCCAGCACCGCGAAGCAGCAGTAAAAGAGCAACACCGTCGCAAGAAGCGAGGGAGCCACGCTGGTCGCCAAGAACGCCGCCGTGACGCCAAGCAGCACCACCGAAAGCGCGACGATGCCTCCCAACTTGTCCGCGGCGTACCCGCCAACTACCCGCATGATGCTCGCCAGGAAAGCGGCAGCGGCAGTGAGGTAGCCGGCATGAATCTTGGTCACGCCGAATTCCTCGGTGAAGAACGTCGGCAAAAAGAGCGACAGCCCGATGAACCCGCCGAAGGTGATGACGTAAATCAGGTTGAACGCCCAACCGTCGGGCTCCCATAGACATTTGATGTGGTCGATGAAGCTGTGTCCATCTTCCCGGTCCGGTGGTTCCTT
Organism: uncultured Chthoniobacterales bacterium; assembly: GCA_964236475.1. Lineage (GTDB taxonomy): Bacteria > Verrucomicrobiota > Verrucomicrobiia > Chthoniobacterales > SZAS-18 > CAHJWO01. The sequence continues at coordinate 809 of CAXSED010000146.1, forward strand.
GGCGAAGAAGAGCATGACAAGGAACGGGATCAACATCATGAGACCCGCGAAGCCGTATACTTTCTGCCAACCGTAGTGGGTTGCCAGGATCGGGGCGAACAAGGCCGCGAGGGCCGTCCCGCTGTTGCCCGCGCCCGCGATGCCCATCGCCAGCCCCTTGTACTGCGGCGGAAACCAACCGGACCCGAGCGCCAAGGCGACCCCGAAACTCGCGCCCGCGATGCCCAACAGGACACCCATCGCAATGACCCGATCATAGCTGTTGACGTAACAATATCCAAAACCCATTGCGATCAGAATGCAGCCCATCTCCACCAGGGCCGCGTTCTTGCGGCCGATGTATTGCGAGAGAATGCCAAGCGGAAACCGCATCAACGCCCCGGCCAGCGGTGGCACGGAGAGCATGGTGCCCACCTGTAAGGGTGTCAGGTGGAATGCTTCCTTGATGAAAGGCCCCATCGCACCGTTGAGCACCCAGATGGCGAAGGAGAAATCGAAGTAGAGAAATGCTGCGAAAAGCGTGGGCGGATGCCCGGACTTCATGAATGTTTTGAAATTTGCCATGACTTGGTTCCCTGTTTTCCTGACCATTAGTGGTCAGGTTGCGCTCGTAAGCGAAGCGCGTGCCAAGATCGACCCGTACGCGGAGAAATTCAGCTCATTCTTTTCATGGCAACCATGAATGCTATTCATGGTTCGGTAGTCGCCCGCCGTGGATCCACCTGGGTAAGTCTTTACACTATGGAATTCGGTTTGGAGCAGCCAACATGCTGCCCTGGGTCCTTTCCAGCCACCTGGACCAGACCGGCGCGCCATCGTGTATCCATCCGCAAAAGGCTACTGTCTAATTTCGCCCAAACTGGCTAGCTCTGCCTGCGGCTTTCTAGCCACGTCCATCAGAGCGACATAGCCTGGCCCAAGGCAGCGGTCGCATCGTGGATATCCCCGGTCGCTGCCATGGCAAACAAGTGCCCGCGCAAGAGCCGCACTTCCGGCCAGCCTTGCTCCCGGCAGCATCGGTCCAGAGCGTGCAACTGGCTGCTCAACAGGCGTCCGCCGGGCACGGCGCAGCCCGGCAGGGAAGAACTTTCGGCGGGGGCATTTTTCAGCCCGGATCGCGGTGGGATGGATTCCTGCTTAGCTCCGCCGAGCAAAACGCTCGTGCCATCGGGACCGAGCCGATGGACAAAAGCGGCGAGGCTCGCGCGGTCGCGGGTCGTGCGGTCGGCGGTCGCCGCCCAGCCTTTCAGCAGTTCCAAGCAACCGGTCACGACGTGGGAGTAAGGGAGCGCAAACCCGCTTGCCGGGTCACCGGAAGCCCGCAGGACGAAAGACGCGGTTGGCGACGATTCCGGGTTGTCGGTCGAAGCGCATGGTTGGCCTGACGCCTGCAAGATGATCGTATCGGTGGGACTGTCCTGTCGGACAGGGAAAACCTCACCAGCGATCCGAAAGTCGATCTCGCACGGGCGGGGCAAATCGGAGCAGACCTGACTGTACGCCAACGCTTGTTCCAACGCGCAAACCAATGGATAAATCGGTGTGCTCTGACGGTCGGCGAAAAGACCTTCGCGCTCGCCACCCCGGATGCTTTGCACGCAGTCGCCCCCCGTCTGCCGCGCGCTGAGTCCGAGGCTTTCGATCCCCCGCAGGATTTCGGTCGCCGAAGTGACGGGCACACCCGGAAGATCCAGCCCGCCTTGCGCATTGAGCACCACTTCTCCGCTGGCATGCTGCTGGGTGAGGTCCGCCAAGCCTGCCAGTTGCCATGGTTTCAGCCGCCCGCCCGGCAGCCGCAGCCGCAGAGTGAAAGCGTCCTGCACGGGGGCCTGGTAGAACAGGCCGAACCATTGAAAACGGAACCGGTCGTCGGCGTCGGGCGGACGATTTGCCGCGGCGCACTCCCACAGCCGCGCGTAGGAATCCAGCGGGTGCAACTGGCGTTTGATCCGCTCCTCGCGGGACACGCTTGCGCCGGGGTCGGGTGGCATTTCCGCTGGTTCGTCGGTCGTCGCGGGGGAGGCGGACGGGGGCGGCGTGGCGGCTGCCTCCCGGCTCCCGGGGCGCACAGCGGCCAGAAGCCCATCAAGGTATCGCGGCGGGACGGTCACGGCGGAGCGAGCTATTTGCCGAGGGCGTGCGCAAACAAATCCTCTCGAAACGCTTCGCTGGCTACCCGGGCGTCCACCGCGTCGGGGTCGGGCAGCAGGTGGCAAGCGCGCATTTGCTCGAGCACCCAGCGGGCGCGCTCCACGGTGGGGAGATTGGCTTCGTGTCGATGAAACGAATGGAAGTCCGCCATCTTTTCGATGCGCCCGTGACCAAAGTCAAAGGTGCCCGCCATGCTCATGCGCAGGGCCTGGATCGGCGTGTCCAGATGACGCGGCTCCGCGAGCGTTTCCAGGATGCGTTCCCGGTGCTCTGGCCGGTCGCAAAAGCGGCAGGCTTCAAACAATGCGGCCACCAACGCCAGGTGTTCCCCGGCGCGTTCCTCCGCGAAATCCTGCCGCACCATCAACACTTTTTCCGGGTGCAGGGGAGCGAGGTCCGCCGAGGTGGCCGCGCACCAGCCCTCGTGGACCATCACGGCCAGGGAGTTCCACGGCTCGCCCACGCAATAACCGTCCACGTAACCGGCCCGCAGGTTGAAGAACACCTGCGACGGCGGCACGACCACGATCCGCACGTCCTCCAGCGGGTCGATGCCGTGTTGACGCAGCCATTGGCTCAGGAGGAAATGGTGCGAGGAAAAGGCCGAAACGATGCCCAGCGTCAAGGGCCTGTCCCTGGCCCGGGTGCGCAGATGCCGCGCCAGACTGTCCCCGTCGCGCACGCCCGCGCGCCACAGGGTTTCCGAGAGGGTGATGGCGTTCCCCTGGAGATTGAGCACCAGGGCGGTCAGGCAGGGGACCGGGATGGAACCCAGCCCGAGGGTCGCCGCGAACACCATGCCCGCCGGGGCGTGGGCGGCGTCGAGTTCACGGTAGATCAGCTTGTCGCGCACGGTGGCCCAGCCGACCTCGCGGCAGAGTTCCACCCGCAGGCCGTGTTTGGCGAACAGGCCGAGTTCCCGCGCCATGATGAGCGGGGCCGCGTCGCACAGCGGCACGTAGCCCAGGCGCAGGGGCTGGCGTTTGAGCACGCTCGGCATGCGGGGACGGTAGGTTGGTGGTCTCGCTGGCCTCATTTCCCGACTTTCCGCTCGTTGGCTACTCCCGTTGCCAGCGAACTCTGTGCCAAAGCCCCCGGGAGAACCAGCGGAAAGATTTTCATTGTCTTCTCCCGGGACCATGAAAAGAATTCATGGGATGGAAGCCTTGCTGGATTCAAAGCAACTGCGCGCTTACCTCAGTCTGGCGCGCATCGGCAGCTTCACCGGCGCGGCGCGGGAGCTGGGGCTCTCTCAGTCGGCGATCAGCCACGCGATGAAGGCGCTGGAACTGGACATCGGCTGCCGCCTGCTGGACAAGGCGGGCAAGAAAGTTGTCCTGACCCAGGCGGGGGAACAACTACTTTTTCACGCGGAGAAAATCCAGCGCGAGATGACCAGCGCGAGGCAGGGCCTGGCCTCGTTGGGGGCCTGGGGGCAGCTCAAGTTGCGCGTGGCCGCTCCCGCCAGTATCTGCCAGCACGTGCTGCCAACGGTTATCCGCGAATTCCGGGAAAGTTTTCCCCGGTGCGTCCTGACCGTGGCGGAGTTCGGGAGCGCCGCCTTGCAGGAACCGTTGCGCAGCCGCCGCGTCGATCTGGCGATTGGCCTGCAACCCGTGACGGGTAGCCCGGTGGGTTTCCGGGCATTGTTCGAGGACGAACTGGTTTTCCTGACCCATCCGCTGCATCCCTGGGCGCAGGCCGGGCGCGTGGATCGTGCCACGGTCGCGCGGCAAAATTACGTCATGCCCCACCGGGCCAGCAGCATTGCGACGCTGGCGCACGACTATTTCCGGGCGGATGGCCTGTCGTTGCCTGCTTCCATGGAGTTCACCAGCTTGGAAGCAATCAAGGAACTACTGAAAGCCGGTTTGGGAGTGAGCATTCTGGCCCCCTGGATGGCGCGCAAGGAACTGGCGGAATGTTCACTGGTCGCGCTTCCCCTGGGGCGGCGAAAGCTGCGGCGGCAGTGGGGGATGTTGTACTGGCAGGATCGGCAGTTGAGTTCGGCGGAGGAGACGTTCGCCGGGTTGTGTCGATCCGTGACGGAGCAGATGCACCTGGAGCACTCCAAATAAGGGGACACCGGGGCTGGGTCATCCGTCCCATGCACTTCCTCCAAATATCGTCCGACCCGTTCCACGGGGAATGGCTCCGGCGTAGGGCGGGGGAGATTCCTACCTGACGGCGGTTTGCCGCTGCGCGATCAACGACCTGATCCGTCCCGCATCCTCCGGCGTCGCCGGGGTGTAGATCACCATCCCCAACCCCGGCTGGCCATCCACCGCGAAGGACGAGTACTCAAGCGTGACAGGTCCGCCGTGCGGAGGTTGGACGAGTTTTGTGCCCTCGCCGTATGTACCCACATCGTGGTCCCGCCAGATCGCCGCGAACTCCGGGCTGGTGCGGCTCAACTCTTCGATCAGCCCTTGCGCGCGCCGCGACGTGCCCGTCCGCGCGGTCTCCGCACGGAAGGTCGCCACCACGAAGCGGGCGGTGTGTTCCCAATGGGGTTGCGTGGTTCGCACATGGGGATTTTGGAAGAACAGGCGCATCACGTTGCGCTGGTCGGGCGCGAGCAGCGCGTAGTCGGTCAGCACGGCGGCGGCGGCTTCGTTCCACGCGACGATGTCCCACTCGGCGTTCTTCACTATCGCCGGGCTGGTTCCCAGCGAGTCGATCATGCGCTGTAAACACGGCGAGACGCTCGCCAACCGTGCGGGCGCGCTGGCCTCGGGCGGCCTGCCCTGGGCCAGCAGGTAAAGGTGCTCCCGCTCGACCTCCTTGAGCGCCAGCGCCCGCGCGAGCCGGTCCAGCACGTCGGCGGAAGGCGCGCCACCCCGGCCCTGTTCGAGCCAGGTGTACCAAGTCGCGCTGACGTGCGCGCGTTGCGCCACTTCCTCACGCCGCAATCCCGGTGTGCGCCGCCGCGTCGAGGGCAGGCCGAACGCTGCCGGGTCGAGCTTCGCGCGGCGGTCCTTGAGGTAGGTTCCGAGGGGATTGTCGTCCGTCGTGGTCGTGCTCATCCTGTTAGTCGTTATACCGGTATAACGTCACTACTTTTCCTGGTTCGGTTCCGGGCGGATGCTCGCTTCGTCCAACCCAACTAGAAACTCCCACAATATGCGTGTATTCCTGACCGGCGCGACCGGATTCGTCGGCTCCGCCGTCACCAAAGAACTCATCAACGCCGGGCACCAGGTGCTCGGCCTCACCCGCTCGGACAAAGGGGCCGAGGCGCTCAAGGCCACCGGAGCCGAGCCACATTACGGCAACCTCGAAGACCTCGACAGCCTGCGCACCGGGGCCGAGACCACCGACGGCACGATCCACTGCGGCTTCATCCACGACTTCTCGAATTTCGTCCACTCGTGCGAGGTGGACCGCCGCGCCATCGAGACCATCGGCACGGCGCTTGCCGGTTCCGACCGTCCTTTCCTCAACACGTCCGGGCTGGCAGGCCTTTCGATGGGCCGCCTGAGCACGGAAGAGGACGCGCCTGCTCTCAACGCGACGCCCCGCGCCCCCGCCGAAGACCTGACGCTCGGTCTCGCCTCGCGCGGGGTCCGTGCGGGCGTCGTGCGGTTGTCGCCGTCGGTGCATGACAAGGGCGACCATGGCTTCATGCCGATCATCATCCACATCGCCCGCGAGAAAGGCATCTCGGCCTACATCGGCGACGGTTCCAACCGCTGGCCCGGCGTGCATCGGCTCGACGCCGCGCTTCTCTATCGGCTGGCCCTGGAAAAGGGCGCGGCGGGGTCGCGCTACCACGGCGTTGCCGACGAGGGCGTGTCCACCCGCGACCTCGCGGAGGTGATCGGCCGCCGCTTGAACCTGCCAGTCCGGTCCCTTTCCGCCGAGGAAGCGAAGGAGCATTTCGGCTGGATGGCTTTCTTCTTCGGCATGGACCTTGCGGCCTCCAGCACCCTGACCCGGGAGCGATTGGGCTGGCACCCTACCCGGCCCGGCCTCCTGGCGGACCTTGACCAGGAACATTACTTTGCGAGCTGAAAATATCGGGCTAAGAACGCCCCCACTGGAACGCTAATCTGCTGCCAAGCCGCCTTCGGAATGGGAGAAGGCGGTGACGTGTCGGCTGGGTTCCCGGTAGAGAACGTAGAGGTTCTCCATCAAGGCAGTCATCCGGGAACGATCCAGCCAAGCCGCGCCGCCGAGCCGCTGCCGCGCAGGGATGGTAAGCGGAATCGGCGAGGTGCCCATCGGCGCATCGCCAATTCCTGCCAGGGTCGGGAAGCCGGGGTCGGCGGCCTGGCGTGCCAGCAAGCGGCGGAGGTTGCGCTCGCCGATCCGCTGGTAACTCATGGTTTCCACTTCCAGACCGGGGACGATCATCTTGACGGCGTGAACGCCGGTTCCGGGCGGCGAGAGGTCCACGCAAAGCACCTCGAAACCGGCTTGTTCCAACTGCGTCACCGTGAAACGCAGCAGGTCGCCTCGATCCGAAGCCAGCGCTGGGTTTTCGGGACGGGGCAGATCGGCGAACGAAGCGCGGGCGTTCACGGCGAACACCGGGGCCAGCACCTGACGCATCCCGGTAAGGTCGAGCGTAAGCCAATGCTGCATCCCGGCCAGCCCGCGTGGTTCCTCGTCGGCGGGATCGACGATGGTCCGGTACGCCTCCAGATAGCCGGGCGGAGTGGCTTGCCGGACCACGTCCAGCGGACCGTGAAACAACGCTAGGCGTGCGCGCGAGGAAGCAAATTCCAAGAGTGCTTTTCGCAGGGCGATCTCCGGCACCGGATGGACTGCCTCGCCGCACGCCGCCGTCATCACCGGCAGTCCGCCGCTCGATTCCGAGCGGTCGTAACCGACCACGTAAAGATTCACGAATCCGAAATCCGTCGCCGCGCCCTTGATGATGACTTCAACCCCGGCGGCGTCGTAACGGTCGAGCAGCGCGCGGGCGGCGGGATCAGTGACCGTGCCCGGGTCGATGGCCGTAGTCCCCGCGAGCGCGCGGTAGTGGACGCTGTTGCCGTCGCGTTGCAGGAGTTCGAGCAACCCATGGGACTGGGCCATCGCCAGCGTGGTGCCCGCGCCGTGGCCGTTGGTGATGGGAGTCACCAGACGGCTCACGCCGGGGTGCGGCGGCACGTCCATCCCGGCGCACGCCACGAATTCCGCCGGGATCAAAATGGGTTCGTCCGTGGACCAGCGTCGGGCTTCGATCCATTCCAAAACGGTGTCTGGCGTGTAGGGACTGCCCGCTTCGAGACAAAGCGTGACGGGATCGACGACGCCCCGTTCGCCGTGCCGCGCGAGCATTTCGCGGTAGGAACCGGTCAGGCGTGGCAGACGCAGCAACGCCGCGCTGGAGGAAACTTCTTCGGTGAGTTCGCCGTAGGCCCCGACCCGGGCGGCTTCCGGCGTTTCGCCGTAACCGATTCCCTCGCAAAGCGGCCAGGATAACGCAGCGCCGCTGGCCCCGGTCGAAGGGAAAAGCGTGAGGGCCTGCACGGGGATGCCTAGCCGATCCAGCGGCGTGAGCGGAAATTCCATCAACTGACCGGGAGGCAGGGCGGCACGGTAGGCGTCGATGGCTTGGGCGAGGGAGAGGTTCATCCGGGAAGGTTGGAAGTGACGCAAGGGTGTCCGAGGAAAGTTTCGGCGGAAGAGGCGGCAGGGAAACCCGCGCCCGCTTCGTGCCCGTGGAAGGCGGTGAGTTTTTCGCGGAGAGCCACGGCCCCGCCGAACTGGAAACCGATTTGCGAGGCGTAAAGGGAACACCCGGCGATTTTGCGCTCCAGCACGGCAGGCGGCAGCGGCACCCGGCAGGGGAAAAGGTCCTCTTCCAGCCGCAACAAACCGGCGGGCTGGGCCTCCGGTTCACGGATGGCGTAAGGGGTGTCGCGGTACCATGTAACGCGTTCGATGGGCCAGACCGCCAGCGTGGCGCGGATCGTTTGCAGATGGTCAACGTGATTGCCGAGACCCTGCGGCGCGAAGACCAGATCGGGTTGAAAATCAGCGTCTAGTTTGGTCAGAGTATCGCTCAAAGGGTGCCAGATGGCGTCCTCGTCGTGAACACCGGCGAACAAGTCCGCCGGGGATTCGTAGCCGCGATGCGGAGCCTCACGATAACTCCAGTGCTGTGAATCATCGACCTTGGCAAAGGCGGCGAAGGCCGCGTCTTCCGTCCGGCGCAACGCCATGTAATCCGTTTCCGGCGGGATGCCTTTATCGGTCTGGCAGCGGAGGGCAAATCCTTGCGGGCCGAGCACCGAGGCCGTGAAGATCGTGCAAAGAACCACGCGCCAGCGGGGATCATCG
>CAXSED010000147.1:0-9251 GCA_964236475.1 uncultured Chthoniobacterales bacterium
ATGAACCACCCAGGCATAACTCTCGTCAAGAACTAACGGAGTAGTACTAGAGGCTATGATCGTCGCTGCCAACACCAAAAGAGCTTTCAGTAGGGGGTTTTGCATACCCTATCGGATAAACAATCTTCAATTGGGTTGGAAGCATTTTTTGAAATAAATTCTCCTCAGGGTTGAATTCTCAAAAATAGTTTGCCTCTCGCGCTATTTGTTCCCAGCAAACAACGCCCGCGCCACGTCCAGTGCTTTCCTCGGGTCATTCCCCACCTGCTGAAACGCCCTGATAAACGTCTGGTTCGCAGTCGAGCCCGACTGCCCCACATTGGGAAACTCGTTCAGCAGTACATTTTGCTGCGCCTGCCAAGTCTGGCACGCGGTCTGCGGGTCAGCCTGCGTAGCATCCTGCGTCTGCGGGACCGCCGCTGCCTGCTTCGCCACGATCTGCGCCTTTGCATCGTCCCCCAACTGGAAGCGGTCCGGGTCGTTAGCCACGATGGTCTGCGCATCCTTGGGCAACATCGCCAACCCCTGTGCTCCCACGGTATAGCCGCTACTGGTACCATCCTGCCCCTGCACCGGGTTGAGGATGCCCGCCCGCTGGTAGAGCGCAGTCCGGGCAGCGGGCACGTTCTCGCCCCGCAGCGCGGCCACGAGGTCGTCTTGCAACGTGGAAGAAGATCCACTCTTTGCGCTGGTCAGGGTAGCAATCGCCTTGGTCGTGGCTGCACTGTCGGCGTTGACGCTGTCTCGCTGTTGGCGCGCGGCGTCGATGGCGCTTTGGCGGCTGGCGATCTCGCTCTCCAACGGAGCAAGCTGATCCCCCGACTGGTTGACCGTGGCCGTGGCCGCATCGAAGCGCGCGGCGTCGGCGGGCGCGAGCGATCCGCCGCTCTGGATGAACGCATCGGCCTGGGCCAGGAAGTTCTTGGCCGGGGTGACCTGCGCGGAAAGGGCGGTGTGCTGCGCCTTGAGCGTGGCCAGCGGGGTGCTCCCGAGACCCGGCGCACCGGCCACCCCGTTCTGCGCCTGAGCGTCCTGGAGCGTCGCCTGCTGGTGGTCGTCCTGGTTGCCCTGAAGCTGGCATTTGAGCGAGTTGATCACCGGCACGAACGGGTCTTGGCCGATCACCACCCGCCGCGAGCCGCCGTTGCCGTTGGGCACCTGCACGAAGCGCGTGCCATCGGCGGGCATAGTATGGTAGTCGCTGCCGTCCACGCCTTGGGCGTTCAGGTCGAAATCCACCTCGTTGCCATCGGCGTTGCGGTCCACCCGGTAGAAGTTGCCATCGGGCGCTGCACCACGGGGTTGAGCGTGGTTGGCTTGTACGCCAGACCGCCGTCTTGGCCATACTGCGGCACCTCTTGGCCGGTGGGATCGACCTGGGTCTGTCCGCCCTGGCTCTTGAAGTGCTTGAGGAAGGCCGCGTTGTCCCGCGCGTACTGCGAACGCGCGTCGTCTGCCGCGTCGTCCTCGCTGCCGCTGCCAGCGAGAAGCGAGGCGGGATCGTCAGTAGCGGCGGCGGGCGGCGCCGTGCTCGTCGAGGCGGTCGGCACGTTCGGGATGGCCGGGACCGTGGCAGAGACGCCGGGAATGGACATGTCCACGCTCGCGTCGGGACTGACATCGGCTGGCGTGGTGGCAGCACTCGGCATGGCAGGCGCGGCCAGTTGAGGTTGTGAACGACCAACGGCAGGATCGAGCCGATGGAAGTTGCCGCACCGATGCGCCGGGAAGCAGCGGGAAAAACGTTGCCGTCAGCGGGTCGGGAGCATAAGCTTGGGCCAGTAATCAAAAGCTCGCTCGCTTGAAGTTGCTGCCGCGTGCCTGCCAGCTGCGGCTCTCGTCGTTTTGGGGCCCGGTTCTCACCGTTCGCCTCCTTTCGTGGGTGTCGGCAACGCGGTGCCTACGGAGGCCACCATTGTTTCACCGGAGGCGAAAACGAGCGTGGAGACGCCCGGGGGAAAATCCGCATTTCCAGGGGATTGTGCACTCGCCCCGCAGACGGGGTTCCCCTCTGAAAAGGACGTTTGGTGTAAGATTGGTGAGGCATGGTTCCGTGGAAGAACCATTTTGCCTGCTTAAGTCGTTACCGATGATGGGACTCGAACCCATACTCCCATTTCTGGAAAGCGGATTTTAAGTCCGCTGCGTCTGCCATTTCGCCACATCGGCTTGCCAGTCAGGCTGTGTGCTGCGCTCGCGTATCGGATGAGGACAACGCTGGCAGCAAAGAGCCACACGCAGAGTTTCCAGCCTGTGTGCAACGCCCGCAAGACCAAAAGAGAACCAGGGCCGTCAACAGCGTCAGAACGAGTGGTCTACTCGGATGGCCAATCTACTTCAGGGCGTCACCCGAGGCGGGGAATTGATCAAATTTGCGTGCGACCGTTTTCCCGCGCAATTCCTGGTCGGCAAAGTCCAGGATGATTGCCCAATCTTCCGCTTGCAAATGGTGTCCGCCCGGACGCACGAAGATCCCCAGCCGGTCCGCCGCGCCGAGCAGAACGTAAACCGGCTTGGCCGCACGGTAGGACTGCTCGACCGCAGGTAAGTTCACGCTGGAATCGTCCGTGCCATCCTCGATGAGCAGCGAGCGCGGGGCGTGCAGGGCGATGAGCGAGTGGGCATCGAAGGGCAGCTTTTCCACCTGTCCGGCGAACTCCGCCAGCCGGGGAATGTACCACTGGGGAAACACTTTGACGATGCGTTCCAGACCCTCCTTGCCCCCGCGTCCTTCCCCCGTGAAACGGTAGGCCGCCGTGCCGCCCGTGCCCGAACCGGCAGGCACGCACAGGTTGATCCGGTCGTCGAACGCCCCGGCCAGAAGCACCATCTTGCCCAGGCGCGAATGCCCCACGGCGATGAGGCGTGTCTTGTCGGCGAAGGGCTGCGTTTCCAGGTAATCGATGGCACGCGAAAGCCCCCACGCCCAGGCGGTTTCCGTCCCCCAATCGTAATCTGGGAACGCGGGGAAGTAGCCGCTGGCGCGGTTGTCCGGGCGGTCGAGGCCCCCTTGTTGGTAGTCGTAAGTCAGCAGCGCGTAGCCCCGTTCGAGCACCGGCGCGGCGTTCGCGGCTGCCGCCTCCGGGGAAGGCGCGGCCTGGGCTGACGCGGATCCCGCTATACCCGGCGTAGGGTAGCCGCCCGGGGTGCGCGTGAACTGGGGATGGACAATCGTCGGGTAAATCCCGTCGCCGTCGCCGGGTAGGAAAAGCGCGACCTGCAAACGCAGGCTTCCGCCGGGGCCGAACGTCAGGTTGACGAGCCGGTAGGTCGCCTTGCCCGCGAGCACGGATTCCTGACGAACGACTTCGCCGCGCACGTTGCCGGGCGGCGGCGGCGCGTGGCCAAGCTCGTAATGTTCGATGACCGCTTTCATACGCTCACGCCGCGCGGTCCATTGCGCCGGGGTGATTACCGGACTGCCGTCGTCGTTGCGTAGCAGGTCGGGCAGTCCGGCAGTCGCCGGAAGGTCTCCCGGAGCCGGGAAGGCAGTCGGCGAATCTGACGCCGCTCTCCCGGCCACCGGGCCGAGGAGCAGACCAAAACAAAGGGGAAGCAGGCAACGGTGCACTTTCATGTCAGGGCAGGAGACAAGCGGGAACGTCCGGCGATACTATCGAGCAAAGCTTTCGAGGCCAAAGGATAAAAATCGCGGCACGGCTATCACGGTGGACGGTGGCCGTGCCGCCGCCGCCTGTGCGAACGATCCTTCTCCCGGTCGCCGTCCTCTGCTATAGGTGCCTCTTGCGATGAAGGCCGACCTCAACCTGCACTCCCGTTTCAGCGACCGTTCCGCCGATTGGCTGTTCCGGCGGTTCGACTTCCCCGACAGCTATTCGCAGCCCCGCGCACTTTACGACCTGCTGCGCGAGCGCGGGATGGATTTCGTCACGCTCACCGATCACAACACGCTCGACGGCGTGCTGGAAATCGCCCACTTGCCTGGTGTCTTTCTGAGCGAGGAAGTCACCACGTATTTTCCCGAGGATCGTTGCAAAATCCATCTCCTCGTCTGGAATCTCACCGAAGCGCAGCACCAGGAAATCGCGGCGTTGCGGGAAAACATCTTCGACCTTCAAGCCTACCTCTCCCGGGAAAAACTGGCGCACTCGGTCGCGCATCCCCTCTATCAACTCAACCACAAACTCACCGTCAGCCACTTCGAGCGGTTGATCCTGCTCTTCCCGTGCTTCGAGGGGCTGAATGGCCTACGCAACGAACTGCTCAACCGGACGACGACCCATCTGCTCGCCAGCCTGACCCCGGAGAAAATCGAACGTTACGCGGCGGTCCACCGCCTTGCGCCGACGCATCCCGAGCCGTGGAAAAAAATCCTCACCGCTGGCAGCGACGACAAGAGCGGCATGTTCGCCGCGCACGCCTACACGGAAACGCCGGTGGCCAGCACGCCCGAGGAATTTCTCGCCTGCGTGCGCGCCGGGCGGGCAACCATCCACGGCCAAGGTGGCTCGCCGCTCGTGCTCTCGCACAGCCTCTATAAGACAGGCTTCGACTTCGCCAGGGACAAGTTCTTCAAAAATTCCGCGCAAACGACCCCGGCCCTCGTGGAGAAGATGTTCGCCCGTTTCATGGAAGGCGAAAACCCGACGGAATTCACCTTCGCCGAAAAGCTGAACTTCCTCGCGCAAGGCGTCCTTTCGGGCAAGATTTTCGAGCTGGCCAAACCGGCGAACGCGTCGGTCTGGCGGGAACTATCGCGCTACTTCACGCAACCGGCGATCAAGGCCGCCATCGCCCAACAAACCGCCCACGTCGCCGAGCCGGAACGCCGCGCGTTTCTCATCGCCAACCTGTTCGCCAACCAATTGGCGTTCCGGTTTTTCACGAAGTTCGTCTTGCAGCTTTCCGGCGGCAACATGATGGATGGCCTGCAAGCCCTGAGCGCCATCGCCCCGCTGGCCCTGCTCCTCAGTCCGTACATCTACGCCTTCAAGAGCCAGTCGCCCGACCGCCAACAGTTGCGGCGTTTTAGCCGGGAAATCGCAGGCAGCCAGCCCCCGGCCCTGCGCAACCGCAAGCGCGCCTGGTTCACCGACACGCTCGAAGATGTCAACGGCGTGGCGACCACCATCCAGAAGATGACCGCCGCCGTCGTGGCCGCCGGTCACGACCTGACGGTGGTCACCTCCCGCACCAACATCGACATCACCGGCATCCCGCTGAAAAATTTCCCGCCCATCGGCGAGTTCGAGATTCCCGAGTACGAACTGCAAAAGCTCACCTTTCCGCCCATGCTGGAAATGTGCGACTACATCCAGCGCGAAGGTTTTACGGAGATCATCATTTCCACGCCGGGACCCATCGGCATCACCGCCCTGATGGCCGCGCGGATGCTCCACCTGCGCGCGGTCGGCATCTACCACACGGATTTCCCGCAGTACGTCCAGATTTTGACGGATGACCACTTCATGGAATCGCTGACGTGGCGTTACATGCATTGGTTCTACAGTCAGCTCGACCTGATCTACGTGAACTCCGAGCAGTACCGCAAAAGCTGGATCGAGCGCGGCATCGACGGTGAAAACATCAAGATTCTGCCGCGCGGCCTGGACACGCGGCTCTTCCATCCGACGCGCCGGGACCCGCCGTTCTGGACGAAATACGGGGCGAAACCGGGCGAGCTGATCCTGCTCTACGTCGGGCGTGTCTCGGTGGAAAAGAACCTCGACGTGTTCGCCGCCGCGCACGACCGGGTGCGGGCGTCCGGCCTGCCGGTGCGTGCGGCCATCGTCGGCGACGGCGTCTATACCAAGACGATGCAGAAACTGCTGCCCGACGCCTGTTTTACCGGCTACCTGAGCGGCGAGACGCTGGCCCGGGCCTACGCGTCGGCGGACATCTTCGTTTTTCCGAGCGTTTCGGACACGTTCGGCAACGTGGTCATCGAAGCGCAGGCGAGCGGGTTGCCCGTGATCGTGTCGGATCAAAAAGGGCCGCAGGAGTTGATCGAGCACGGGGTGACGGGGCTGATCACCCGGGGGTCGGACGTGGAGGATTTGGCGGCGGCGATCACCCGGCTGGGCAGGGACGCGGCGTTGCGCGCGCGCATCAGCGAGTCGGCGCGCCGCGCGGTGGAGACCCGCAGTTGGAGCGCGGCAGCGGAGAAATTCTGGGCAATCTCGGAGGAGTGATCGGCTTTACCGCTACCAGAAAGACTCCGCTCAGGATAACAGAGGAGCTACACCGGTGTGCGTTCGGACGACTCGCAAATAATCCGCCTCCAGACCACCGCCTGGAACCATCCTTGCTTAGAAGTCTCGCGTCCTTTTGCGCCCTTTGAACCTGCCTTCCCCGAAACTCCCGCCGCGCGCCGACGGCATTTTGACCATCCTCGTGCTGCTGGCCGTCGGCGCGTGCATCTACGGGCAAACGCTCGGCTTCCCCTTCATCTCTTTCGACGATCCGGGCTACGTTTACGACAATCCGCACGTCCGGCAGGGCCTCACCGGGGACGGTTGGCATTGGGCGTGGACGAGCTTCGAGCGGTCCAACTGGCACCCGCTCACCTGGCTTTCGTTGATGCTCGACGCCCAACTCTACGGCCTCAACGCGGGCGGCTATCACCTCACCAATCTGCTCCTGCACCTGGCGAACGCCGTCCTGCTCTTCCGGTGGTTACGCACCGCCACCGGCGCAACGTGGCCCAGCGCGCTGACCGCCTTTTTCTTCGTCGCGCATCCGCTGCACGTCGAGTCGGTGGCCTGGGTGACCGAACGCAAGGACGTGCTCAGCACGCTCTTTTTCTTCCTGACGCTGCTGGCCTACACCCGCTACGCCCGGCACAAAAGCCGTGCCTCCTACTGGCTGGCGTTGGCGTGGTTCGCGGTCGGCCTGACCGCCAAGCCGATGCTGGTCACGCTGCCGCCGCTGCTGCTGTTGCTCGATTACTGGCCGCTGCAACGTCACCGGACGAACGGCTGGGGACGGCTATTCCTTGAAAAAACGCCTTTCTTCCTGCTGGCGGCGGTGTCCTGCGTGGTCACGGTCCTCGCGCAGCGCGGCAGCGCGATGGTCCCGCTCGGGGCGTTGCCGCCGACTCATCGGCTGGCCTCGGCGGTGCTCGGCTACGGCACCTACTTGCAAAAGACGCTCTGGCCCGTCCACCTGGCCGTTTACTACCCCTACTGGCGCGCGGAATCGCTCTGGTGGCCGGTGGCCTGGGGGATCGTCTTGGCAGCGGTGTCGGCAGGCGTGTTCGTGTGGCGGCGTTCCGCGCCTTTCCTCTTGGTGGGCTGGTGCTGGTTTTTGGGAACCCTGGTGCCGGTCATCGGCGTCGTGCAGGTCGGCGGCCAAGCCGTGGCGGACCGCTATACCTACCTGCCGCACGTCGGCCTGTTCATCGCCGGGTTCTGGACGGGTACGGCAGCTTGGCAACGCTGGCCCGTGAGCCGCCCGGCCTTGGCAGGCGTCGCAACGGCCACGGCAGCGGCCTGCGTCATTCTAAGCTGCTGGCAGGCCGCGTTGTGGCGCAACAGCCTGACGCTCTTCCAACACGCGGTCCGCATCGCACCGCCCTCGACGCGCCTGTTCCACCTGCTCGGCGACGCCCTGATCGACGCGGGCCGACCTGGCGACGCAGAGGCCGCGTACCTCCAGGCGTTGCGTCTGAACGGGACCAACTCGGACGTGGTGCCCAGCCTGAGCGCCCTGCTGCTCCGGGACGCGAACTACCCGAAGGTCGTCGAGGTGCTCGCACCCTGGCGCAACGACCCGGCGGCCAGCGCGGATATCCTCAACGATCTAGCCCTCGCCCTGACCAGAAGCGGCCACCCCGACGAAGGCATCGCCGTCTACCGTCGCTGCCAGGAACTCCACCCCGACTTTGCGATGGCCCACTTCGGTCTGGCAGACGTGTTGCGCGCCCGGGGCGACGCCGTCGGTTCGACCGCCGAGGACCAGGCCGGGCTGATGCTGCGTGACGACTGGCTGCCCGCCCTGACGCGGCTCGCTTGGGGTTACGCGCGCAGCGACGATCCCGAGCAGCACGCCGCCGCCCTCGCGCTGGCTCGGCGCGCCATGGAAGTCAGCGGCGGCCACGACATCGCCAGCGACAGTGCCCTGGCGATGGCCAGCGCGGCATCCGGTCAGTGGCCGGATGCCGTGGCCGCTGCCCGCGCCGCGTGCGACCTTGCCAACCAGCCCGACGCGCCCGCCGGGGCCGCCGCCGTGTGCCGCGACCGCCTGGAGTGGTACTGCCGTGGACAGATCCCGCCCCGTTGACCGGATCGCGGTGCTTGGAAAACGCTTCGCTGGCCGCGTGCACCGCCGTTGGCGTCGGATGATTGCCGGGGGCGGTACCCGTCCGCCCACCGTTGGCCAGCCGAATCCTCGGGCATGCGCTCGCTCGCTTTCCAATGGTTTCCACGCCGACACCCTCGGTTCGCGTTTTGTCTCGCTGCCCTGGTGATGGCCGCAGCAGGTCCTGGTCGCGCCCAGAATCCGGGCGATGCTCCGGCGGCAGCGGCCTCGCCCCCGCCCGCCCCATACTCCGAGCAAACGCTCGCCGATCTCGCCCGCCTGCAACAGGCTGCCTTGCAAAGCGACTACGCCTACCGTCAGGTCGCCCATCTGTCCGACAACATCGGCCCGCGCCTGAGCGGTTCGCCGCAGGCCCAGAAGGCCGTCGAATACGTCGCCGCCGAACTCAGGGCACTCGGTCTGGAGGTGACCCTCGAACCGGTCATGGTGCCCCATTGGGTGCGCGGCGAGGAGACGGCGACCCTCACCGAATTCCCGGGTCAGGCGGAAGGCACCACCCAGAAGATCGTGCTTACCGCCCTCGGCCCGAGCGTCGCCACGCCGCCCGCCGGGCTGACGGCGGAAGTGGTCACGGTCAAGGATTTCCATGAACTCGCCGTCCTGGGCCGCACCCGGGTTGCGGGCAAAATCGTCCTCTTCAACCATCCTTTTGACGAACAGATGGCCGCCGTGGGGCAGGGCCTGGACGCTTACGCACAAGCCGTGGTGTACCGCCGCGACGGCCCCAGCGCCGCCGCGCGCTACGGTGCGGTGGGGGCGCTTGTGCGCTCGGTCGGCGGCGCGGCTTACCGTCTGCCGCACGCGGGTCAGACCCGGTACGCGCCCGGGGTGCCGCCCGTCCCGGCGGCGGCGGTCGCGGTCGAAGACGCCGATTTGCTCGCCGCGCTCGCCGCGCAGGGCACCGTGCGGATGCGGCTGGTGCTCACCCCGCAACTCCTGCCCGACGCGCCGAGCTTCAACGTCATCGGCGA
>CAXSED010000148.1:0-9204 GCA_964236475.1 uncultured Chthoniobacterales bacterium
CCAAGCAGCCGCGCGAGGCCGAGTTGACGCAATACAAGGTGTTCCTGACCCTCCTGCTCGAAGGCAAAGTGGAGGCAGCAAGCACCTTCATGGACCACCTGACTTTTAGCGGGGCGACCCCGGCGCGTTATTTCTGCAACGCCGCGCTCAACTTCCGCGCTGGCAGCGTGGACAAGGCGAAAAACTGGATCGACGACGCGAAGAAAGAGTACCCGCCGCAGTTGGTGGCGATTTTTATCGAATCGTTCTACCGCCTCGGTTGGATGGCCGATCCCAACGCGCCTCCCGGGACGATGGTGGCGCAGGCCACGCCGGTCGGCACGCCAGCCGAGACCCCCGGCGACACGCCGCCGACCACGCTGGCCGCCGCCTCCGCGCCGCCTTTGCCATCGCCTGCTCCTGCGGTGGCCGCTGTCAGTCCGACGCCGATCATCGTGGCTGCCGCGAGTCCGACACCGACGCCGCTGGTGGTTGCCGCGACGCCGAAGCTGACTCCGGCCCCGACCGTCGCTGTCGCCACCGCGACCCCTCGCCCGACGACCTCGGCCACTCCGGCTCTAGCGGTTGTGTCTCCCTCGCCTACGCCGCGTCCGACCGCTACGGCTAATCCTGCCTTGGCTGTGGCAACACCCACCGCCACCCCGCGCTCGACCCCGGCTATCGCGGCAGTTGTCCCCACCGCCACCCCGACGCGTTCCGTGGCATCGGCCACCGCGTCACCCGCTCCGGCGGTTATCCTTGCCACGCCGCGCCCGACTCCGGCGAGCACGGTGGCCACGGCCCGAGTTACCCCCGCGCCAAACGTGGTGCCAGCGAACGACGAGGCCGCCACTGCGGCTGCACGCGTCGTTAAGAGGAAGCGCAGTATCCGCCTCGTTTTACTGCTGCTGATTCTGGGACAATCTGTGTATTATGTAACCGCGACGCGGAGCGTGCTCCAGCGGCGCAAGGAAAACGAACTTCGTGCCGCCGCGCGCAAACGTGCCGTGGTCGAATCGTCCAAATAAAATTCCCTGTGGCCTCGGCTTTAACCCACGAGCGATAAACTCCCCCTCTGATTCCATGAACGAACTGCGCGATATTCTCGGTGATCCAGTGGTGATCGGCGCCATCGTCTTCACCATCGTCATGATGGTGATGTTCCGGTGGTTCCTGAAGAAAATGGAAGTAAACCCGGCTGCCGGTGCGGACGACCTTGCGGACGGCGGTGAGGCGGGTTCTCTAGGCGATGCCGCTCTCCAATCCAAGGTCGGCACGCCGCGCGCGCGTCGTCTCCAACCCGCCCGCGCTGGGGCCAGCGATTTGAACCTGCCCGGACTCAACACGGCCACCCCGGCAGGAGTCGGAGCCGGATTTCCGGCGGATTCGTTGGCCATGGCAGGTGAGGCGGCGTTCGCCAAAAGGCCCGAACCGGCCAAGCCGGTGGCTGCCGATCCCAGTGAGAAGAAGAATTTGCCGTCCACCGTTTCCCCGCTGCTCGCCGCCGGGAAATCGCCGGTGGCGGAACCCGTCGTCAAGAAGTCCGACGCTCCGGCCAACGCGCCTGGGACCGGCCCTGGCAATCTGGAAACCAAGCCGCTCGGCACGACCTCCTTGCTGCCGCTGGCCGCCGCCACGGGTCCCTTGCCGGGTGCGGCCACGCCCGAGAAAACGCCTGCCGTGCCCACGCCGCCGGAAAAGGCCGTCACCGCGCCGGTTGCTCCCGCACCCATCGCAAAATTCGAACCGCTTCCTCCGATCAAACCTCTGACGATTCTGCCGACTCTCGAACCCGCCAAACCGGCGGCATCCCTCGAGTCTGCCACCGCCCCGGCAGACTCGAAAGATGTGAAAAAACCCAATACCCCCTCGCTCATCCCCCCGGTGGCAGCGGCCGCTTCGGGGTTGATCGCCATCCCTAGAAAGTCCGATGCCGTGACGGAGCCTGCGGCCAGGCCCAAGGAAACCGACAGCAAAGCAGCCGCTTCTGCCGAGCCGGTCAAAACCGTGGAGCCAGCGAAATCTGCGGAGCCGAGCAAGGCTGTTGAGCCGGTAAAAGCAGTCGAGGCAACGAAACCCGCCGAGCCTGCCAAAGCCGAAACACCCGCAGCCCCGGTGGCGGCAGAATCCAATTTCTTTTTCTCGAAGATGATGGGCCGTCCCCGTGTCTTCATGCCGCCGAGCCAACCGGCCACTCCGAAACCGGAGCCGGAAGCGGCGAAGGTCGCTCCGACGCCCGCAGCCGCCGAGGCGGTGCCCGAGACGCCCGCCGCACTGGCCGACAGTAAACCGGCTGCCTTTGTCAAACCCGACGCACCGACGCCTCCGGTCGGCAGTCTCACCTCCGCTCCCGGCAAGCCCGCCACCGCTCCGGCCGAACCCGCCAAACCCGCGCCGGTCCTCCCGGTCACATCCACTACTCCGGTACCGGCTGCAAAATCCCACGAGCCGACCAAACCAGCCGACAAACCGGCTGGCGCAACAGACATCCCGGCGGAGGACGGTACCCCGTCCGCCCCGCTGATCCCCGAAACCCCGTCCAGCCCGGAACCGTCCATCCCTCCGGCGGCACCCACCCCGGCTCCCGCCAAACCGGCAGCCTCCATCCCTGCCCTGATTCCCTCGACGCCGGTCGACGTCCCCCCCGCCGTGCCCGCCGCCACTCCATCCGCAGTTTCCGTCACCACATCACCACGTACCATGGCCCAAACCGATACTAATACCGCCTTACCAGCCAACGCCCGCGCCGCCGCGCAATTGACCCTCGGGTTCGAGATCACCTCGCTGCAACTCACCCCGTTTTTCAAGCTGGGCGCGGTGCAACTGCGACCCCTCTCGAACATCGTCTCGCTGCACCTCGTCGCCTCGGCGGCGGCGGATAACCCGCTCGCGGCAGGCATCTCCTTCCAAATCGTGACGGTCGAACTCAACGAGGCTGCCCATTTGAAGTCGATCCTGCTCAAGCCTCTGCCCCAGGCCCAGCCCGCGACGGTGCCCTCGCAAAAGCTCCAGGTGGATAACGTTCAGATCACCCAGGCCGGTGAGAACGCACCGATTTCGGTGACCACTTCCGAGACGACTTCCACCGCCGTGCAACTCCTCGCGGATTTCACCATCGCGGCCATGGATTTCACGCCTTCGTTCGAGATCGGCTCCCTGCGGCTGGAACCGACCTCCAACTCGGTGCTGCTGCGCCTCGCGCCGTCGCAACGCCCGGCGGCGCTCGACCTGCCGCCGTCGTTCGAGGTGGCCAACGTGCAGCTCGGCAACGACGCCCAGCTTTCCGGCGTGCGCCTGACGCCCGGCGGCACGGCCTCCAAGCCCGCCGACATTAAAGGTTGATCCAAAACTCGTCTCATCGTCCATAACACCACGGGGATCGGCACGCATGCCGATCCCCGTGGTGCTTTTTGGAAGGGGGATTCTTACAGGTCCGTCAACAGGCGCACGGCCTCATCTACGGTCGGCACGACGGGCCAGCGGCTGGTCACCGCTGCCGGGCCGACGTTGTTCGCCCGGCAGTACCCGGCGCACCGGCGGGCCACGTCGGTTTGCGCCCAGCGGAAATCGCCGTTGGCCGGGTCGGCGAAGACCGCTTTGAGGCCGCGCGGGTCGCCGCTCAGGTCCACGAACAGGCTGTGTACGTCGAGCGTGGGGTTGTTGGCCTGGTAAGCAGCCCAGCTGTAATTATTCTGTGGGCCGCTCGCGTAGAAGGCTCCGGTGCAGATGACCAGGTTATAATCCAGGGCAATGCCCGCAGGGGGCGCACCGCCCTGGAAATAAGAGCCGGTGGTTTGTGCGGTGGCCGGATCGAGCGCAATAATGTTGTGCGTCGCGGCACCCGTGGCGACCCCCTGGTAGACGCTGAAACCGGTAGCCTGCATGTCGTTGCCGACCGACGTGGTCAACCCATGCGCCCAGAAGAGGTTATTGGTAATCGCCGCGCCGTTGTTGCGGAACTGGAAGCCGACCGGGAAGCGGTAATTCGCAGCGGCGGGGTTTGACCCGCTTTCCGCCGCCACGAGGTTATCGTGGAAACTGCCCCCGATCTGCGTATGGCAGACCTGGCGGAAGACGCTGTTTTTGATCTCGCCCGTCGTCGGCATGGCCGTGCCAAAGGTGTCCGCGAACCCACGCACGTAAACGCGGTCGATTATCCCGCTGTTGACGTTGACGTAGTCGATGGCCTTGCCCTGGAGCGACCCGTCGCCCAAGCGACCCGCGAGAAACGCGGTGTCGGACAGGTCGCCCCGGTCGTAGTTCGCGCCGCTGCTGTGGGAGATCAGGCCGCAGGGAACACGGTTGGCTGCCCCGGCATAGAACAGGCAGTTGCCCGTGCTCCAGCGCAAGCCGGTGGGATTCGGAGTGTACCACGCCAGCATGATGGATTGGCCGTCACCCATCTCGTAGAACACGCTGCGCTGCAAACTGCCGCCGCCCAGGACGGCGTTGTGCGTCGAGCAATGCAGGATGGCCAACCGGTCGCCCACGAAGCCCGTCGGCCCGGAGAGCGAACCGTAGCCGTTGCTGGCGCCCACGAGTTGCAGGCCGCGGACGGCGGCGTCGCCCACGGTCTGCGTGGGGAACAAGGCCGGGGAGTTGCGCGAAACCACCTCGTAACGATATGACCCGCTGCCGGGCGTAGTGTTGTCGGAAGGATGGATGACAGCCCGCCACTGGGTCGCGGACCCGGATTGACCCGCTCCGGTTCCCGGACCCTGAATCCACACGCTACCGGGGGTGGCGATGGCCGCCGCCTGGCCAGTCACATCCAGCAGACGGTGGCGCGAGGAGACGGGGGTGATGCCCTCGGTGGCGGTGTTGATCTCCACCGCGTAGACGTTGCTGTACCCGTCGTTGACGAGGGTTTCCGTGGGCGTCCACAGGTAGGAATAGGTGGCGTTGTCGCCGTTCGCCGTGAACGAGCCGTTGGGCGCAGCGTCCAAGGCAGAAATGACCGGCAGATTCCCCGGCGAACCGAAAGCGAGGTCCGTGACGATGATCCCGCGCGGGGACGTGAGCGTCGACAAGGGCAACGAGTCGCGGAAAAGACTGCCCCGGTAGAGTCCGAAGACGGTTCCGGTCGAGAGGGTTTGCGCGAGCGAGAGCTTGGGCGCGTAGAGGGTGCCGGCGTTGGCGTTATTTCCGGTGACGCTGTCGGCGGCCACGATGGCCTGTTTCTCCGCGAGATAACGGCCCGAACGGTCGGCACTCGCAAACTTCGTGAAGTCGAAGTCGGCGACCGGCTGGACGGCGACGGGCGTGGAGTCGGCCCCTGATTTGACCAGATCCAGGCCGCCGTCCGTCGTGGCCAGCACGGGATAATAAATCGTGATCGCCGCGTTCGACGTGTTGTTGAGCGTGACGTAGAACGAAGACGCCGCCGGACCCGTGAACAGGCTGCGATAGACACCGGGCGCGAGGGTCGAATCGACGCTGGCCAGGTCGTAACCCGCGTTGGCGTGCAGATTCAGCGCGCCAGTGGGCGCATCCCCCACGGCCACGATGTACCCGTAAAAGCCGGTGGCCGTGGCGCCGCCGGGATTTTGCACGCCGCCCCAATAAACACGTCCGTTTGCGGGCACGGTGATCGTGCCATCCGCGTTGGTCGTCCCCGACGAGAGGCCGGCACCGGCCAGAAGATTGACCGGCGGCGTTTCGGTTGCCTGTTTGGATTCCAGACGCGTCTTGAGCACCCGGAGCAATTCCGCGCCATCGGAAATGCCCGCGGCGTTGCCCGCGCCGTCGCCCATGAGCAGGCTGCCGGTGGCGGCAATGGTGTTGCCGGTGGAGGCCGTTCCGGCCCAGGTACCGTCGCCGCGCAGCACGGTCGTGCTGGAAGGGGTGCCGGTGCCGAGGCGGGACGGAGGGACGGTGCCGGTGGCGACGGCGGCGGCGTTGAGGTTGGTCAGGGCCGAACCGTCACCCGAATTGAGCGGGTAGGCCTCGAACGCCGTGCCAGCGGCGTTGCGGCGAATGCCCTGACCGGCGGGCAGGGCCAACGGGGCGAACACGCCGCCCGTGCCGAGCGTCAGGATCGACCCGGAAATATCGCTCCCCGCCAGGGTGATCGGTTGGTTGGCGGGGAGGTTGAGTGGGCCGGAAAAAAGGGCTTGGGCGCTGACGTTGAGCGTGCGGAACGCGGCGTCGTGCGGCAACCGGGCCGGGTCGAGCGTGCCGGTAACGTGAGCGTCACCCAGGTTGAGCGAGGCGGTAGGATTACCGGAGGTATCAACGTGCAGCATTTGTTGGGCGGAGGTCGACACGGCAGACACCAACAGCGCGCCAGCGGCGACGAGGAGAGGGCATGTGCGGTTAGTTTTTACGGGTTTGGGAAGTAGGGCGTTTTCCCCCTTGGCTTTGGTTGGCGTCAGTGTCATCATTTACAGAAAGTGTAATTACATAAACTGTAAACGTCAACGTGAAAACTACAGAAAATGTAAACCCCAGCTTCAAAACGCTCCGCGAAAAGGCGGGATTGACCCTGGAAATCCTGGCCGGGAGGATCAACTATTCGGTGGCGGCGGTGAACGCGTTGGAAAACAACGGGACCGGCGGCAAACGGCTGCGCCAACGGGTGCTCGATGCGCTCAGTGGAGCGGGATTAACCGCAGGGCAGGGAGGGGAGTGGTCGGAGGGCCACGGGAAATCCGCCGGGCCGGAAGACGCGGCGCGCTTGGCTGAACGCGCCCTGGCCGCCGAGGAAAAACTGGCCCGGGTGTATGAGATGCTCGCCGAAATGCTCCGGGTTTTGAAGGGCGACGCGGCAACCGATGGTGGAGCGAACCCGAAACGGGCCGCCAATCGGCGGCAAGCGGCGAAACCCCGGCGCACGCGGTTCCGGGACGTGGCCAGCGTCAGTCTGCGGATCTTCGGCACGATCCCGGCGGGCTGGCCGCAGAACTTCGACGAGACGCGGTGCGACGTGCGCTACGAACGGGTGTTGCGCGGGCGTTTTCCCGAAGGCGCGTTCGGGCTGGACGTGCGCGGCGACAGCATGAACGCCGCCGCGTCCGAGCCGATCCTCGACGGCGAAACCGTGATCCTCGTTTCGCCGGAGCAACGGGAACCGCGCCACCACGATATTGTCGCCGCCCTGTGCGACGGCCAGACGACGCTCAAGCGGTTGCAATGTCCGCCGGGCCAACCGTGCGTCTTGCGGGCGGAATCGAGCAATCCCGCGTTCGGAAAGGACATCGTGCCCCGGCACGAGTTGACGATCCAGGGTGTCGTGGTGGGGAAACTGTAGGGTGGTCGGTGCCCGCGCGTGGGTTTCGTTTTGCTCGTGGGATGATCCGTGGCCATTGCCGACCGTTACGGAGTCCCTCGGAGAACGATCAGGACCTTGCGGACGAAGTAGCCTGCTTTTTACAACCCGGAGTCCAGCAAGAGGCCGCCGTTTTCCAGGTTCGAGCCGCTCTCGGGCCGGGGCGCGGGCGTCGTTTCGACGGCGATGGGCGCGGGACGGCTCTTGGATTTGGCGTCGGTCAGCGCCGGGGCGTTGCGCAACGCGGGCGTGATCGGCATCACGATGGGTCGCGTCGGCGCATCTGCCACGGGCAGAGGACCAGCAGAGGCCGCCTGCAACTGGGGGTCAACGACGTAGGGCGTGCGGGCGTCAGGGAGGTTGGCGGAGGTAGATGAGGCAGGCACGTTCGATGCCAGCGCCGGCATCGGGGACGGCAACGGCGTCTGCCAACCAGCCTGCACGAGCGAATCCGAAAACAGATCGTTGATCGCCGCCGGAAACGACGCCTGTGCCGCCGCCAGGGAGTTTTGCGCCTGCGTCGGGTTTTTACGGCTGAAAGAAAGCGCCGCCTGCGCGTAGAGGAATGCCGGGGTCGCGCCGCCCTTCACGGGTAATTTCGCCAATTTTTTCCCGGCTGCCGCGCTGTCACCCATGAGCACGGACGACATGAACGCTTTGTACTGCACCAGTTCCCACTTGTTCCCCTCCTTGTACCGGTCGGTCTGGGAGAGCAACCGCTCAAAACTGGCACGGGCATGGGCGTAGTCCTTGCGTTGGAAAAGGGATTCCGCCAGATTGAACTGCGCCGCCCACAGGTTGGGGTCGAGAGCGACGGCGCGCGCAAAGGCGGCCTGCGCCTGATCGTATGCCTTCTGTTTAAGAAGGATCACGCCGCGCAAATTCCAACTGTCCGGTTGGTCGGGCCGGAGCTGCTCGGCCTGCCCTAACAGACTCAAAGCCTGGGCATAATCCCCGGACTGATAGGCGGCGTAAGCCTGTTGCGAAAGCTCGGTCGCCCGGGTGCGGTCTTGGGCGGAAATCACGTAGCCCGCCCCAAACGCTGGTACCATGGAAACCATGATAAAGCCGGAAACCACCACGGCTAGCCAAGCACTCTTCCAACGTATCGACGATTTCAGCAGGAAAATAATGATTGCCATAAAAAGTGGATTCAGAGATGAAATGACTGTGACGCGCCCAAAAGACTCTTATTTATTCTCTTCCGGGAGATGCCGATAGATATTTTCCGTGCTCAGCCGCCCAAACTTTATGGAACAAGAAAACTCGAGGTCGATGGTTGTTGCCCCAACCAGAAACGCGAATTCGGTCAGGTCGAACGCTGCAAAATGCAAAAATGAGTTGTCGGGCAAAGACACGGGGTTTTCGATTGCAAAGCTAGTTTTGTTCCTGGCCCTCGGCTGGGCCGGAATGGCAGGGTCGGCCCGCGCGCAGGAACTCACCCGCGAGTCGCTGGCAGGACCCGACGCGGCATCCTCGTCTGGCAACACGGGATCGTCCGCCGACCAGCCGAACTACAATCTGCGCATCGGGCCGGTGCGTTTCATCGCAGACGTTTCCGGCGGATTCGAGTACATCGATAACATTACCTATTCGGACCACGACCGGCTCTCCGACGAGGTGTTCCGGCTAGCGCTCAACGTCCGCGCGTTGTGGGACATCACCCGGCTCAACACGTTGGACCTGCGGCTGGGCGTCGGGTTCGTGCGCTACGTCGAGCATCCCGAGGCGGCGAAGGGAGACATTTTCATCACGCCGGGCAGCCAGTTGGCGTTTGACGTGTACGTAGCAGATACGTTCCGCATCAATTTCCACGACAGTTTCGCGTTGTTGCAAGACCCGGTGGACACGCCTGAACTCAACAATGCGACCAACTTCGGCCGTTTCATCAACACGGCGGGGGTGACGGTGGTGGGCGATTTCAACACGATCATCGCCACGGTGGGCTACGACCACAC
>CAXSED010000149.1:0-8966 GCA_964236475.1 uncultured Chthoniobacterales bacterium
GCACCGTGACCTGATCGTACCCCGGCCAGAAGGAAAACTGCGTTTCCATGTTCTGCGATTCCGGCAGGTAAACCGGCGGGTGGCCGGGACCCTGGACGGGGCGGGTGGGCAGGTAAAAGTTCAGTTCGGCGGCGAGTTGGTAGCGATTGGCGATGAGAAAGACCGGCGCGCCGAGGTCGCGTTCCTCCTCCTGGCGGAAGGCGGCGATGCGCTGCGCGGTGCTCCGCCAGCCGAGCAGGCGGGCGGTCGGGTCGCGCTCGTAAGACCAGGGAATCGCGCAATGGCGGGCGAGGTCCGTATCGACCATGAACACGCTCATTAGCAGCGCAACGCTCAACGCCACGACGGCATAGACCGCGACGGGCCGGGAGCGTTGCGCCCGCGCGTGCCAGAGCGCGGCGGCGAGAACGCACAGGCTGACAAAACCCGGAGCGGTCCAGTTCGGCTCCCCGGCGGTTTTGAACGCAAGGAGGGTGTACATCACGATCAACGGCAGGCTGAACGCGAGCAGAAAACGCGCTTTTTCCACTTCCGGCTCCAGGGCGTGCGCGGTGTCCCCGGCCCCGGAATAAACGCGGCGGCGCGGGAAGGCCACGCGCCAGCCCCAGAAAAGGGAAGCGACCAGCCCCACGAACACCAGCGGCGAATAGACTCCGATGTGCGCCAGCAGGAAATTGGTAAATTCCTTGAACGGCTGGTCGAAGGCGGTGCCCAGCCGTCCCCGGTCGTGCAGATGGTTGAAGGTAATCCAAGCGTGGCCCGCGTTCCAGAACACGGGCGGCGACCCGACCACCACCGCGACGAGCACCGCCAGATAAAAACCCACCCGCCGGAATTCCCGCCGCCAGCGCGGCACCCAGGCCATCGCCAGCCCGATGCAGACGATTTCCATCGCGTTGGTGTACTTGGAAAGGAAACCCAGCCCGATGCACAGGCCGGTCAGCAGCCAGTAGGGCAGTCGGACCCGGCGGCGTTCGAGGGCCAGCCAGCACGTCAGCATCGCCACCGACCAGAAGAAGACCGAGAGCGGATCAATGGTCATCAATAGCGAACCGGCCTGGAAAATAGGGATCAGGTTGAGCAGCAGGATCGCCCAGGCCGCCGGGCCGTCACCGTAGAGCCGACGCGCGAACCCGAGCAGCACCAAACTCGTGCCGAGGGCCAGAAGCGGGCTGAGAACGCGCACCCCGAACTCCGTCGCGCCGAAGAGAGACGTGCCCAGCCGGATCGCCATCGCCACGCCAGGTCCCTTGCTGTAGTAGCCCCAGTCCAGCCGCTCGCTCCACATCTGATAGTAAGCTTCGTCGGGCGAGAGTTCCACGCGGCCGATGTACGCTAGCCGCAGGGCGGTGAGCAGCAGCAAAAACAGCAAAAGCCGACGGATGACGGGCGACATGGGGATGTCTTATGAGAGACGGGACGCCGGGCCGCTTCAAGGAGAATGATTTTCCGCCGCGTCGTCCGGCCAGCGAAGAGCGGCTCGCAGGCGCGGAAAAGGCGGGGTTCCGCGGCGGTGCAGCCACCACCGCAGCAGAACAGCGGCGGCCAGCACCCAGCCCGTGGCCAGCACGGCGGACGCGAGTACGTCGCTCGGCCAGTGCGCGCCGACGTAAACGCGCGAATACCCGATGAGCGCAGCGGGCAAAAAATACCACCATCCCCGGCGGCGATAGAAAAGCGTCAACAGCGTGGCGGCGCAGAAGTTGTTCGTCGTGTGGTTAGATGGAAAAGAGCGGCCCGCGCCGGGGGGTGTCGCGGCGACGGTAGCGGCGGTGGAAACCGTGGTGTCCAGCGGGTGAAACAGGGCCAGGAAGCGAGGGTGTGCGTGGTGGTCGAGATCGACCTGCCGCACGCCCGGCGTCGATTGGAAGGGGCGGGGGCGATGGATCAGATGCTTGAGGGCATCGCCGATCAGCGCATCATTGATGGCCAGCGTCAGCCCGAGACAGAGGAGAAAGCCGCGCGCACGGGAACGTCCGCGCCAAGCGACGAGTACCACCAAGACGATCAGGAACGGCAGCCACAGGTCGAGCGAGGACGCTGCCGCCATGATCCGGTCAAGCGTCGGAAGGGTCCAATCCCGGTTGATCAGGAAGAAGAGGCGTTGATCCATGGAGCGAGTTGCGACCGCGAGGATGCCGGACGGCGTGCAGCGGTGAAAGCTCGTTTTGCAAAAACGGGGTGCCGGGTCATGTTCATTAAATGATCCGAACGTTTTTTCCGGCGCGACGGTTGGCGGCCCTCGCGCTCGTCGCACTGTGCTTCGCCGGCGGCCACGTCCACGCCCAATCGGCCCCGGCGGAATCATCCGCGCTGACCGCCGACGACATCCTCCACGCCGTGCGCGAGGGTCAGGCCAGCCGACATGAATCGCTCGATGGCCAACTCCGCAACGACGAAGACGGCAAGGTGTTCCCGTTCCGGCTCGTCGCCGATGGGCCGATGGTCCGCTACCAGTTCAGCGGCACGCCGCCAACCACCGTCCAGGTGCGCTACAACGAAGAAAACTCGGAGTTGCAGGAGTCCACGGGCATCACCACCGACAAGCTGACCCCGGTCAATTTCGATAAAAAAATCCTCGGAACCACCCTGACTTACGAGGACTTGGCCTTGCGGTTCTTTTACTGGTCGAAAGCCACGATGGAGGGAGAGGATACCGTCAAGCTGCGCAAGGTTTGGAAGCTGCGGCTCAACGCCCCGAATCACCGGACGCAGTATTCGAGCGTCAATCTCTGGGTGGACAAGGAGAGCAGTGCCCTCATGCGCGCCGAAGCCTACGATTGGCAGGGCCAGCGAATCAAACGGTTCGAGGTCGTCAGCGGCCAGAAGCTCGACGGAAAATGGTATCTCAAGCAGATGCGGGTCGAGAACCTGGACCCCGGCACCGATCACGCCAACTCGCGGACGTACCTGGAAATCAAAGGGCTGGCGAAGTGATGAGACTGCCGTTTCCGGCCATCTTTTGCCGCCATTCCTGATAGGCGAACGGTGAAATCTCGGAAGGTTTGATCTCGCTGCGTCCGCCCCAGAAAACGTTGGTGTAGGAGACCGGGATGCCAACGGCGCGCAGGTGGTCGTCGATGGCGGACTTGTGCGCCAGGAGCCGGTCCTTTTCGGTGCCGTGGGCGACCGCCATGATGTTGACGTTGCCGAACTCCGGCCCGCCCTCGCGCCAGTAACAGTGGGTCAGGATGAGGTGACGCCCGACCTCGCCGCCCGCCTCGATCTCGCGTCCGGCGGGCACGGCCCAGTGGAACAGCGCGTTGAACCGGGTCACGCGCACACCGGTTTCGCTGGGTTTGACGTGTTCGAGAAACGTCGAAAAACGACCGATGAGCTTGCGGGATTGCAGGTCGCGGGCGACGGCGCAGAATTCGTCGAAGCTCACCCCGGCCTCGCGGGACCGGGCGATCCAGGGCGATTCCTCGGTGATCTCGTCGGGGGACAACTCGCGTTTGAGGGCGAGGAGCACGCTCCATTCGCGCTCGTCGAGTTCGACGGCTTCGACGACGGTGATCTCCGCCGGTCGGTCGGCACGCGCGCCGGGTTCGATGGTCTTGCGACGGACGTGGCCGACGCCGAGCACGAAGATGCCTTTGGCGGGCATGAGCAGGAACCCCTCCGCGCCGACGATGCCGGTGAGCAATTCGCCGTGCTCTTGCAGGGAAAAGCCGCGTGGGACTTTGAGGGTGGTCCAGAGTTTGTAATCGCTCCCGGCGGTGGCGGCGTCGGTCGAGCGCAGGACGACGTGTCCGCTGAACGGGTCGGCCCTGGACATAAAATCGAACGCGGCGTCGAGCCGGGCGGGGGGCACCTTCCAGGCCACGAGCGCGCCGGACGCAAGGTTGGTCGCCAGCAGGGTCTGGCGCACCCGGCGCACCGTCCCAGCGGCGAGCATGGCGCGGATGCGGGCGAGCACGTCGGGCAAGGGCACGCCGCTGAGTTCGGCGATGGCCTGGAAAGGTTCCGCGACGAAACCGGCGATCTTGTCCTCGCTGACCGCCAGGATTTGCGCGTTGAGCGGGTCGTTGTGTTCGACGGGGCAGGCAGGGTCTAAGACGGAGGCATCCACGCGCAAAACATTCCGCAAGTGCGGCCCGAGCACACGTTTTATTTGTGGGGACCGCGAAACTCTGTCGTGCGAGGAAAACCGTGCGATCCTTCAGCTTATCGAAATCCCCTGCGAGGCTGCGGGCAGAAGTCAATCAGTTCTCGATCTGCTGCAAATGGTTTGCCGGTCACCTCAAACAAACCCTGCATGAAAGTGAACCGGATTTTCCAAACCGCCTTCGCGGTGGTGCGCAAGCCGGTTTGGCGAATCTGGTTTCTTGGTTGTGCTGTCACGCTCATCAACGGCGAGAGCGTGGCGATCACCATGGGTTCGCCTACTGCCACGCTCGCGCCGACCCCCGGCCCCGGATCGACCCCGGCCCCGGAGGCGGGTGCCCCCGGCACGCCGTTGCTCTCGATCCAGAAGGATCGGACCAGCGGCGTCGGTTTCACCGCCTCATGGGCCACCTACAGCGGGGCTGCCGCGACCTCATGGCAGTTGCTCGAAGACGGCGTGGTCTATGCGCAGGGTGCTTCGGCCACCGCTACGTCCGGTGGGCAGGCCGGTTCGCTGACGATCAAAAACCGCCCTTACTGTGCCCATGCCTACCGGGTCGTCGTGACCAACGCCGCCGGTTCGACCGCGAGCAACACGGTCGTTTACGAGGCGGACGGCGCGAGTAAGATTACCATTGGCGCGTCTGATAGCCCCATGCAAGCCCGGCAGGTCACGGTGCCGCTCCACAAGGCCACCAGATTTACGGTCGGCATGGTGGACGGCTCGACGGGTAGCTACTCGCTTGCCACGAACAACCGCACCGTGCTCAGCTACGTCCTCAGCGGCAACACGTTGACCGTCACGGGATCGAGTCCGGGCCGCGCCTCGCTGCGTATCACCAACACCGCCAGCGGCGACGTGCGTTGGCTCGGGGTACGCGTCGCCAATGCCGACGGCACGCTGCCCGGGATGCCCGACTATCTCGCGCTCGGTTCGGTTGGCCAGGACGACTTGCCGGAACTCACCATGTGGCGGCAGTTCGGCCCCGGCAACGCGAACCGGCGCATGGACGCGCGTTACATCTACATGAACGCTGGTCCCTACAGCCTGAACCCCAACAATTGGTATGGTGAAACCGCGCCGATGCTCGGGTTCCGCGCGACGAGCTACGTGCGCGAGAGCCTCAAGCTCGGGATGATCCCTTTCTTCGTGTGGTACAACATCGACGGCACGGGCGATGGCTTCACCACCGACACCGCCAACGCGCAGGACCCCGCCTTCATGAAAGGATATTTTTCGGACCTTGTAACGCTGTGCAACCTCGCTAAGGCAGAAGCACCGGATGAGACCGTGGGAATCATCATCGAGCCGGATTTTCTCGGTTATCTCGCGCAAAATGGGGTCGATCCCACCACGTTCGCGGTCCGCACCGACAGCGCGTACTTGGCTGGAGTGCTTGTGCATGGGGTAGACCCCGAGTTTCCCAACACGGTGACGGGTTACGTGCAGGCGGTCAATTACCTGTTCTCGAAGAATCTTCCCAAGGCATACTTCGGGTGGGAGTTTGCGTTGTGGGCGCATCCGGCCAACGGCTGGACCGTGCCGTCGGGAACGCTGGGCCTGATGCATCTCACCGACACCATGGGCGTGGCAGCGGGACGCGCGGCGATTGCCAGGGAGGCAGCGGCGACCACCGATTTCTATCTCAGGGCGGGCGCGGCGAGCTACGGCGCGTCGTTCGTGTCGGTGGACAAATACGGGTTGGATGCGGCGGCAGAGAACGGTGCCGCCGCCAATCCGCAAAGTTCCACCTGGTTCTGGAACGAAACCCTCTGGGTTAACTATCTGACATTTGCGCGGGCGATGGGTGCCGGGTCGAAACTGCCGGTCGTGCTGTGGCAAATTCCCGTCGGGCACATCAACGGTAGCGAACTGGCGAATCCGCAGGGCGGTCTGTTCCCGGACCTCCCGAACGTTTCCACGAAATACGAGGATTCCGCGCCGGATTTCTTTTTCGGCGACACGTTCGACCTCGGGTCGGCGCAACCCGACCGGCTGGCGTACTTCTCGGCTGCCGATTCGTTGCGGAACGTCAGCGAGCGGGGTAGGCAGGTGACGTGGCCGTCCGCGATGAACCTCGCCGCGAGCTACGGCGTCCGGTCGATCCTCTTCGGGGCCGGGGTAGGGGACAGCACCCAAGGCACCGGCAATCCGCCGAAGGACAGCGGTTGGTGGATCACCGCCGCGCAGAACTACTATTCACAGGGTCCGGCACCGCTGACCGCAATTCCGACGCCGGTGCCCACGCCAACTGCCACCCCCGCATCAACGCCAAAGCTTGCGCCAGCGTTGTGGCCAAGGTGACCATCCTCGCCGGACCTCGAGCTGCCGGAGACGACGGAACATCGGTCTGGTAAATCATCGCCAGAGCAACGCCTAGTCCGGCTGGCGGATAGTTGTCGGGGACGCGTCGCTGTGCGGAGCAAAAATCGGCGGTGGATTGCGGTTGATCAACTCGTAGCCCGTCAGTTGAAATTCCGGGTAGAGCCGGTTGCTCGGCGGCTCGTAAACGGTGTCGCCCGTGAAGCGGCCAAAGAGGCGGTATTCCGCGTTGTTGTCCGCGCCCAGATGGTTTTCCGCGCGATCCGGGGCAAGTTTCTGTTTCTCGTTGAGCATCACGAGGCGGGCGTCGTGCCAAGGCTGGCCAGGCTTGCGCACGTAGCCCCAGAATTTGTAGTTGTCGTTGTAGTACCGGCGGCCAATGAAATAGTTCCCCGGCGGCTCTTGCGAGATCGCCTGCTGTTGGGCCAGCCGGGCCGCCGCGAGCTGCCTGACCTCCGGGGTTTGGCACCCGGCCAGCAGGAACCAGCACGAAATCGAAGAGACGAGAAGTTTGCGCATGGTCCGGCAGATTAATCCGGTTGATTGATGGTCGTCGGTGGCAAGTCCGCGTTCGGCGCGAAAATGGATGGGGGATGCCGGTCCACCAGTTCGTAGCCGGTGAGTTGAAATTCCGGGTAAACGTGGTTGCTAGCCGGTTCGTAAACCGTGTCCCCCGTGAAGCGCCCGAACAGACGGTACTGGCAATTATCGTCCTCGCCGATGTGGTTCTCTTCCCGGTCCGGGGCGAGCTTCTGTTTCTCATTGAACATCACGAGTTGGGCGTCGTGCCACGATTGGCCGGGCTTGCGCACGTACCCCCAGAACTTGTAGTTCGGATTGTAATACCTGCGACCGATAAAATAATCGCCCGGCGGTTCTTGCAGGATCGCCTGGCTCTGGGCCAGCCGGGCCGCCCGGATGCCGCTCAGTTCCGGCGACTCACAGCCCGCCAGCAGGAGAAAAAACGAGGCGGAACAGAGAAGGAGTTTGCGCATGGAGAGGCCGTTTCTAATCGGTCGAACCGCAAGAAACGAGCAAAAAGTGGCCGGTGGATTCCGTGTTCAACGGCTCGCGGTGGCCGGAGCGTTGATCGGGGCAGTGGGCACCGGCTGGATCGCATAAGGCTTGAACGCTTCCTCCAATAAATGCGGAGTCGGGTAGAGCGTGCCGTAAGCGTTGTGCAGGGCGTTCTCGAACAGGCTGCCGTGGGCGAGCAGGTCAAGCATGGCCTGGAATTTCGTCTTGTCGGCGGCGTTGAGAAAACGCACGAGCTTTTCGGATTCGGTGTAAAACGCGAGCACCTCCTTGACCTGCGCCGGATAGGTCAGCGCGTTGGCCAGCCGGTCGAGCGGCACGAACGATTCCGCCGTGAGCACGTTGCTGTGCGGATGGGCGTCGTAGCCCCGCGCCCGGTAGTAGCTGGCGTAGGCCACCCGCGAGATGTATTCGGCGTAACCCTCGTTGAGCCACAAGGGAACGTTGGAGCCGTAGAACCGGTCGATGACCAGATGCGCCGTTTCGTGGCCGAGCGTATTGCCTTTGAATTTGAGATTCGGATCGCGCTGGATAAACAGCGAACCGCCCTGATGGATGCCGCCCGTCCAGGGGTCCAGGTTGGCCTTCGTCTGAAACAGCCGCCAATCCTCCGGTTGCTCGAAAATGAAGATGTGGGCCTTGCGCTCCCAATGGGAAGTGTCCTTGCCCAGATCGCGGGCGACCACGCGGTAATAAAACTCGGCTTCCACCGAAACCGGGGTCGCAATGAAACTGTGGAAATAATGGTAAACGAAATTGTCCGTTTCCGCGTGTTTCCATTCGGTGGGCCGGATGGAAAGTGCGGCGGCCCCGAGCGGCGTGACGTAGGGATTCGACAACGCCGTGAAGGGCACTTCCTTCAAACCATCCAACCCGACCGGCCCATTGCTGGCCGGTGGCAACCCCTGCGCACCGGCTGGCAGGATTCCCACGATCCAAAGCAACAAGGCGAAGAGTGGAAAACGATAGGCATACACGCCCAGCTAAAGAGCACAAACGGGACCACCTACACCCCGGGCCTTTTGAACCGGAGCGCCGGACGCGCCGTGGCCGCTTCCGGCGCGTGGCCGTTGCCGCCCTTCGAGTAGCTGACCTTTCTGCCGGGCCGTTTCTTCGGCTCGATCTTGGAAATCCCGGTGCCGTTCTTGAGTTCCATGATCTGGTCTCGCAGCAACGCCGCCTTTTCGTATTCCAGGCTCGCCGCCGCCGCCGCCATCTCGGCTTCCAGTTCGCGCAGCACTTCGCTGACGCTGAAATTACCGCCCGCCTCGCGGATGACACTTTCTTCCACGTCCTTCCCCTTGAGGATCATGTGCAGGCTCTCCTGCACCGCCCGCCGGACGCTCTGCGGGGTGATGTTATGCTTGACGTTGTATTCCATCTGCCGGTTGCGGCGGTATTCGGAAATGTCGATGAGCTTGCGCATGCTCTGAGTCACGGTGTCCGCGAAGAGGATGACGTGGCCGTTGACGTGCCGGGCCGCGCGCCCCGCCGTCTGGAT
>CAXSED010000150.1:0-8904 GCA_964236475.1 uncultured Chthoniobacterales bacterium
CGCTGGGGTTTCGACCGTCTGGAAAGCGTCCATGATTACATCCAGTGGTTGTTTCCGTTGCGCGTCCGCAGCCAGTTCAACCCCGACGCGCCGCTGCTCGACGAGGCGACGATCCGCAGGTTTCTGGACGACGAATCGCTGCGGCGCGAACTGCGCGCCTCCTTCGAGCAGATGCTCGCCTTTTACGGGTTCGTGCTCCGCGAGGAAAACGGCCAGCCTGCGGTCGAGACCGGCCCGGATTGGGGCACGCGGCGACGCCAGTGGCTGCGCGCGGGCAACCACAACCTGCTGCGCATCACGCGCATCCTGACCTGCCTCGGCACGCTGGGGTTGCCGGACCATGCGCGGGCGTTTCTCGCGGCGTTGGAAAAGGTGTGCGCTGCCGAGCCGGGTAGCGTCGGCGAACGCACGCTGAATTTCTGGAGAACCGCGATCCCGTGATCGGCGCGGCGGCGAGCGGACGATTCCCAGTGATGCTGCCGGGCTGGGATGGCCCGCGCGTCGTCCATTGGCTCCAGTCACCCACCGGGCTGGCAGTGGTGGCGGTGCTGGTCATCTTGCTGGTGGCCTTCACGGTCGCGCGCGCCAGGGTCGATCTCCCGTATGTGGCCGCGCCCGCGCTGCTGACGGCGGCGGAACGCGCGTTCTTCGTCGTGCTGCGGCAGGCGGTCGGTGGGGACTACCAGCTTTTTGCGAAGGTGCGGCTCGGGGACATTTTGCAGGTGGACCCCGGCGTGTCGGGCAAGCGGCGGTTCGCGGCGTTCGGGCGCATTTCGTCCAAGCACGCCGATTTCGTGCTGTGCGACCCGCGGACGTTTGCGGTGGTGGGCGTGATCGAATTGGACGACCGCTCGCACCAACGCGCGGACCGTCAGGAACGCGACCGTTTCTTCGACGCGGCGATGCGCAAATCCGGCGTGCCGGTGCTGCGGGTGGCCGCGCAGAGAAGCTACGCCGTGAAGGAACTGCGCGACGCGTTGCGGGCGACGATGGAAACGCGCTGACGGGACTCACCCGACGACGGCAGACCATCGCTCCGGGACTCTCTCCCGGGCGAAATCGACGGGGCGACTGGCGCTCCTCATTCTTTGTGCGAGGCACGAGCGAGGGCGGGTGCCCACTCGCGCCGGAACCTGAAGCCCAGCGTTCCGACCAGCATCAAGCCACCGAGCCACGTCGCCGGCTCCGGAACGACGGCAATGGTCAACGAACCGGACCCCGTGAAGGTGTTGACACCGAAGCCGGTGTTCAACTGCGCGGCGGTGTAGGTTCCCGCCGCGAGCGCAACCGCCGGTGTGTTGGTGTCGATGATGGTTGCCAGGGTGTCGGCGGAGGCATTGCTCAAGGTGATCGTGCTCGTCTGGGCAAAACGCAGCGTCTGCGCGGAACTCAGGGAGGTCGAGCTTTGCAACGTCAGCGCGCCGGTGCCAGCGACCGTGACGCTCGTGCCCGTGCCCAACGTGCCGGACCCGGTCGCCAGCAGCGTGCCCCCGCTGTTGACGGTGACCGCGCCCGAGCCGAGCCTGCCGCCGGTGTCCACCGTCAACTCACCTGCGTTTACGGTGGTCGTGCCGGAGTACAGATTCGCCGCGGTGAAGGTCAAGGTGCCGGTGCCCGTCTTGGTCAGGTTATTCGGGTTGACCGTGGGGGCGGAGACGGTGCCACTCTCAATCGGCACGCTGATCGTCGCCGTACCCACCACGTCGAAGTTGCCGGAGGCGCCCAGATTGATGCTGACCGTGTTGCCGACCGCGCCGGTGGCCGGTTTGACGTTGGAAATATTCAGCGTGGCGCCCGTGGCCACGTAGAGCAGATCTCCTGTGGCGCTGCCGGACACGGAGTCGCCGCCGTTGAGCGTGACCGGAGCTTGCGTGCTGGAGTTGCCGTTCGACAGGGTGATCGCCTGGCTGGTGGAGAGATCATTCACTGAACCGATGCTCAGAGCCGCCGAGGGACTGAAGACGCCGAGAGCCGGGGTGTAGCCGGAGGGTTCGGGTTGGGAATAGTTGTTCGACGCGTTGAAGACCACGTCGTTGGTCGTTCCCGGCAGGGTGCCGCCGGTGTAGCTCGCCGCGTCGTTCAGGTTCGGCGGGTTGGTCTGGGTGGTCGTGGGTTCGGCGGCCACGACAATGGCGGTGTTGGCCCGGAGCGTGCCGGCGGCCAGAAGCGAGCAACCGGCAATCAACGCTAGGAACGTGCTTTGGTGGCAAGCGGAGCGGCGGAGGGAACGGAGCGACTGGAAGCGATGACCAAGGTACCGACCCGGCAGAGTAGAAACGGGAGCGAGGATGGCGGACCGGACGAACAGGTCGTCCGGGGGCAACTCACACCAGACCCTCGTGTGAGGCGTACCCATGATTTTTGCCTCGCGCTCTTTTTTCATCACGCTGGTCTGAGCAGCTTGCGTGCTAGTGCGGTGAATTCGCTTTTTCGAGCCGGGTAGCTGGCCGCGAGCGAAAGAACCCGTCTTGCAACTTGGAGTGACACCCATGGATTTTCAGAATTGCCGGAAACAGGAAATCCGTTCTGCGCTAGGTTGCGTAACTCGCAGTTCCCTTTCCGCATGAGCGCTACCGCCCCTTCTCCCGCCCGCCGCCCCCTGGCTCTGTTCGACCCCTGGGTCTGGCGGATGGCCTGGCGCGACAGCCGCCGCTCCCGGGGCCGGCTGCTCGTGTTTTCCACCGCGCTGACGCTCGGCGTCGCCGCGCTGGTGGCCATCGGCTCGGTCGGCTGGAACCTCCAACGCGCCATTCACGACCAGGCGCGCACGCTCGTCGGCGCGGATCTCATCGTGGAAGCCCGCGCGCCGCTCGACGCCGACACGGAGCAATTCATCACGTCGCTCGGCGCCACTGACGTGGCCCGCGAAACCCGGCTCGCCTCCATGACCCAGTTTCCCAGGACCGGCGGCTCGCGGCTGACCCAGATTCGTGCGTTGACCGGGGCCTATCCGTTCTACGGCCAGATCGAGACCCGCCCGCCGGAAGCGGCCCGGGCGTTCCTCGACGGCAAGGGCGCGCTCCTAGAGGAAAGCCTCTTGCTGCAATACGGCGCGCACGGCGGCGACCCGATCAGCATCGGCGGCGAAACCATGCCGATCCTCGGCGCGGTCACCAAGCTACCCGGCGAGGCCAACGCGTTCGCCAGCATCGCCCCGCGCGTGCTGATCCCGCGCGACCGACTGCCCGCCGCGCTCACCGTCCGGGGCAGCCTCGTGCGCTACTTTACCTATCTGAAACTGCCCACCGGCGCGAACGCCGAAACCGTCGTCGGCGACCACAAGGACGAATTTAAGAAACGCCTGCTCGAAACCGACACCGTGGCCCACCGCGAGCGGCAGCTCGGGCGCGTGTTTACGGACGTGAACCGTTTCCTGAACCTCGTCAGTTTCGTCGCGCTGCTGCTGGGCGGCATTGGGGTGGCCAGCGCGATCCAGGCGCATCTCAGGACCAAACTGCGCACCGTGGCCGTGCTGCGGTGCCTGGGTGCGTCGGCGCAACAGACGCTCGTGATCTATCTGATCCAGGCGCTTGCGCTGGGGCTGGTCGGGGCCATCGGCGGCGCGGTGGTGGGCGTGGCGTTGCAGAGCGTCGCGCCGATTTTTCTGAAGGGGGTGCTGCCCATCGACCTGCGGTTCGGCATTTCGTGGCTGGCGGTCGGCGAAGGGATCGCGGTCGGGTTTCTGACGTGCGCGCTTTTCGTGTTGTTGCCGCTGCTGCCCGTGCGCCGGACGCCGCCGCTGCTGGCCCTGCGTTCGGCGTTCGAGAGCAGCGAGGCCGACGTGTCGGCGGCACGGCGGCGCGACCCGTTGCGCTGGCTCGCTTACGGACTCCTTTTCGTCGCGCTGCTGCTCTTCCCGTGGCTGCAAAGCCAGGACCGGCGGCTGGGCCTTGGATTCTCGGGCGGGCTGTTCGTGGCTTTCGGGCTGTTGGCGCTCGTGGCGTGGGGGGTGATGAAGGCGGCGCGGCGGTGGTTCCCGCAGAGTTGGCCGTTCGAGTGGCGGCAGGGCCTGGCCAACCTCTACCGGCCCAACAACCGGACGCTGGTGCTCGTCTTCACCCTCGGGCTGAGCACGTTCCTGTTGCTCGGCATGTATTTGACCAAGGACATCCTGCTGCGGCAGTTCTCGAAAAAAGGGGACGATGCCACGCAACCCAACCTCGTTTTCTTCGACGTGCAGACCGACCAGAAGGACGCCGTCGCGGCGGCGGTGCGCGCGCACCAGCTGCCGGTCATGGGCGTCGTGCCGATGGTGACGATGCGCCTCGTTTCCGCGCGCGGGCAGACGGTCGAGCAACTTGCCGACGAAAAACCCGGCAAAGGGCAGGAACGCATCGACGGCTGGCGGCTCCATCACGAGTACCGCTCGACCTACCGCGACCGGCTCATCGACTCGGAAACCCTCGTCCACGGCAGCCTGACGCCGCACGCGGCGGAGGGCAGCGGCGTCGATCCCGCCCGGCCCGTGCCGGTTTCCGTGGAGGAAGACATGGCGAAAAACCTGCGGCTCAAGGTGGGTGATCCTCTCGTGTTCGACGTGCAGGGAATTCCGTTCACCACGCAGGTCGGCAGCATCCGCAAGGTGGACTGGTCCCGCTTCGAGCCGAATTTCTTCGTGGTGTTCCCGACCGGCGTGCTGGAGGCCGCGCCGACGTTCAACGTGCTGGTCACGCGCGCGCCGGACGCCGCGGTTTCGGGGCAGACGCAGGCGGACATCGTCAAGCGGTTCCCGACGGTGTCGGCGATTGACCTGAGCCTGATCGTGGCGACGATCAAGGGCATCATCGATAAGGCGACGGCGGCGGTGCGGCTGTTGTCGGTGTTCACCGTGGGCACCGGGTTGCTGGTGCTGGCGGCGGCGATCCTGACCGGGCGGTACGAGCGGGTGAAAGAGGGCGTCCTGCTGCGGACGCTCGGCGCGTCCCGGCGGCAGATTTTTCGGATTCTGACCGTGGAGTATTTCTGTCTGGGCAGCCTGTCGGCGTTCACCGGCATTTTGCTCGCGGCGGCAGGTAACTGGGCGTTGGCGACGTTCGTGTTCAAGCTGCCGTGGGCGCCGTCGCCGCTGGCGATGGTGGCGTGCTGGTTCATCGTCGCGGGCTTGACCGTAGCCATCGGCCTACTGGCCAGCCGGGGAGTGTGCGACCACCCGCCGCTGGAAATCCTGCGGGCGGAAGAGTAACCCAGTAAAGGGTTTTACGTCCAAAACCCGAGAAAACGTGCAACAACTGCGAACCAATCACCGCGACGACAACGGTGCGGCGATGCTCTCCAACGATTGCCCTTCTGCTTTCACGCCGATCCACAGCTCGACGCCCGCCGCCAGGATCATCAGGGTCGCCGCGAGCAGATACCCGCCGAACAGGTAGTCGCGCGATGGCTGACTGATGAGGTAGCCAAATAACGCCGGTGCGCCCACCCCGCCCACCAGCGTGCCCACCGCGTAAAAGACCGCGATAGCCATCGCCCGGATTTCCAGGGGGAAAATCTCGCTGACCGTCAGGTACGCCGCGCTCGCCGCCGACGAGGCGACGAAGAAGATCACCATCCACGCCGCCGTCTGGGTGAACGCCGTCAGCATCCCCTGGTGAAACAGCCAGCCCGTGATCGCCAGCAGCACACCCGAAAGCGCGTAGGTCCCGGCGATCATCGGCTTGCGTCCGACGGAATCGAAGAGGTGGCCCATCAAGACGGGTCCCAACACGTTGCCGAGCGCGAACGCCGCCAGATACCAGCCGGGCTGGTCGGCGGGCACCTTGTAATATTTTTCCAGCACCTGCGCGAAGGTGAAAAAGATCGCGTTGTAAAAGAACGCCTGCGCGATCATCAACGCCAGCCCGAGGAACGAACTTTTACGATGTTCGTAGGCCATGGCGCGCCAGATTTCCGGCCAGGGCGTGTGCGTGCGCTGGCGGATCTTCGCCTTCGGTTCCGTGAGCGGCGGCAGCGTGCCGGGATGGTTGTCCGTGACGGCCCGTTCCACGTCGGCGACGACTTTTTCGCCCTCTGCC
Source organism: uncultured Chthoniobacterales bacterium (assembly GCA_964236475.1). Classification (GTDB taxonomy): domain Bacteria; phylum Verrucomicrobiota; class Verrucomicrobiia; order Chthoniobacterales; family SZAS-18; genus CAHJWO01. The sequence goes on from CAXSED010000150.1 coordinate 6,012, forward strand.
GCGCGCCCGTGGACCATCAGCCAGCGCGGGCTTTCCGGCACCCAATGCCGGAAAAACAACACCACCAATCCCAGCGCCGCGCCGATCCCGAACGCAAACCGCCAGCCCAACCACACCGGAAAACGGTGCGGATCGAGCAGCACCACCGTTGCCGCCGCGCCCAGCGCCGCGCCGATCCAGTACGTCGAGTTGATCATGAGGTCTGCCCGCCCGCGCACGCGCGCCGGGATGAGTTCGTCCACCGCCGAATTGATCGCCGCGTACTCCCCGCCGATGCCCGCGCCGGTCAGCAACCGGAAGATCGCGTAGCTCGCAAAATTCCAGGAAAATGCCGTGGCTGCCGTCGCGGTCAGGTAGACCAGCAACGTGACATAAAACAATTTTTTACGTCCCAGACGATCCGTTCCATAGCCGAAGACCAGCGCGCCGACCACCGCCCCCGCGAGGTAGCACGAATTGCTGTACCCGACCTGCTGATCCGTCAACGCCAGCGTGTGCGAGCTTTTCAGGATGCCGCCCAGCGCGCCAGCCAGCGTGACCTCCAGTCCGTCCAGAATCCATGTCACGCCCAACGCGGTGACGATCAACCAATGCCAGCGGCTCCACGGCAGACGGTCCATGCGAGCGGGTACATCGGTTTCGATCCATTGACCGTTGGTAGCGGCGGTTTGCAACTGGGGGGATGTAGCCATCGAAAAACATTCGGCCCGGTGGTTGGTTTCAGATGGGCAGAAGATAGATCAGCGCTTTATCATTTTTGATTTATCAATAATGAGATAAATCGAGACATCCATCGCTTGGACAGTGACCAGCGAAAATCTTTCTCAGTCGACAACGGTCATCCCGCGCATTGGCCCGCTGCATGCTAGCAAGAGGACCAACGTCCCATTTTCTTTCAGAACCGGTGCTTGTTATGCGGTCGTTTCACCTTATCTCCTTTCGTGCCAGTCGTTTGAACGATGCGTTTACGCTCGTCGAGGCGCTCATCGCGCTGGTCGTCCTCATGATCTTCGCGGTGTCTTCCACCGCCGCACTCAACCTTTTCAACGACCGTGCCGCCAAAAACCGCAACGCTGAGGAAGCCCGCGCCATGGTGGAAAACTACGTGGCTGCTTTGCTGTCCAGCAGCACGGTCCCCTCCCCGACAGCCGGTAGCGCCACCGTCAATGGCATGGCGGTCGATCCTTGCGCAAGCATCGGCGGCCAGGCGGTTCCCCAATCCATCCCCCTCATCGTCGGGCGCAACGCCACCGCCTCGTCCGTCGTGGGCGGCACTCTTTACTGGCGCGTGCAAAACGTCGGCACCACCTACGGTCTCAACACTGCCACAGACCTGGTGCAGGTAGATTTCGTCCTCCAGTACACTTACCGGAATTTCACCTACTTTTATACCGTCACGACTTTCAAGGCGGCTTCCTGATGATCTTATGTGGCGCGTTCCTTCTTCCCGCCAGGCCGGTTTTACCCTCACAGAATTAATGGTGGCGGTCGGCATCTTCGTCGTCGGCGGAGCTGTGGCGTTTCCGTTCCTGTCGGGCGACGTGAGCCTCTACGCTCGCAATTTTTCGATCAACAAATCGAACAATTCGCTGCGCTACAGCCTGCAAACGCTCAAGCGCGACATCGACATGTCCATCGAACCGCCGCTGCTCATGAGCTACAGCGTGAGCGCCGGGAACGGAGTGTTCACGCCGCTGGCCTCCACGGCCACTTCCGGGCAGGCGATCATCACCTGGGTCAACCTCGGCCCGGCGTACCAGATGCTCCCCGGCAGCGGCGCGAGCGGACCCATCAAGCCCAGCGCGGGCATCGTGCTCAACCGCCACATCGGCGTGAGCGGCACCGAAGAACTGACCGCGCCACTGCCGCAAGTCGGCGACCGGCTGCTGTTCATGAACCCATCGCCGTACAGCACCGGCATGGCGGAAACCGTGTCGATGAACGGCGTGTCGGTGGTCAAGCCCGGGCGGCTGATCACCAAGGTCAGTCCGGCGAGCGATCCCGCCGCGCCGGGAGTGCCGTCCACCTCGTTCATGGTGTGGATCGACGGCACGAACCCGCTGCCCGTCGATAGCAGCGGCAACTGCGCCGTGCAGGGCAACAACTCCGTTTATATTTTCCGGGAGGTCGCTTATGCCGCCTTCACCGTCAACGACACCACGGGCAAGCCGGTGGAACGCCAACTGGTCTGTTACCCATCGACCGCCACGCTGACCAATCCGAAGGTCATCACGCACGATCTCGATCCCGCGCCGCAGGAGATCGACACGAACACGGGGCTGGGCGTGCAGCCGTTCAACTACTATGGCGGACGCGGCACCCTCAATCCCTTGAGCATCAACCTGCCGATCCGCGCGGTCGATTACGCCCACGCCATCGCCGACCGCAACCTCGGCAGCGCGACGGTGGATACGTCCAGCACCGAATTCAACGTTTTCTTGCGGTCCAACCCAACGATGGGCATCAAGGTTCGTCTCGACGATACCTCGCTCACCCAGATCACCCTGAACTGACTCTTCCGATATGCCAACTCAAAATTGCACGACGAAATCCGGGGCCGCAGTACCGACCAGGCCGCGCGGGCCGCGGTCGAGAAACCAAGAGCACGCCAGCACGCTGGTCATCAGTGTGTTCATCGTCGCGTTGCTGGCGTTGCTGATCGGCGCGGCGTTCGATTTCACGCGTGGCACCGCTTACGTGGCCCGGCGTGGGCGTGACATGACCGCCGCGCAGGCCCTGGCCGACGGCGCGCTGGAGGTGGCGTTCAAAAAATGGCAGGTTTACATGGCGGCCAACCAGTCGAGCGTGTTCGCCACGGCGTCGTCGGGCACGTTCGCGTCCGCCGCCGATTTCAAGACGAAGATCGGCGACCCGACGACCAGCCTGCTCGCCA
>CAXSED010000151.1:0-8852 GCA_964236475.1 uncultured Chthoniobacterales bacterium
GCGACGCCCAGGCCGCCCGCCGCCGGGGCGAGCCGCCGCCCAAGCCGCCGCTGCGAGATACGGTAATCCAGCGGGCGTTTGATCTGGCGACGGCGATTACTACGCTCGATCCGAAGACGTAGAACCTACTATTTCGGTGGGGGAACGTAGAATCTGGTCGTAAACGGAGTGGTGGCCGATCCACACCCAAACGAAGCCTTCCTCGCGCTGTCTAGCGATAGCACGGTAAGCCAACCCGATGCGAACCGACCAGAGCGGACCCGCCACCGGCTTAAACCGCAGAGACCCATGGCGAGGATCCGAGCGCAGCAACGCAAAATTCTTATCAGCTAACGCTTGAACCGCCGCATGAAGCTGCCGGTAATGAAATCAGAAAGCAGGTGCGGCGAAGTGCCTCACAGCGGGGTGCAACGGCCCGCCTCGAAGTCGGCATCGGCTTGGGCGACGAGGTGATCGAGACGACCCGCACGGGCATCGGCTTCGATCTGTGCATCCCAAGCGTCAGCGGCAAACTCCTCGAACCATGCTTGGAATTGGGAGAACTCCTCGCGTGGCAGACGGCTAACGGCAGCTTCAAGTTCTTGAACGCTCATAACGAAAAGCAAAATATGTGACTAGCGAACGAGTTGCAAGTGTCGGAGCATTGCTCCGATACGTGGAGATCGGCGGGACAATGCGTGAGCAGTGTCAAATTCGCGGCGGTCGGGTAGAGCTAAGCGAATCTCTTTGGTGAGTATCCCGACAGCAAGGCTACCAGTTGCCAATTATTTTACTGCGCGGACCGCCGGTGGAGTAAAGGTCGAAGCCCGTCGGATTGTGTTTTCCCGGTAGTTCGTATCGATATGCATTACCCCATGGGTCGACGGGAACCCTTTGCATCTCTTGTAGCCACTTTTCTGGCACGGGATCGCCAGCGGGTTTTGTGGTCAGCGCGTCAAGTCCTTGCGAGGTGCTTGGAAAAAGCCCGCTCCGGTACTTATAGTCTTCAAGACCTGTCGAGATAGCGCCAATGTCTGCCCCTACCCTCGCCGTTTGGCCCCGTTCAACAGCGGTCTGAAAAGGATTCAGAAAGTAGAGCAAGCTCGCCAAGATCAACGCAATTAACATCATACATAGTCCAGCTTTTATTAGTTTTGCGTTCATAAAGAGAGCTAATTACTTGGTCCGGCGGGGTAATTACCTCTCGTCTTTGTTGAAATTTACTCGGCCAATCACCGTTCTGAATATTGCTCTTGATTGGATGCTACGCCGCCGGGGAGCTTTTCGGCGAAGCGGATAGGCTCGCGGACGGAGTGGCAGGTGCCGTTGGAGTAGGCGCGTGGGTGGCGACGGGCGACGGGGTCGCCGTGGCAGAGGGTGAGGGTGTCGGCGTGGGCTTGGGGGTCGGCGTCGGGATCAGGCTAGCCCATTCGTGCAGTTCCGTCGGGCTGCCGCCGATCTCGTTGAGCAACGCCTGACAGCGCGCCCGGATTTTCCCGAGGTCCGGCGGGCCGGGAGGCTGGTCGGCGGAGTTGGGGAAAACCAGGTAAGTGATTTTCAAGTCGTTGACCGGACTGCGCTCGGGAGTGGCGCGGGGATCGACCGCCTGCGCGAGACGGGTGCTGGCCTCGCCGAGCTGGGTGCTGGGCCCGATGTCGCCGAAAATCGCCGGGTAGAGCGTGTTATCCGCCAAGACTACCACGTAGTCACCGAGTTTCGGCTGGAAGGGATGCCCGGGCTGGCGCGTCATGAAACCGGGCAGGACGATGTACGGATCGGTCTTGGCGATGAGCGAATCGTAATGCTCGATCTGGTTGATGACGTTGCGCTGGGCTTCGATGGCCGTGGCGGTGTTCCGGTGGTTGGGATTGGCCTTCAGATCGGCTTCGAGGTGGTCCAGACGGTCGTGGTAAGGCTTGAGAAGCGGGTTCGGCACCGGGCCGCGCTTGGGCCACTTGTAGCTGGTCAACGGCTGGAAACTGGGGTCGGCGGAATCGACCTCGTTGAGCCGGTCGGGATCGGAGCCGTCGCTGTCCACGTCCATGTCAGACTGGATGAGCAGGAACCGGCGCTTGCTATCGGGGTCCTGGATTTCGAGGATCGTATCGGTGTCGTAGAAGATGTCGCGCGGCAGCAGGGCGTCGAGATGCGTGAGGTTCTGGCGCAGGAGTTCGGTCTTGTTCGCATAGATGCCGTAGTAGAATTTCGACACCTCGGCTTTTTCCAGCAACGCGCCGAGCTTAGGCAGCATGGCGAGCAAGGTCGGCGCGCTGTGAGTAATTTCCGCCGCTGTCCGGCTGGCGGCGGGGATCTTGATCGCCAGTTGCAGATCGAGCGCGTAGCTGGCGGCGGTTTCGCGCTCCAGGCTGGCCTGCCGACCCGGTTCGCCCTCGAACGTCGAACGCAGTTGGAGGCCATTGTAGAGCTTGGCCGTGTCGCGCGTTTTCGGCGGGATGACCAATTGCACTGGCAGCGGCGTAGGCGTGGGGGTGGGCAGCGGGGTAGGGGTCAGCGTGGGGGTCGGCGGCGGCGTGGGCGGCGGGAAAGACGAACTCGCCAGCAACGCAGGCAGCCGCCCGGCAATCCAGGTGCGCAGCGGCCACGGCAAGATCACGCCACCCAGCACCCCGAGCAGCAAACCGACGGCGATCAGAAAGGGCGGCCCACAGCCTCCCCGGCGTTCCGTGCGTCTCATCGTGGGCCGTCCGGGCGTGGCTTCACGGATGACCTGCACTGAACAGGAGCACCGCCGCGAGAATGACGCCGATGACCGCCAGCGGCACGACGTAGACCGCCGGGTTGAGCTTGCCGCGCAGCAGCGAGGGCGCGAACCGCCCCGCCAACAACAGGCAAACGATCAGGTCGAGCAGCACTCCCGTCCGCCATCCGGATAGCTTCGGAATCAGCAGCGCGCCGACGATGAGCAGCACCCCGGCAATCGCGCCTGCCACCAGCGAGGGCACGCTGCGTGCCTTGACGTAACCCATGACGCCTCCAAAAATCGTGATGATGCCGAACGTGATAAAGTAAATCTCGGCGTCGAAAAAGAGCGGGGCGATGGGCATATGGAAAAGGTTGGCAGATCCCTAGCTGGTGCGCCATTCCGGGCGACCTGCCGGGCGCATGGACGAGGCGTAGGCGAAGCGTAACAGGAACCACGGGACCAACGCGAGAAACACCGGGGCCATCATCATCCAGAAGCCGGGGACGACCCTCGCTTTGTCGCGCGACACCGCTCGCAACGCCGCTCGTGCCACCTGCTCGACCGGGACCTTCACCCAATCCGGTGCGTGCTTGCGCTCCGATTCTCCGGCCCGACCGGCGACGTTTTGAAACTCCGTGTCCACCGGGCCGGGGCACAGGTGCGTCACGGAGATGCCCGTGCCGCGCAGTTCCGCACGCAGAGCTTCGGTGAAAGAACTGACGTAGGCCTTGGTCGCCGCGTACACGCCGAGATTGGGGATCGGCAGCAGGCTGGCAATGCTGCTGACGTTGAGAATGGCCCCCGGGCGGTGCCACCGCAGCAGCGGGATGAGCCGGTGACAGAGCGCGGTCAGCGCGACGACGTTGACCTGAAGCATGCGCTCGATCTTCGTCCACTCACTCGTTTCAAACGGACCTGAATCGCCAAACCCGGCGTTGTTGATCAGAAAATCGAGTTCCACGGCGTTTTCGGCGAGCATACGGCACAACGCATCCACCTGTGCGGGCACCGAGAGATCGACAGTGTGGCACTCGACGCGCAGGGTCGGGTTGATCTCCAGCAGTTCGAGGCGCAACGATTCGAGGCGATCGGTGCGCCGGGCCACCAGGATCAACGAGCCAGCCAGCGGTGCGAGCTGCCGGGCGATTTCACGTCCGATGCCAGCGGAGGCACCGGTGATGAGCGCCGTACATTCGAGAAAATCTTTCATGAGTCGGGGTAAAACAAGCGGGACGGCGGACGATGCGCCATTCTAAATTGCCATTGGCAATCGGCAACCCTAGAATTCGACTCCCGCCATGCCTCTTGCTTGCATTTTTCTATCCAGGTGCCGAACAGCCCTTCCCGATCCTGCTGCGGGGAATTTTTCCTGTCCGGGGACGCACACGGGATTTCCACTATCCATCTGCCGGTGAACGTTTTCATCACCGGCACCGACACCGGCGTCGGCAAGACTTATGTGACCGCCCGGCTTATCCGGCGGCTGCGCGCGCAAGGGCTGGACACCGTGGGCTTCAAGCCGATGTGCTGCGGCTCGCGTGAGGACGCAGAAATTCTGCGGGCGGCGGCGGACGACACGCTTACTCTCAACGAGGTTAACCCCGTCTGGCTGCGGACCCCGGCGGCTCCCTACACAGCGGCGATGATCGAAAACCGCCCCATCGACCTAGCGTTGATCCGGGAAACTTTTGCTGATTTGCGCGCACGGTACGAATCCGTTCTGGTGGAGGGCGTCGGAGGATGGCTCGTGCCGATTGAGCGGGCGTATACCGTGGCCGACCTCGCGGGGGAGTTTGCGCTGCCGGTCATCGTGGTGGTGAAAAATCGGCTGGGTGCGCTTAATCACGCGGCGTTGACGGTGCAGCACGTTCGCTCATGCGAGTTGACCTGCGCGGGCTTGATCCTCAACGACGGCCAACCGGTCGCAGAAGATTCGGGTGAGCCACAGGTCATCGCTATGACCACCAACCGGTCGGTTTTAGAGGATATGCTCGGCGTGCCTGTATTGTTCACGTTGGTACACGGCCAAGGTTCTCTCTGAGCCGTAATGGAGCCTGACGATTTACTGTATTGCAATGATACATCACTGTAATTATTCGCATCGTTGACGCAAATCTGATTACTAGGCTCTAGAGGCAAAAGCGGTTGGGCACGGCCTTTGCTATTAGGTTCGCAACTCAGCAACGCGCGACTCAATACCTATGATGCTTCACAAGACTTTCCACATGAACCAGTCGGTCAATGAGACCAAGCGTCGGTTGGCTAATGTGAGCAGCTATCGTCACCATTTGGACGGCGTGGAAAAGGCGGACGTGAACGAGAACGGAATGACGCATTGGAAGTTGTCGATGCCGCTAGGTTTCCGCGCGGATTTCGTTTTGACCGAAGTCCCTTCCGAAGATGCAAACACCGTCGTTTTCAAATCGGTGGACGGCGATCTGGAAATCATGGGCATGATCAGCTTCCATGCCGTCAAAAACAATCTGACCGAAGTGGACCTCGTCATTAATTACGAGTCTGCCTCCCCGATGTTCAACTTGATGGATCGCATGTTGAACGTGGGCGACCATTTTCTAATCAATCAACTCCGCCGCGTGCGTGCTCACTTCGAGGGCATCGCGGCTCCTGTGCAGCAGCCGGTGAGCGTGTACGGCGGCGGGATGAAGGCGGCGCACGCCTGAGCGGGCACGCCTGGAAAACAATCATTGTGTGTTGATGGGGCGGCTCCGAGGGGAGACCGCCCCATCGGCGCTTTTGGCGCAGGGTATTCCTTCAATTTACCTCACCGTTTTCGTTGATGGATCTCGTCGAATATTTGGAACGAGTAAACTCGAGGGATACTTTCCTTGAGTTTTTAACGGCTTTGCGCGCTGATCTTCAAACAAGCAATCGTCTTTACGGGACCACCGCTTGCCGTCAAACGGACATTCCGATGCGCTAGATGACTGGGAAAATTCATCGCTCGAAAGATACCTAGACGCATTGTAAGCGTGGACCAAAAACATGAGCGAACGCGTCACCGACCCGCCCGGATGGCGCACGTTCGCCGACATGCTTTATGCGGCTAAGATTTATGAGTAAGCCCGGCTAGCTACTCTCGACAACCAAGAGAACTCCTTGCATCGGCGGTGGCTACACCGTGACTCGCGCTACGGCTTGGCCGCTGCCATCACTTCTGCTGCGGCTGGCGGGACTGCCGAGGCAAATGGTGTTACCACGGTTGCAGGCTTGGTAGCCGCTGGCGGAAGGGGAACTACCTTCCAAAACTTTTGCTGGAAAATCGGCCAGTCCGCGAGAATTTCTTTTGCCCTTAAGCTTTCTGACAGTTCGAGATGCTTGTAGACCAAGCCCTTGAGCGCGTTGATGTCTTCTTCCGCACCGAGCCGTTCTACCCGGATCAACTGCGGATTGTAAAGGTTCTCGAAGGCATCGTTGGCGTCGAGCACGTAGGCGACACCGCCGGTCATGCCCGCGCCGAAGTTACGACCCGTGCGGCCCAGCACGACGACCGTGCCGTTGGTCATGTACTCGCAACCGTGGTCGCCGAGGCCTTCCACGACCGCCGTGACACCCGAGTTGCGCACGGCAAACCGCTCTCCGACCCGGCCCTGCGCGGAGAAGAATCCACCGGTTGCTCCGTAGAGACAGGTGTTACCTGCGATCATCGCCTCGCTCGCCACGAATTTGTGTTCGGCGCGCGGCTTGATGACAATGACACCGCCGCTCATGGATTTGCCGACGTAATCGTTCGCTTCGCCCACCAGAATCAACCGTAGGCCGGGACTCAGGAACGCGCCCAAGCTCTGGCCAGCGCTGCCGGTGAGGTTGATTTCCAGCAGGCCTTCGGGCAGGCCCTTTTCGCCGTGCTGGTAAGCGATCTCGCCGCTGACCTTCGTGCAAACCGAGCGGTTCGTGTTGCGAACTTTGTACTTGAGTGAGAGCGGTTTGCCGAGGTTGATGGCTTCGTTGGCATCCTGAAGGATCACATCGTCGAGCGGACGGTCGTTGAAGCCGTCGTTGCGGTCGCGCGTGTGGAAGCGGGGGGCCGTCGGGTCGTCCTTGGTCACGTCGGCGAGCATCCGCCGCAGGTCGAGCGTGTTCGCCTTGGGATGGTTGGTCGCCTTGCGCTGGCGGAGCAAATCGACACGCCCGATGAGTTCGTTCATGTTGCGCGCACCGAGCGTCGCCATGATTTCACGGACCTCGACAGCAACGCCGTTGAAAAAATTGACGATATTCTCGGGCTTGCCCTTGAACTTCGCGCGCAGCTTTTCGTCGAGCGTGGCCACGCCGACCGGGCAGGTGTTCAGGTGACATTGGCGCACGTAAACGCAGCCGCTGGCGATGAGCGCCGCCGTGCCGAAATTGAATTCCTCCGCGCCGAGCAGCGCGCCGAAAATGATGTCCATACCGGTGCGCATCCCACCGTCGGTACGCAGGGTGACGCGGTTGCGCAGCCCGTTGAGCATGAGAACCTGATGCGCTTCGGAGAGGCCGAGTTCCCACGCGCTGCCTGCGTTCTTGATCGACGAGTAAGCTGCCGCGCCGGTGCCGCCCTCGTGGCCGCTGATGAGAATAATGTCCGCGTGGGCCTTGGCGACGCCCGCCGCGATGGTGCCGACGCCCGCCTCGGCGACGAGTTTGACGCACACCCGGGCGCGGGGGTTGACCTGTTTCAGGTCGTAGATCAACTGCGCCAAATCCTCAATGGAGTAAATATCGTGGTGCGGCGGGGGTGAGATGAGCGAGACGCCAGGGGTCGCTTTGCGCAGCCTGCCGATGTAAACGCTGACCTTGTGGCCGGGGAGCTGGCCACCCTCGCCGGGCTTGGCCCCCTGCGCCATTTTGATTTCGATTTCCTTGGCGCTGGCGAGGTAGGTCGCGTTGACGCCGAACCGCCCGCTGGCAATTTGCTTGATCGCGCTGTTGGCCAGGTCGCCGTTTTCGCGGCGGTGGAAACGTTCCGGGTCCTCGCCGCCCTCGCCGCTGTTGCTCTTGCCGCCGATGCGGTTCATGGCGATGGCGAGGCATTCGTGCGCCTCGGGGCTGAGCGCGCCCAGCGACATGCCCGCCGTCGTGAACCGGCGGCGGATGTCTTCAATGGGTTCGACCTCTTCCAGCGGGATCGGCTCCGAAGCGGGCGCGAGTTCGAGCAGGTCACGCAGGGCGATGGGCGTCGCGTTGAGCGTCGAATCGACGTATTTCTTGTAATCCTCGGGCTTGTCGGTCTGCACGAAGGTGTGGAAATTCTTGATCATCGGCGGCGTGACCGCGTGGGCCTCGCCGTTGGGGCGGAACCGGTAGACGCCCGGGTTCGTCAGCGCCGCCGGTTTGCGCGTGCCGTCAGTCCCCGGCATGGCGTAGGCCAGCGCGTGACGGCGCAGGCTTTCCTCCGCGATTTCGCCGAAGCCGATGCCCTCGATCTGCGTGGACGTGCCGGTGAAACACTTCTCCACCAGCCCGGACGCCAAGCCGACGCACTCGAAAATCTGCGCCCCCCGGTAGCTGGCCAGCACGCTGATGCCCATCTTGGACATGATTTTCAGGATGCCGCTTTCCAGCGAGGAGCGGTAATTCTTGATGGACTGCGCGTAGGTGGGCCGACCTTCGGCGGGCATTTTTTCGATGATCTCGCGGCAGGTGGCGAACGCCAGATAGGGCACGATGCTGCTCGCGCCGTAGCCGATGAGGCAAGCCATGTGGTGCACGTCGCGCGCCTCGCCGGTTTCGCAGATGACACTGACGCGCATCCGCTTGCCGACCCGCGTGAGATGATGGTGGACCGCGCCCATCGCCAGCAACATCGGCACGGGGACATTGGCGTGATCGACGCCCCGGTCGCTCAGGACGACGAGGCGGCAGCCGTCGTCTACCGCCGCTTCGGCGTCGCGGCAGATGCGCTCGACGGCGGTTTCCAGCCCGTGTGCGCCGTCGCCCAGCGGCCAGGTTGTCAGGACGGTGCCTAGTTTGGTTTCCGGTGCTTCGTGCGCGCGGAGAGCGTCCAGTTCGTGCTCGAAAAGGATCGGCGATTCTGCCGAAACCAGCCGGGCGTGTTCGGGCGTTTCGCCGAACAGGTTGCGCCGCCAGCCCATGATCGTATTAAGCGACATGACCAGTTTTTCGCGCAACGGGTCGATGGGCGGGTTCGTGACCTGCGCGAAAAGCTGGC
>CAXSED010000152.1:0-8762 GCA_964236475.1 uncultured Chthoniobacterales bacterium
TTGAAGCCATCGCCAACCGGCGGGAGTACATCGAAAACCAGATCGCCACGGGCAGCCCCGTCGTCGCCTTCAATTACGAGGGCGGCATCCTGTTGCTGACCCTCGGGCGGGAGCGGCAGAAGATTTTCGAGGTGTACGACCGTATCGCCCTGGCGGCCATCGGGCACCCGGGCGACATCGAACGGCTGCGCATGACGGCCATCGAACTCGCCAGCACGGAAGGGTTCACGCGATCGGCGGGGGACGTGTCGTTGCGGCGGATGGCGAATTATTCCATCAGCCCGGCGCTGAAGGCGGCGTTCGAGCAGGTGTACGGGCCGCCGTACCTGGCGCGGATGCTGTTCGTCGAACTCGGCGCGGAGTCGGGCACGAACACATTTTTGCGGGTCGATTACGACGGCGCGATCCAGACCAACGGCACGCCCTTTTCCAAGACCCGGCAGGAATACGCCGTGCTCAGCGGCACGCGGGGGTCGGCGGAGCGGATGGAGCAATTCCTGGCGCGGGACTACCGCCCGGCGCTGCCTCTTAACGAGGCGTTGTCGCTGGCGTTGGACGCGTGGACGGTGGGCTTCCTCGCCATGCAGGAGGAGAAAGATGCGGGCGAGTTGCCATCGTCGGAAACCTTGGGCAAGGCGCGCCAGGAACAACTGGAAACGGCGAGCATCGAGGCCGCCGTGCTGGAATACCGCACGAAATCGCACATCGCTTTCCGGGCACTGACCGAGGCGGAGGTCCGGCCCGCGCAGGAAACCCATGGCTGAACCGCCGCCCATGCCGGAGAACGCTTCGGCAGCGGAGCGCGCGGAGTTGACGCCGGAGGCGGAGTTATCAGAACTGCCACCACCACCCGTACGGCGCAGGTTCGACGGGCCGAGGCCGCCGATCCGGTGGGGAAGCCAGTCGCTCGCCTTGGGCGGGTTGGCGCTATGCGTGATTTGCCTGTGGGCGTTGTTTGGCGGCGGGCAACTGCCCGGGTGGCATCCGATATGGCCAGACAAGGCAGGTGGAGGCGCGGTGGCAGTCGTCATTGATCCCGGGCATGGCGGCGAGGACAGCGGCGCGGTCGCGCAGGGCGTGGTGGAGAAAAGTCTGAATCTGGACGTGGGCCTGCGGGTGGCGGCGTTGCTCCGGGCGCGGGGCGTGGAGGTGCGGCTGACGCGCGAAGACGATCATTTCGTGCCGCTCGAAGACCGGGTGCGTCTGGCCAACGCGTTGCCGGGCGCGGTGTTCGTGAGCATCCATTTCAACGACGCGTCGGGCAATGGCAAGGCGGTCGGGCGGGCCAGCGGCATCGAGACCTATTATTGCGAGCGCAAATTGATCCCGGATTCCGGCTGGGCGTGGGCCTCGCTTTTCGGCGGTAAAGGCTCGGCGTTGGGCGCGCAGAACCGGGCGATCCGGGAAGGGCAGACCCTGGCGGATTGCATCCAGGGATCGTTGATCGCCGGGACGGCGGCGACGGACCGGGGCATCAAGGAGCGCAGCCTGTACGTCACTCATCGGGTGATGGGTCCGGCGGTTCTGGTGGAAGGAGGTTTCGTGAGCAACCCGGCGGAGGCGCACCGGCTGGGTGACACGGCCTACCGGCAAAAAATCGCGGAATCCCTCGCGGGCGGTATCATAAAATATCTGGATGCGGCCCGGCAGCGCGCGCCGTTGGTGGCGTTCGCAGTTGGGAGTTGAATATCGGGGCAGTAGGAACGTCAGTTAGGTATCATGCGTGTTTTCACCACGAGCTTTGGGCGGTTGGCGGTTTTGGGAATTTTTCTCGCCGTAGCGGGAGTCGGGACGGCGCGGGCAGACGAGGCGTTGCGCCGGGTGCAGCAATCGTTGCGCGACCAGGGATTTTACTATGGCCCCATCGACGGCTCGCCCGGCGACGAGACCACCCAGGCGTTGCGGCGCTACCAGATCCGCAACGGGCTGACGGTCAGCGGGCAGTTGAACGACGAGACGCGCCGTTCCATCGAACGGACCGGAGCGTCGAACAGCGTCAGCGGCAACCGGAGCGCGAACGGCAACGAGGACCAGAGCACGCCCGCCCCGCTGAGCACGCCCAGTCGGCGCGTGCCGCCAACCACCACCTACGCCACACCGACGCCCGCGCCCGCGTACCGTCCGCCGCCACGGTCGCAGCCGAACCCGGACTCGCAGGACGACGTGGAGCCTGCGCCGCGCGCCCCGGGGAACATCCACCCAGAGTTGCGCGCCAGACCGGATGAGCCGTCAGCGGGCGGCGCATACAATGTCCCGCGTGAGGGCATCCCATCTTCGGTCGCGTTGAGCACATTTTTCGCCAGCACGCCGTATGAATTCGCGCCGCCGCCCGTGCAGGCCGACGTGCTCCGGCGCGCGCAGGCGACGCTGGCGCGCAACGGGTTCTACGCCGGACGCCCTGACGGTACTCTCGGACCGTCCACCACGGAAGCGTTGACCAATTTCCAGGAGGTCAACCGGCTACGGCGCACGGGACGGCTCGACGTGAGCACGTTGGGGGTGATGCGGCTGCTGCCGGGGCGTCAGACCGTGGGACCGCGCCGCGACGATGATCCCCGCCGGGGACCGAGCATCGTTTTTCCGGGCCGGATCGTGGATTAGCTAGCGCGGTACGGCGTCGGGGAACGTCACCTGTTCCAGTTCCAGGCTGACCGAGCCGATGAACACCTCGGATTCCGCTTTGATGAGCAGCCGGTTGGCGTCGTCGCTGATCCAGGCGCGCGCGCTCTCGAAACCCTTGCGCGGCACTAGGGTGCCTTCCTTGGTGATTTTCTCCAATTTCAGGGAGCACTCGATGGCCGCGAACTCGCCTGCCTTGACCTTGACGCGGCTGCGGCCCAGCACCTTGACCGTGGCGAGGTACGGGCTGCCGGAAGTCATGAACGGCAGGACTTTCTCTTCGCCGGACGCCAGCGGCAGACTACGCAGGTAAAGCAGGACGCTCTGCATATCGTACAACTCCGGGTAACGGTAGTGCCGGGTCTTGCCGATGGCGGTGGGATCGTGCTCGTCTTTCTTAAGGTCGCGGTCCACGCGGATGGCCTCCGCCGGGGTGAAATCCACCCGGGAAAACGTGTGTTTCCTGGAGTTGAGTTCGGTTTGTTCGAGGTAGATCGGGTGGAGAGTGGACCGGTTGAGGACAGAGACGTGGGTGGCGTCGAGTTTGTAGAGGGCGCGGGCGGCCCCGGTGGTGGTCGCCTTGAAGGTCGAGCGAATTTCGTTCTTCGCCGCCGACGAAACACACTGCGCCTCAACGTGCGCCGCCTGCACGCTCCCCCAGACGAGGCTGTAAGTGGCGTCAAACGAACGCACCGGGGCAAACCCGCCCGGCACACCGGCGTTGACCTGGCTATACCAAGCCGGGGCAGGCGTGACTTTCCGCGCCTCAACCGGAGGCGGGGAGGGAGAGTCCGCCGCCACCGTCGAAAGGGGGAGTACGTCCAGCAAAAGCGAGATAGCCAAGAGGGAAAGCACGGGTAATATCTAGCCCCGGGCGACCGGGCGTACAACCACGTCGGCGTCAACGAAGGGTCTTTATGGAAATTCGCCGATTCAAACTGCGCCGGTTGCTGTGGGTCTCTCTCTGCACGGCAGTCTTCGCCACCGCTTGGAAACCAGCCGCGCGGGCGGATGATTCATTCGGGGCGGGCAGCGGAAAAAACACCGTGGTCTGGATCAGCATGGACGGCATGCGCGGCGATTATCTGGACCGCGCGCCGCTGCCCTTCTTCGCGCGCCTGATGAAAGAAGGCGCGTACAGCCGCCGGTTTCATCCGGTGTTCCCGCCGATCACCTTTCCCAGCCATTGCGCCGAGGCGACCGGGGTGACGGTCGATCACCACGGCATCACCGGCAATTCCTTCTATGACGCCAGCACGCGCCAAACCTACCGCTACCCGGGCGACGCCGCCTTGCTCCAGGCCGAGCCGATCTGGCTGACCGCCGAACGCCAGGGCGTGCGGACGCTGGTTTACGACTGGCCGCTTTCCCAGGCGGAACACGGGCCGGTCCACGCAGATTATTTCGGCGAAAAGTTCGATCCTGCGCCGACTGACGCGCAACGCCTGGATCATCTCCTCGACACCTGGCACGCGGACAAGGGCGCGCCGCTGTACCTGTTGATGGGTTACGTCGAAGACGCGGACGTGGCGGGGCACAAATATGGGCCGGACGCGCCGGAAACCACGGCGGCGGTGCAGGCGGTCGATCACACGCTGGGCGCATTTTTCGAGCGCGCCCTGGCGCAATGGAAAGAGACCGCCGGTCCCGCAGACCATTTCTATCTGCTGCTTTCCACCGACCACGGCATGTCGGCGGTGACGAAAGCGGTCAATCTGGAAAAGCTGCTCGGGCTGCCGCACGGGCAGAAGGAGATCACGCTTTCGACGGTGGGCAACATGGGCAACGTGTTCGTGGATGCACTCGCCGCCGGACCGGCCCGCGAGGAGCGGTTGGCGGGCTTCGTCGAAAAGCTGCGTGCCTATCCGTTCCTGCACGCCTACCGGCGGGAGGACCTGCCAGCGGCCTGGGCCTACGCCCACCCGACCCGCACGGGTGATCTGGTGGTGGTGTTGCCGCGCGGGTACACGTTCAGTTCGCAGGCGACCCAGCCGGTGATAGACATCGCGCAGGCGGGCGGCGGTCCGCTGGGGATGCACGGTTACCCGGTTGAGGACGACCCGGAAATGTACGGCGCGGCGTTGCTGTGGCGTTTCCCGCAGCCGTTCGGCGGGAAAGACCTCGGCGAGGTGAAATGGGACCAGTATCACCCCACCGTGGCGAAATGGCTGGGGATCAAACCGGCGGACGACGCGAAGGGCGCGCCGCTGGTATTGCCGGGAGAGTAATCCACCGTCCGGTTGAGGAACTCGACGTGGCTGGTAAGCTGAGCGTAATGCAAGCCGAGTCCGTAAAGGCCATCGTTGACGCACTCAAGCAAGCGCAAGCGCGCTATCTGATTGTAGGAGCATTGGCCAAACTTGGGTACTATCCGCGTGTGCCTGTGAAAATCGAGGAGTTTGCCGACGCGGAAAAGCGCGAACAGTAGATTCGTGAAAAAGGGATGATCGTTTTTCAACTGGTCAGCGACGCTCACTCCAAAAACGCCGGTCGATGTATTCGGCACGACTCCTTTTGACTTTGAAATTCAGTTCGAGCGCGCGCCACGCCTGCCCCTGTTCGGTGGGAGAGAAGTGCCTGTTCTGGTTCTCGATGAACTGCTGCTCATGAAAACCCGGGCGGGTCGCCCGAAGGATTTGCTAGACGTTGACGAGTTGCGGAGCGTGTATGAGCTTACACCCGAAAACCCGCGATGAGTCAGCCTGGAGACAGCAAAAACGATTGGCATTGCGGCGGCTGGGAGGGTGCCAGACGCGAAACGCAGCGTTTCATGAAAAGTCTTACCTTTGACCAGAGTTGGACTGGTTGGAGGGGGCGCAGCAACTCGTGGCCGAGATTCACGGCTGGGAAGCCGCGTTGCTACCGAGCGGATCGACGGTAAAACCGCGCTGGTATAAGAAGTAGCCCGCGCCGCTGGCGCAAAAGTCGTTACGAAGCTACTGGCGGCTTCGCCTTGTGCTCGTTGATGTAGTCCGTCATGCTTTTGGCCATCGTGACGAAATCCGACGGGATCATCACGATAGTCGTCGTGTTGTTGTCCGCGCCGACCTCGGAAATCATCTGCATCCGGCGCAGTTCCAGCGCGGCAGGATTGCCCATCATCATCTCGGAAGCCTGCGTCAATTTGGACGACGCTTCGAGTTCCGCCTCGGCCTTGATGATGCGGGCGCGTTTCTCACGGATCGCCTCGGCCTGCATGGCCATGACCTGCTGCATGTTCGCGGGCAACTCCACATCCTTCATTTCCAAACGCTCGATCTCGATGCCCCAACCGGCGGTCGCCGGGATGACGCTCTGACGCAGGATGTCGTTGATCTTGTCACGCGCCTGGAGCACTTCGTCGAGGTCGTGCTGGCCGATGGTGTTGCGCAGGGTGGTCAGCGCGAGTTGATAGATGGCGGCGAACACATCGGTCACGGCAATGACGCTTTTCGCCGGATCGACCACCTTGTACCAGAGCGCGGCGTTGACGCGGATGGTGACGCTGTCGCGGGTGATCGTTTCCTGCGATTCGATAGGCACCGTTTTGATGCGGATGTCGATGAGCGACTGCGTCTCGATGCCGAACGGGATCAGCAGGTACAGCCCCGGCCCGCGCACCCCGACAAAACGCCCGAGCCGGAATATCACGCCGCGCTGGTATTCCTGGGCGATGCGGATGCTCGTGGCGAGCAGGACGATTCCCACAAGCACCAGGAAAATTAGAACCGGTCCACCGATAGATAAATCCATTCCAAGAATACCGATGCGCATAATTGTTCTATCGACCCGGCCACCGTCCCATGCAAACGGAAGCGCGCCTACTTGGCGCCGAGCGCCTCGCGTATGACCGGAAGCTGCCCCGCGCTGCCGAGCTTCGTGTTCTTGTGGGCGATGAACTTGGCGTACTCATCCATGAACGTGTGACCCGGCGGGCGGAAATCGAAATCGGCGGGCTTGTCGCGGAAGAATTCCCGGTGGACACGCGTCCAGACGAGCCGCCCATCAGTGTCGATGTTGATCTTGGTCACGCCGAGCTTCGCAGCAGGCAGGTATTCGTTTTCATCGACGCCGCGCGCGCTGGGGTCGAGCTTGCCGCCCGCCTCGTTGATGCGCCGCACTTCCTCTACCGGCACGCTGCTGCTACCGTGCATGACAATCGGCGTGCCGGGAATCTTCTCTTGGATCGAGCGGATCACGTCAAAATGCAGGCTCTGCTGCCCCTTGAACTTGTACGCGCCGTGGCTGGTGCCGATGGCGGCGGCGAGCGCGTCGCAGCCGGTCCGATGCACGAACTCGACGGCCTCGGTGGGATTGGTCAGGCTGGCGTGGCCCTCGTCCACGTGGATGTCTTCCTCCACGCCGCCGAGCTGGCCCAGTTCAGCTTCCACGCTGACGCCCTTCGCATGGGCGCGTTCCACCACGCGTTTGGTGATGGCGATGTTCTCCTCGAACTCCGCGTGGCTGGCGTCGATCATCACCGACGAATAAAAACCGCTGTCGATGCAGTCGTAGCAGGACTCTTCATCGCCGTGGTCGAGATGGACCGCAAAGATGGCTTCCGGGAAAATCTGGTCGGCGGTGCGGATGATGGCTTCGAGCATGCGCTTGTCGGCGTATTTGCGCGCGCCTTTGGAAAGCTGGATGATGAACGGCGCCTGCGACTCCTGGCAACCCCGGAACAGGCCCATGGTTTGTTCGAGGTTGTTGATGTTGTAAGCGCCGACGGCGTATTTGCCGTAAGCGAGCTTGTAGAGTTGGGCGGTGGTGACGATCATACAGGGAGCTGATACTCCGCCGCGTTTTTTCGATTTTCAATCCCAAATGGTTCCGAGGCATCATTCCAGACCATGAACAGCTCGGTTCTCTCCCCGGCATGAACGCGGCCCAGCGCGAAGAATTCGAGGCGATCCGTGCGGAGCAGCGAGCACTGCGCACAAAGCTGCAATCGCTGGAAACGCGGTTGGAGCAGCTTGCACAGGACACCGAGGAGGCCGGGGAAAATGCGGCCCTCGCGGCGATGCTGGCCGAGGCCAAGGAAGTCGTTCCCGCGCCGGTGACGCCGCCTCCGCTGCCGCTGCCCGTGCCCGCCGCGCCGCGTGCCCTGGCCCCCGCCGTTTCGCCGGTGGTCCTTTCGCAAACCGCCCTGACGCCGGAACCGGAACCTGCTCCCGTCCCGGCAGTCGCCCGCGAGTCGTTGGAAATGCAGATCGGCACGACCTGGCTGGTCCGTGCAGGCGTCGTGCTGTTCCTGACAGGTCTCGCTTTCCTGGGCAGCTATCTCTATTACCATCTCGTCCCGAGGCTGGGGCCGCTCGCCAAGATCGCCCTGATGTACCTAGGCGCGGGCGCGCTGACGGGCGTGGGCGCGTGGCTCGAACGCCGCCGGTTCGCCGAGGAATCGGAGGGATTACGCAATTACGCCCGCGTGGTGTTCGCCGGTGGACTGGCGGCGGTGTATTACGTCACCTACGCCGCCCACTGGAATCCGCACCTGCGCGTGGTATCCGATCCGGTGCTGGCGGGCGCACTGTTGCTGGGTTGGGCGGCGTTCATGGTCTGGGTGGCGGACCGGCGTGGCTCGGAACTGCTGGCGACCTTTGCGATCCTGCTGGCGTTTTACACCTCGGCGGTCAACGAGATCAGCCAATTTACGTTGGTCGCCAATCTGTTTCTGGCCATCGGCGCGGTCTATCTTCTGCGGAGGCAACTCTGGCGGATTTTCCCGTTCGTGAGTTTGCTGGCAACTTTCGGCAGCTACGGGTTCTGGCGTTTTTCCCACGCGTACATCGAGGGATCGGCGTTGACCGGCAACGCCCCGCCGCGCTCGGCGCTCGGGTCCGCCGGGTTCTGGACCGAGAGCGGTTTCCTGCTGCTGTACTGGCTGCTGTTTACCTGGACGGTGTTCACGGCGGACGAGCGGGTGCTGCCCCGGTGGCGGCGGGCGGGGTTCGTCACGGTGAACAACACGGCGTTTTTTCTGCTGACGACCTGGTTGCTGCTGGCGGCTTACCCGGGGTCGTTCTGGAAATGGTCGCTCGGGTTCGGCGCGGCGTTGCTCGCGCTGGCCGAGGCGAGTCGGCGGCGACTCCGGGTGCAGGATGCGGACACGGAAAACGCCTATCTGCTCCAGGGTGTGCTGCTGGTGACGCTGGGCTTTATCG
>CAXSED010000153.1:0-8672 GCA_964236475.1 uncultured Chthoniobacterales bacterium
CGCCAAGCGGGTCGGCGTGAAACTCGAAAAAGGCTGGCACAAGCGCAATTTTCTGACCGAAGTGCTGCTGCCCTCGCTGCTTTCCCCGCGCGACGCCAAGACCAACACCACGCCCTTGTTCCCGAAACTGGTGGAGGGCCAGATCGGGATCACCTGGATCGGGCACGCCTCGTTTTTCGTGCAGATGGCCGGGCTCAACATCCTCATCGACCCGAACTGGTCGCTCTGGCTCAAGGGCATCAAGCGGCTCAAGACGCCGGGGGTACATCTGCACGAATTGCCGATGATCGACCTCGTGCTCGTCACGCACGCGCACTTCGATCATCTCGACCGCCGCACGTTGAAGGCGGTCGCGGCGAACCAACCCATCGTGGTGCCTTTCGGCGTGGGCAACCTGGTGCATGACCTCGGGTTTGAGCGGGTCCACGAGCTCGATTATTGGGGCGGATTCGAGTGCGGCGACCTCTCCATCACGCTGACCCCCTGCCACCACTGGGGCGCGCGGATGTTGCACGATCAGCACCGGGGATTCGGCGGGTTCGTGCTGTCGGCGGGGGGACGGTCGGTGTTCCACTGCGGCGACACGGCGTATTTCGAGGGGTTCGCGGAGATCGGGCGGCGGTGTCCCGTAGAAATCGCGCTGCTGCCCATCGGAGCGTACGACACGCCGAGCCAGCGGGCGGTCCACATGAACCCGGAGGAGGCCGTGCAGGCGTTCGTGGAACTGGGCGCGAAGACGCTCGTGCCGATGCACTACGGGACCTTCCGGCTCAGTTACGAGCCGTTGGCAGAGCCGCCGGAGCGGTTGCTGGCGCGGGCGCGGGAGGTGGGCGTCGAGCCGCAGGTGCGGCTGATGGAAGAGGGCCAACCGGAGGTGTTTTGATCGAGCTGGCGCGTAGCAGTAAAAGACGTTAGGGCGCGGGCGATGAGGTGGGCGTAGCGGGCATGGCGGAGACCGCTGGAGTCGGAGACGGCTTCTGCGCGGCCTCCTTGATTTTTTGCATGATGGCAGGCATGACCGCCATCATCTTCTGCTGGGTGAGTCGCCCCATCTTTTCGGTCACGGCGGGCTGTTTTTCGACGAGTTTTTGCCCGAGAGGCGAATTGTAGAACGCCACGAGACCCTTGAGATCATCCTCGGAGAACGCCTCGGCGTAAGCCTGGATGAAATCGCCCTTCACGGCGTCCCAACTGAGCTGTTGGCCGATGGCCGCGTGCGCGTCTTCCTGCGCCTTCTGGACCGCGGCTTTCTGCTCGGCGGGCACGTTGGGCTGCGCGACCGCGTTCTGGCCGAATTTGTCGACCATCTGGTACACTTTTGTCGTGGCGTTGGTGAGTATCTGCTCGGTATGCATGGCATTCAGAAGCAGTTCGGCCTGGGCGCGGCGGGGGGCCAGGTCGTCGTCCGCCGCGCGACCCGGGCCGGGGCAGAAGGTGAAGACGGCGGCACCGAGGGCGAGAATAACGGGCAGGCGGAACGTGGTTTTCATGGCAAAAGGGAGCAAAACGGGCAAAACGGCCCGCGCCGGGCACCTTAGAGCAAAATCGGCTATTGCCAACTTTCTTCCGGCGCGGGCTGGCCGGTCAGGAGAGCGAGCGCCTCGCCGACCAGGAAAAACGAACCGGCCACGAGGATCACTTCCGCCGGGAACGTGCGGGCGTGGTCAAAGGCGTCGGGGAGGCTGACGGCCACGTGCGCGGGCAACCCCGGCGCGACGAGGGCGAACGCATCGCGGATTTCTCCGGGTGGCGCGGCGCGGGGATTGCGGACCGGGACGGCGATGACCCGCGCCGCCAGCGGGGCAAGTGCGCGGCAGACGGCGGGGATGTCCTTGTCGCGCATCATGCCGAGGATCAGCGTGGCCGGGTGATGATCGCCGTATTCCTCGTGCCAGGTGTGGGCGAGGCGGCGGGCGGCGGCGGGATTGTGCGCGCCGTCGAGGATGACACGGCCATTTTGCAGGCGTTGGAAACGGCCCGGCCACTCGACCTGCGCCAGACCGGCGCGACGGGCTTTTTCGGTGGCGGGGATGTCGGCCGCGTCTAGCGCGGCGAGGGCGAGGGCGGCGTTGGCGCGCTGGTGCGTGCCGGGCAGGGCGAGCGGCCACTCGGCGGGCAGCGGGTCGGTGACGACGTGCAGCGGCGCGCCCTGGTCGGCGGCAACGCGGGCGATGACGGCGCCGGCCTCGGGGTCCTGCGGCGCGCTGACCACGGGGACCCCGGGCTTGATGATCCCGGCTTTTTCGCCCGCGATGGCTTCCAGGGTGTCACCCAGCCAGGCGGTGTGGTCGAAGTCGATGGCGGTGATGACCGAGACGGCGGGCGTCAGCGCATTGGTGGCGTCGAGGCGTCCGCCCAGGCCGGTTTCGAGGACGATGACATCGACGTGTTGGTGGCGCAGCCAGTCGAGGGCGAGGACAGTGGTCAGCTCGAAGAAGGTGGGTGGCGGGTCCCAATTAGCTGTCAGGTTTTTAAGATTTGTCAGGATTTCCGCCACTGCTGACTCAGGGATGGGTCGGCCGTCGAGCCGGACCCGTTCGCGGAAGGAGACGAGGTGCGGGGAGGTGTACAGGCCGGTGCGCAGACCTTGAGCGCGGCAGACGGCGTCGAGCATGGCGCAAACGCTTCCCTTGCCGTTGGTG
This sequence comes from uncultured Chthoniobacterales bacterium, assembly GCA_964236475.1. Classification (GTDB taxonomy): domain Bacteria; phylum Verrucomicrobiota; class Verrucomicrobiia; order Chthoniobacterales; family SZAS-18; genus CAHJWO01. Next base: position 2,643 of record CAXSED010000153.1, read on the forward strand.
CCCGCAACGTGGATGATTTTGGCGTTCGTCTGGAACCCGGTGGCGTCGAGCAAGCGGCACACGGTATCCAGCCCAAGCTTGATGCCGGTGAGCTGCGTGGCGTACAGCCAAGCGAGGGCGTCGGGATAGTTCACAAAGCAAACAAACCCAGCGTGGGAAGGAAAGAAAGGAGGAAGTCGCGTGCCCGAAGGGCGTACGGCGAAGGAATAAAATGAACCTTTTGCCGTCCCGACCATCTAATTTCTTATGATCCGTCCCCTTTTGATCGCCGCCACCACGCTGACGTTGGCCGGTGCTTCCCTGGCCCAAGCCCAACAACCTGCGCCCGCCCCAGCCTCGACGCAGCCGTCGGCGGCATCAGCGGCGACGCCCGCCGCCAAGCCTACCGATGCTGAGCTACGCAAACGGCTGACACCCGAGCAGTACCGCGTCACCTGCGAGGCCGATACCGAACCGGCGTTTCACAACGCTTACTGGGACAATCACCGGGCGGGCATCTACGTGGACGTGATCAGCGGCAAACCGCTTTTCAGTTCATTGGATAAATTCGACAGCGGCACCGGCTGGCCGAGCTTCACCAAGCCGATTGATCGGGCGAATGTGGTGGAACATACCGACCGTTCGTTCGGCATGGCACGCACGGAGATCAAATCCAAGGACAGTGACGCGCACCTGGGCCATGTGTTTGACGACGGCCCCGCCGAGAAAGGTGGGATGCGTTATTGCCTAAACTCGGCGTCGTTGAAGTTCATCCCGGTCGAAAAGCTCAAGGACGCGGGGTACGATGAATACTTGCCGATGTTCGAGAAGGCCGACCAGGGGAAGAAGTAACGGCCGGGTGTTCAGGCGGCCTGCGGCGTCTGGTGCAGGTAGCCGAGCAGATTGGCCAACGTCGCGCGCATCTTCTTGCGCGTGACGATCATGTCAATCAAGCCGTGGGCTTCGAGAAACTCGGCGGTCTGGAAATCGTCGGGCAGGTCCTGGCGCGTGGTGTCTTTAATAACCCGCCGCCCGGCAAAGCCGATGAGTGCTTTCGGCTCGGCCATGATGATGTCGCCCAGTGCCGCGAAACTGGCGATGACGCCGCCGGTGGTCGGATTGGTGAGCACGGAGATGAAGGGAAGACCGGCCTGCGCGTGGAAGGCTAGCGCGCCGCTGGTCTTGGCCATCTGCATGAGCGCGAACACCCCTTCGTGCAGGCGCGCGCCGCCCGCCGCCGAAATCGTGATACACGGGATGCCGCGCTCCGTGGCAGTCTCAATGCAGCGCGTAATTTTCTCGCCCGCGACCGAGCCGAGCGTGCCACCCAGAAACGCAAAATCCAGCACGCTGATCGCCACCTCGCGGCCTTCGATGCGCCCGAGGCCTGCGATGGCGGAATCGGTCAGGCCGGTCTTTTTCTGGTAATAATCGAGGCGTTCGGTGTAAACGCTAGCGGCGCGGAAATTGAGCACGTCCACGGGCTGCATGTCGGCGTCGGCCTCCTGAAAGCTGCCGGGGTCGAGCAAGTGGCCCAAGCGTTCACGCGAGCCGATGAGGAAATGGTGGTCGCAATGCGGGCAGACGCGCTGGTTTTCCTCTAGTTCAATCTGGTGGAGGACCGCCGCACACTCCGGGCAGGCTTGGAAGGTGCCGGCGGGGATTTGGAGTTTCTTGCCGTTGCCGACGGTGTTGAAGCCGGGTTTGCGGAAAATAGGCATCGCGTGAAAAACAGGAGGCAGAATCTAGAACGGCTCGCCGCGCATGTCGAGGGCACGTTCCGGGCTTCACCGGCGCGTCACGGTGAGGACCCGCACGCTCGCGGCCCCGGCGCGGAGCAGGACGCGGGCGCATTCGTGGACGGTCGAGCCGGTGGTAAACACGTCGTCGATGAGCAGCAGGTGCGCGCGATTGACGGGCCAGCGGCGGGCGGACACGAAGGCTCCTCGCAGATTGGCGAGGCGTTCGGGGCGCGTGAGGGCGGCCTGGGTAGCGGTGAAGCGCGTGCGGCGCAGGGCGGGCCAGACGGGCAGGGCGGTCCGGCGCGCGAGCAACCGGGCGAGGACCGTTGCCTGGTTGAAGGTGCGTTCGCGCTCGCGGCGCGGGTGCAGCGGCACGGGCACGAGCGCGTCGACGGGGGTGGCGTGCAGGCGCGGGTCGCCGTGGAACACTTCGGCCAGCCAGTCGGCGAGCGGACGGCGCAGGTAGTATTCGTGTCCGTATTTGAAGCGGACGACGAGATCGCGCGGCAGTTCGGTGTGACGGCGTGCGCTCACGGCGCAGCCGAAGGCGAAACCGTTGACGCGGCACTCGCGGCAGACGAAGGGCACGTCGGCAGGGATTTCGCCGTCGAAATGCTGTGAGCATTTGTCGCAGCAAGGCGGTTCGATGCGCGGAGCGGTGTCGGCGCAGGTCGCGCACAGGTATTCGCCGTGGGGGAGCGAAATCTCGCAGCCCACGCAGGCTGGCGGGTAGAGCAGATCGGCAGCCGTTCGCAGCGCCGGGAGGAGCGGGCGGAGCAGGTTCAAGGGGCGGGGGAGCGTGGCGTGGCGACGGGTGTTTCCATCTTTCTCAGCCAGAGCCAGACGAGCGCGCCGGTCAGGCCCACCACGAGGACCGGGCCGAGGCCATGGAGGAGGTCGTCGCCGATCCAGAGATTGGGCGGCGCGAGGTGGCGGCTGATCTTGTTGAAGCTCTTGAGGCCGAACACCCACCCGGCGTGCAGGCCGATGGGCAGCCAGAGCGAACGCGTGCGGAGCCGGGCGAACCCGAGCACCAGCGCGACGAGGAACAACGTGGTAAAACCGCCCGCGACGAGTAGCGGATCATGCCATTGCCAGAAGACTCTGGGCAGGAACGTGAAGCCGGAAAACCAGTGGACCGCCGGTTGATCCAGGCCCCGCGGGGGCGGCTTGAGGAAGTGCAACACCGCAAAAAGCGCGGACACGAAGATCAGCGCCGTGGTGGGCCGGGCGGTGCGGCGGGCCAAGCCGAGGAGCGCGCCACGAAAAAATGCTTCCTCCGCCAGCGCGACCGCCACCGCCGACACGAGGAAACCCGCCAATGTTCCCACGGGCAGGTTCGAGCGGGGCGCGTAGACCCCCAGTTTCCAGAACCCCACGCCCAACAGCCAGAGCAATCCCCCGGCGGCGAGGAATCCGAACGCAGCGTGCTGCGCGGCGCGAGGATCGGGTTCCAGGCCGAGGTCGCGCCAGCCACCGATTTGCAGGGAACGCACCGTCGGCCAGAGCAGCAGCAGCGCGGCGAGAAACATCGAGCGGTCGAAGAACCGCTGGAAATCCGTTTCGCGCAGCCAGTCGAACAACGGCATCGCACCACCCAGCGTATGCCCGGCCCAGAACAACTGCGGGGCCAGCAGCGCGCCCAGGAAGAGGGTGCCCGCGAAGTAGAGCGCGATTTTGAGGAGGTTCGACACAGCGTTCTACAGATGGGGCAGACGCGCGAAAAAGGGAAGCACAACCCGGCGGGCCAGTTTATGATGCGGCGTATGCCCAACGAACACGTCTGGCGCGAAACCACCGAACTTGGCGAAAAACGCGAGGTGCGCGCGACCAAGTTCGCCGGGAAATGGAAACTGCAATCCAAGCTCAAGGGCGACCCCGGCTGGACGTACCATGACCAGCCGACCCCGGCGGACTTGGACGCGTTGCGCGACCTGATCTTCCGCAAGTACCAGCGCAAGCGCGCCAGCTATGAGGATTTGCAGTCGGTGGAACGCATGATCGTGGAAATGCCGAAGTAGTGGACCCTTTTCTCTCGCCGACACGCGCCTGGATCGACGCTGACCGCGCGCACCAATGGCACCCGTTCACGCAGATGCGGGACTGGTGCGCGCCGGACCACGAACCGCTCGTCATCGTCTCGGGTCAGGGGACCGTCTTGCGAGACAGCCGGGGGCGCGAATTCCTCGACGGCAATTCGTCGATCTGGACCAATCTCCACGGCCACAACCACCCTCGCATCAACGCAGCGATCACGCGGCAACTGGAGTCGTTCGCGCACACTTCGTTCCTGGGGCTGACGCATCCGCCTGCCATTGAACTCGGCGCGGAGTTGGTGAAGCTGTTTCCGGCGGATACGCTGACCCGCGTGTTCTTCTCCGACGACGGTTCGACGGCGGTCGAGGCAGCGTTGCGAATGGCGCGGCAGTATTGGCAACTCGTGGGGCAACCGGAGCGGCGGCGGTTTCTGTCGTTTGAAAACGCGTACCACGGCGACACCCTCGGCGCGGCGAGCCTGGGTGGCATCCCGCTCTTTCGCCAGGGGCTCGCCGGGGAGGGGAGCGAGAACGTTTTACGAGTGGACAGCGTGGACGCGCTGGGGGCTTTGGACGAAGCGGAGATCGGCACGCTGGCGGCGGCAATCATCGAACCGTTGATCCAGGGGGCGGCAGGGATGCGCGTGTGGCCGGAGGGGACGTTGCGCACCCTGCGTGCGTGGTGCGACCAGCACGGCGTGCTGCTGATTCTCGACGAGGTGATGACCGGCTTCGGACGCACCGGGACAATGTTCGCCTGCGAGCAGGAGGGCGTGTTGCCAGATTTTCTGTGTCTGGCGAAGGGACTCACCGGTGGGTATCTGCCGCTGGCGGCGACGCTGACGACCGAGCGGATTTACGCGGCGTTTCTGGGCGAATACCGCGAGCGCAAGACGTTTTTCTACGGCCACAGTTACACCGGCAGTGCGCTGGGTTGCGCGGCGGCGTTGGCGAGTCTGGCCATCTTCCGGGAGGAGGATGTAATGACCCGGGTTCGGGCGAGGATCGAACAGTTCGCGCACCTGCTGGAAACACGGCTCGCGCCGTTGCCGCACGTCGTGGAAATCCGGCGGTGCGGTTTCATCGCCGGGATCGAACTGATGGCCGACCCTGCCGCGAGGCAGCCGTTTTCGTGGGAGGCGCAGACCGGCGCGCGGGTGTGCGTGGCAGCGCGGGAATACGGGTTGTTGACTCGACCTATCGGCGACACGCTGGTGCTCATGCCGCCGTACAGCACGACCGAGGAGGAGTTAGTTCATATGGTCGAGGCGTTGCGGCGGGGGATTATGGCCGCAATCGACTAATGAACGAACCAAACTCAGCGACAGCAGGAGTAAGGTAAGGAATTCGGCACTGACGCCACCCCGCCGTTCGCTGGAGCGCAGCTATTAGGATTGGCGGCGTCGAAATCCTACACCAAGCAATGATACACTACCCGCAATAAACACAGCCCACGTTGACGGCTCGGGCACGACGCTGGTGATCGTCAGCGAGTCGGCGTTGGCCCCTGTGCCCCAAGAGAAGATGTAGGTGCCCGGCGTGAAACCTAACCCGGCGAGCGTCGTGTTGTTAAAGGTTGCCGAGTCGGTGAACACTGTGCCCGAAACGTAATTCGCGGGCACGAAAAGCGTCTTGCTGAAGCCAGCGACCCCCGCGATGCCGCCTGTCGTGCTGGAGGCCACAGCAGGCCCGCCAGGGCCGAAAGAGGTCGGTATGACCGTCAGCCCGGTGTAGCCAGACGCGCCGTTGGTGCCGAGGGGAGCCATGCCGGCGACAGCAAACGCCGCGCTGGGCCCCAAGTTGTCGTTAAAGAAAGCCCCGCTCCCTTGGAGCGTCAGGGCGGTGGTGTTCAGGCTGCCGCTGCCATTCATCACCACATTGCCGCCAGGTTGCGTAAGAGTGAGGAGAAACGCGGCGTGTGCGCGGCCGGGCGCGGCGGCTATCAGGAGCAATGCGAATGCGGCGAGAAGGAGTGGGTGCCGGGAAAGGATGGACTTCATTTTCATGGCTTTAGAAGTGAAAAATATTTAGTTGGGTTAAAGGTGGAGAAACGGCGGCCTGTATATTTTATGGTGATATCGTCAATGAAACTTTGAGGAAACACTATCGGCTTTCATAGAGTCTACGTGAAGTAGACGAACGAACATCGCAAAATAAGGCTAAGCCCCTTCCCCAGCACAGATTAAAGGGATAAGGGAAGAAACGTCACGCAAAATGGGTTTATCCCTTTTGCGAGATGGGAATCCGCACTTGGAAAGATGCGCCGCGCCCGG
>CAXSED010000154.1:0-8648 GCA_964236475.1 uncultured Chthoniobacterales bacterium
TCCGCCGCCGATTTCAAGACGAAGATCGGCGACCCGACGACCAGCCTGCTCGCCACGAACGCCGCCAGCAGCGGGTTCAAGGTGACAGAGATCAACATTTCGCCGGTGGACCAGGCGGATAACCCGCAATCGTACCAGTCGGCATCGTACGCCACCGTCGGGCCGCTTTCCAGCGTGCCGGGCTGGATCGCCAAGGCGTATTCCTACCGTGCCCGCGCCGTGGTCCGCAGCTTGACCGACCCATCGGTGGTCGTCTCCGTTTCGCGCTATTTCCAGGAGGCGGAGGCATCGCTTTTCCAGGCCATGCTTTTCTTCCAGAACGACCTCGAACTGCACCCCGGCCCTAACATGACGCTCTACGGCCTGGTGCACACCAACTCCAACCTCTACGCCGTGGCCGGGGCGAGCGGCGGACTGACTTTCAGTTCCAACGTTTCCTACGTCGGCAACACGTCCACCTTCGCACCGGCCAGCCAGCATCCCACCAACTTCTACGAGAACCCGAACGGCTACGCGGAAGGCGTGACGCAGACGCTTTACAACCAAGAGGCCGGCAACTGGAACTCGTACAAAAATCCGGTGTACTCGTCGTCCGAGAATTCTCAGCTTTCCAACGTGGAAAAGGCGCTCGACCCCTTGGGCCTCAACGGCATCGTCTCGGACCCGACCAACCCGAACGACACCGGCACGCACGAGATCATCGAACGGCCCAAGCCCGCCGCGTCCAGCCCGCCGAACACCATCCTCGCCGACACCGGCTACACCGACCTCGTCGCTTCCCATCGGCTCTACAACAGCGCGAACCTGCGCATCCTCATCAACCGCAACACCAGCACCAACGGCGGACAGGCCGTCCGCGTTTACCAGCCCGGCGCAGCCAACTCGGCGGACAGCACAGAGATCATCCCGACGGGCAGCACCACGGCTCCCAACGTCGCCGATAAAATCATCGCCGCAATTGCTCCCGACACGGGCACGGGTGACATCACCGATTTCCGCGAGGGCCGCGTCATCAACGCCGACACCGTGGACGTATCGAAGCTGACCCCGGCGCTCAACGCGTACGGGAACAACAACGGGGTGCTCTACATCAGCGACATTACCAACGCCGACGCCAACGGCAACAGCGGCAACAGCGACGCCATCCGGCTCCAGAAAGGCGGCGTGTTGCCCGACAGCGGGTTGACGCTCGTGTCCGACGGCGCGGTGTACGTGCAGGGCGATTACAACACCGGCACGACCTACGGCCCCAACGGTTCCACCGGCGCGATTGTCACCACCTCGCAGCCCGTTTCCAACCTCAACGTCGACCCGACGCAGTACACCGTGTCCGGTTACACGCAGAAGCCCGCCGCCGTGATGGGCGACGCGGTGATGATCCTTTCCAACAGCTGGCTGGATAGCAACAGTTCGCAGCAGCTTTCCAGCCGGGTGGCCACGCCGACGACTTTCAACGCCGCGCTCGTTTCCGGCCAGGTGCTCACCAACAGCACGAGCGCCAGCGGCGGCGCGCACAACTTCCCGCGTTTCCTGGAAAACTGGAGCGGCGAGAATTTTACCTACCACGGCTCGATGTGCGAATTGTACGCCAGCCAACATTTCACCGGGACCTACGGCAAGAGCAACGTGTATGGAGCGCCGAACCGCCGCTGGTTCTTCGACAACAACTTCCTGCAAACCCCGCCGCCGGGGAATCTGCGCTCGACCGGCTACATCCGGGGGCGGTGGATTCGCAACAAGATCACCGATTTCGAGCCGAGCTGAACGCGATGTCCCGACGCTTTTATCTCCTGTCGATGGGTCTGCTGGTTGCCGGGGCGGCCCACCTGCGGGCGCTCGACTTTCAGGTGCATTCCCTGGAGGTGGAAGAGGATGGCTTCAAGCACGAGCAATCGTTCCTGGACAACGGCGACAATTCCCGCGTGTTCATCAGCTTGCCCGGCGGGTGGGATCACTCGGCGGATTCCGGCGCGCTGACGCTGACCTCCCGCACGGAAACCGACACGATGGTGCGGCTGGAGAAGTCGCCCTTCGCGCCGGACCTGCCTTTCAAGGACAAGGCGTTGGAGAGTTATCGCAAGCGAGTGCTGGCGGCGGTGCCGCAAGGCGCGACGGAAACGCAGATCGCCGAGGAGCACGACGAGCCGCTGCCGATTTTTCACTGGAAAAGCCACGAGTTCGTCGTGGACTACATTTTCTTCGGGCGGGCGTTTCGGCGGAGCATGGTGTTTCTGGATTTGAACGCGCGGGAGCAGCTTTTAGTGATGACGGTGGCACCGCGACCGGGGTATGACCGGGCGCACGGTATTGCGTTTGACGTGCTGCGGAGCTGGCAAGTGATGTCGGGTCATTGAACCGCCCGGGGCGCGCTTCCCTTTTCTTCCGTCATCCTGAGCGTGGCTGGAGGGCCTTTCCTCGCACGTCGGGTCCAGTCCCTGCCCCACGCGCCATGCGCAGGCCAAGCTCGGCACCAATGAAATTTCCTTCGACCACATTCGGGACGACGGAATCTCCGAGGGCCGCACCAAAGGTTCTTGATGCGTCAAGACACTTATCCCTTGCTCAACAGAATCCGCCCCGGCTCGTGCAACTCGCTCTCCAGAAACGGATGGCTGAGCGTAAACCGGCTGATCGGAGTTTCCAGCGGCATCGTCATCGTGCCGGAAAGCCCTGGCAACCCGGAAAGTAGTCGCCCGTCCGCCACGAACGACACTCCGTAGGCACGCGTCATTTCTTGCTTGCTCGGGATGAGCACGTAGAACCATTCGCTGTGGTTCCAGTAGAGGAACTGCTTGCCGCTGACCGCCTTGACGTAGTGAATGGCGCAATGCTGGTACCAGTAATCTCCGCCGATCACCGCGCGCATGTGGCCGAGCGTGAGCGGGAATTGCAACTTGCAGGCGAGTGCGGCCAGGATCGCCGTGCAGCGCGCCGTTTCATCGTACTGCGAGTTGGTGAGGATGTCGGTCAACTTGTCTTTTTCGGCGTACCAGCCCACGTAGATGGAGCGTTCCCGAATCTCGCTTTTTTTGAGGATGGACTTTTCGTCGGCCATGACACCTCACTTGCCCGACGGCGCGTCCGCGAGATTCGCTGCCGCCGCTTGGTCGAGCAGCCAGAGCGTTTCACCGTCGCTCGCGCTAATGCCCTGGACGGGGAATTTGTCCGGCTCCGAAGGCCCTTCGAGCACGGTGGCGAGAGTGTCCGCCTTATCCTTGCCAGCGACCAACAACAGGAGCACCGCGCTGTTTTTCAGCGTGGGCGGCGTGAAGGTGATCCGGTAAGCGGCGAGTTTTTCGATGTAAGCGGCGGCCACCGGAGCGGTTTCGCGCAGACCGGTCGTCCCGGGAAACAAGGACGCCGTATGTCCTTCAGGTCCCATGCCGAGCAGCGTCAGATCGAAGCGCGGCGACGCCTCGCCGAAAAACGCGCCGATTTCCCGGGAATATTCGGCGGCGACGGCGTAAGCGTCAGGCTCTTCGGCCCGGACGCGGTGGATGTTTTCCGGCGGGAGCATGCCAGCGAGCTTGTCGAACATGGCCTCGCTGGCCATGCGGAAATTGCTGTCCTTGTCGTCCGGCAGGACATGCCGCTCGTCGCCGAAAAAGAAGTGCGTCTGCGCCCAGGGCAGCCGCTCGCGGAAGGCGGGTTCGTCGGCGAGCAGGCCGTAGAGTACCTTGGGCGTCGAACCACCGGAAAGCGCGACCGCCGCCCGCCCGTTCGCGCGCACGGCGACGGTGATGCGGCGGAGCATTTCCTCGGCAGCGGCTCGCGCCAGGGCGGCCGGATCGGCAAACACCAGCAGACGACGGACGGATGGGTCGTTGTTCATCTTAGTTCACGTTCGATTTGGCGGCTGGCAGTTTACTGTTCCAGAGCGTGATGTTTTTCATCTGCGACTCGAAAAGCGGCCCGGTCGGCCCGAGAATGTCGATGGATTTGATGGTGTCGCCCTGGGTGATCGCGTTGACCACGTCCTGGCCCTTGGTCGTCTGACCGAAGATCGTGTAATGGCCCGAGCCTTGGCCGTCGTCGAGATGGAACACCGGCTTGTGCGTGATGAAGAACTGGCTGCCGTTGGTATTAGCGCCTGCGTTGGCCATGGCGAAGACGCCCGGCTTGTCGAAGTGGCGCGGGCCATTGGATTCATCCTCGAAACTATAGCTGGGGCCGCCCCTGCCGGTGCCCTCGGGGTCGCCGCCTTGAATCATGAATGCAGGAATGACGCGGTGGAACTTGAGGCCGTTGTAGAATTGATGCTGGGCCAGATTGAGGAAATTCGCCGCCGTGATCGGGACCTTGGAAGCGAAAATTGTCGCCTCAATATCGCCCTTGTCCGTGTGGACGACGATGGGGATATCCTTGAGCGAACTGGAATCCTGCGCACGGACGGCAGGCTGGCTGGCAAGAGCAAAGGCGAGGAGCGGGAGGAGGATGCGTTTCATGGGATGGAGAGGGTTCGACAAAAATTTAACGTGTCCCGAGGCACTTTCGGCTTTCATCTTTGTGATTTCGGGGTCTGGTTTTGGCGGATAGGTCCTTTCGTCTCATGCCCACCTCTTCGCAAACCCGTCTTGCGCTCGTGCAGATGCGCTGTTCGCCCGACCCCGCCGAAAACCGCGCCCGGGCGGTCGAGAAAATCCGCGAGGCCGCCGCGAAAGGGGCCGGGATTGTCTGCCTGCCGGAATTGTACGCCTCGCAGTATTTCTGCCAGGAAGAGGACCATAAATATTTCCAGTTGGCGGAGGAAATTCCCGGGCCGTCAAGCGAGATTATGGGCGCGCTGGCCAAGGAACTTGGCGTGGTGATCGTGGCATCGCTGTTCGAGCGGCGCGCCGCCGGGTTGTACCACAACACGGCGATCATCCTCGATGCCGACGGTACCCTGATGGGCCGGTACCGCAAGATGCACATCCCCGACGACCCGCTCTATTACGAGAAGTTTTATTTCACGCCGGGCGACCTGGGCTTCAAATCTTGGAACACTCAGAAAGGCAAAGTCGGGGTGTGCGTATGCTGGGACCAGTGGTTCCCCGAGGCCGCGCGGCTGACGGCGCTCAGCGGAGCGCAACTCCTTTTCTATCCGACGGCCATCGGCTGGCACCCTGGCGAGAAGGAGCAACACGGGCACGCCCAGCATTCGAGCTGGGAAACGATCCAGCGCGGGCACGCCATCGCCAACGGCTGCTACGTCGCGGCGGTCAACCGCGTGGGCCACGAGGCCCCGGCGGGCGGCGCGGGGATCGAGTTCTGGGGGCAGAGTTTTGCGTGCGATCCGACGGGCACGATCATCGCTAAGGGCAGCGTGCACGAGGAAGAGATTCTTCTGGTGGATATTGATTTCGCACGGGTGGAGGAACAGCGCACCCACTGGCCTTTCCTGCGGGACCGGCGCATCGAATCCTACGGCGACGTGACCCGGCGGCTGATCGACTGAGCCGTCCCTGCCGCATTAAAAACTTTTCTTTGCATCCAGCCAGCGGATAACATCCAGAGATCAAGCGTTCGCCGTCAAAACCTCGATTTCCTTTTTCTCCCGATGAAGCCTGCCTCTTCCCTTGTTCTTTGTGGGTTGTTCGCCACCGTCCTCGCCTTGGTGCCCGCACCGTCCACCCGGGCGCAGACGACCACCATGCCCGACGAGACGCCTGCCGCCACGCCGCGCTACACCCCGGTCCCCCGGCCCAAGCCGACCCCGGCCCCCGACGTGCCCGTGGGCACGGTCAACGGGCAGCCGATTTACCGCCCGCTGCTCGGCAGCGAACTTTCGAACCCGGTAGACCGGGCGCTGGTCGTCTATGATTACAATCGCAGCCGTCCGAAAATCTCGGACAGCGATCTCGACGAGGCGGTGCAGGATTTCAAGCGCGCCAAATTCAACAACAGCGACGCCAAGCTCGACGCCAAGCTGGCGGCGGTCAACGCGACGCGGGCGGACTTCCGGCAGTACGTCGCCGAGGAGGTCAAAATCCACGTCATGCTCGGCGCCGTGACGCGCAGCGCGGTGTCGATCCACGGCGCGGGACGGGAGCAGGCCGCCTATCTCGCCCGGCTGCACCAGACGGCTGCCATCAACAAGGCCCGCAGTTGAGACCGGCGGGGGGACGCGCGCCGATTCGATCCTGTTCCTCATGTTTCCACCGACCGACCCCACCGGAAAACCGCCGACCCCGGCGGCGCTCGGCTACCGGATGCCCGCCGAGTGGGAACCGCACGCGGCGACGTGGCTTTCGTGGCCGCGCCCGGACGGCATTTCATTTCCCGGCGGCGGCTACGCCAAGGCGGTCCCCGCGCTCGTGAAGATGGTCGGTGCGCTGGCCGAAAGCGAGGCGGTCCACATCAACGTCGGCAGCGTCGAACAGGAGGCAGAAGTGCGGCGGCACCTGGGGGCTTTGCCGGGTGGGTTCGCGCACGTAAAGTTCTTTCACATCCCGACCAACGAACCCTGGTGCCGCGACCACGGCGCGATCTTCCTGACGCGCGCCGAGGACCCGAAACTGGCGGCGCTCGATTTCGACTACAACGCCTGGGGCTGGAAGTATCCGCCCTTCGATCTGGACGACGCGGTGCCGACACGTATCGCCGAGGCGTTGGGCGGGCTACCCACGCATCGCCCCGGCATCGTGCTCGAAGGCGGCTCCATCGATGTGAACGGCACGGGGACGCTCCTCACCACGGAAAGCTGCTTGCTCAATCCGAACCGCAACCCCAGCCTGAAAAAGTCGCAGATCGAGGCGATCATCAAAGAGTACCTGTGCGTGCGCAACGTGCTGTGGCTGGGCGACGGGATCGAGGGCGACGACACCGACGGACACGTGGATGACCTGACGCGTTTCGTAGACCGCACGACGGTCGTCACGGTGGTCGAGGAGGACGAGCACGACCCCAACTACGAGCCGCTGCAAACCAACCTGCACCGGCTGCGCGAGATGAGCGTGGAGGACGGCGCGCCGCTGCGCGTGCTGACGATGCCGATGCCCTCGAAGATCGTGCGCGACGGGCAGCGGCTCCCGGCGAGCTACGCGAACTTCTACATCGCCAACAAGGTGGTGCTGCTGCCGACGTTTAGCGATCCGCACGACGCCTGGGCGGCCTCGGTGTTGCGGCAGGCGTTTCCGGGCCGGCGGATCGTGCCCATTGATTGCTGTGAGTTGATCTGGGGGCTGGGGGCTTTCCATTGCCTGACGCAACAGTTGCCGGTGGTCGGGAACGGGTAGGATTAGTTCGCAGGTGTCGCACGAAAATTCTGGGACCGGCTCGGTGGGCCATCCCTATCTTGGGTTGGCAAGCTGCGGCGCGGGCGTGGCGCCGGGCCGTTTGACCAGAGCCGCCAGCGGGTCCGTCAGCACGCTCGGACGCCAGACCGGCTTGTCCAGCGGACCATCCGAGCGGTACTCGAAAAGCTTACTCACGGGCAGTAGCACCGCACCCGGCAGGCCGCGGGTGTTCATGCGGACATGGAAATTCATCGTGTTGTCCATGTACCCCAGCCAACCGCCGCCCAGCAGGCTGAAGCCCACCCCCTTCACGTTCAGGTTCCCGGTGTAAATCTTGCCGCCGTTCGTCAGGAAATTCGCGTTCGCCTGGTGAGCCTCGTCGTACCCGAGACCCGGCACCACGGTGCCCAAGATCGTGGAGAGCGGACCCATGAAAGGGATGGCGAACACGCTGCCGCGCTCCACGTCCAGCGTGCCCGCGCCGTGCAGGGTACGCGCGTCATCGCTCGTGCCGGTGAAACGATACGTAGCCGAGAGCTGACCCTTCGACGTATCGTAGTTGAAATAGAGTTTCGTCAGCCGCACGAAATCGAGGTTCTTCACATCCAGCGAGGCGGTGTAATCCTTGACGCGTCCCAGCGCCAGATCGAGCGCGCCCCTGGCCTCGCCGCCGAAAATCTCGCCGTGGATCTCGTTGAGCCACAGCCGGTCCTCGGTGAAAACTACCTGCCCGGCGATGCTCTGGAAGGGCAGGTTTTTCTTGAGGAAAACGTAGTCCATCCCGCCGGGCGCGCTGACATCCGTGACGAGATGCGAGTTGCGTCCGCCGTCGAACTGGACGTTGCCGTGGATCGAGAGCGCGGGCGGCTTGCGGAAGTGAAACGGCTGGATCGTGTGATACACGTCCGGGTCCAGCCACACGCCCGCCTGCCCGGGGTCGAGGCTGGTGTGGACGTTGTCGAGCCGGACCTCGTGCTTCTCGAAACTGTACACGATGGCGTCCGCCGTGCCGACGCCCTCGTCGCGTTCGAGCGTGACCTTGCGCGCGCTGAGCAGCCCGTCGCCGAGGGCGAAATCGCCGTGCAGTTTGTTGAGACCGACCCCCCGGTAACGGGTGCGCCCGAGCGAGAACTGGCCTTCCACTTTCATGTCGGCGAGGTCGGAGAGCGAGCGGCCCGTCGCCACCAGATCGACGCGCGGCGGGTCGCGGAATTCCAGCCGCGCGGCGGCCTCGCGCCCGTGCGCGGGCAGCAGCGAGACGAATCCCATCGGGTCTACCGTGCTGGTAAGCCTGACCCTCGCTTGTCCCGGCTCGGAAAGCACGTCGGCGGCGATCTGCTGCTGGCCGTTGCCGCCGGGGCGCACCACCCGCAGGTCGCGCAGATACCAGCGGTCGCCGTTCCAGGAAAAATCGGTTTCCGCGCGGTCGAA
>CAXSED010000155.1:0-8582 GCA_964236475.1 uncultured Chthoniobacterales bacterium
GTCACGCAATGCTCCACCTGGATGCGCGTGTTCATCTCCATGAAGTAATATTTGCCCTTTTCATCGACGAGGAATTCCATCGTCCCGGCGTTCTGGTAGCCGACGGCCTCGGCCAGCTTGACCGATGCCTTGCCCATCGTCTTGCGCAGCGATTCGTCCAGGAATGGCGAGGGTGCTTCCTCGACGATCTTTTGGTTGCGACGCTGGATGGAGCAGTCGCGCTCGCCCAGATGCATCGTGCGGCCATGGCCATCGGCGATGATCTGGAATTCGATGTGGCGCGGGTTTTCCACGAGCTTCTCGAAATAAACGTCGGACTTGCCGAACGCCTTGTCTGCCTCGGCCCGCGCGGCATGGAAACCCTGGATCAGACTGGCGTCGTTGTGGGCAGCGCGCATCCCGCGTCCGCCGCCACCGGCGCTGGCCTTGATCATGATCGGATAGCCGATTTTCTTGGCGATTTTGAGGGCTTCGGCCTCGTCCGCCACCACGCCATCGCTGCCAGGGGTAATCGGCACGCCCGCTTTTTGCGCGGCCTCGCGAGCAGCGTTCTTATCGCCCATCATGCGGATGGCCGAGGCGGGCGGCCCGATGAAACGGATGTTGCAGCTCTCGCAGACCTCGGCAAAATGGGCGTTCTCGGCTAGAAAACCGTAGCCGGGGTGGATGGCGTCCACGTCGGCGATCTCGGCGGCGCTGATGATGCGGTCGATCTTGAGGTAGCTGTTGCCGCTGGCGGCAGGCCCGATGCAGATGGCCTCGTCGGCAAGTTGGACGTGGAGGCTTTCCACGTCAGGCTCGGAGTAAACGGCGACGGTCTTGACGCCGAGTTCCCGGCAGGCGCGGACGATACGCAGGGCGATCTCGCCACGGTTGGCGATGAGGATTTTATCGAACATGACGGCGGCGGCTCAGGCTTGCAAACGGAAGAGCGGCTGGCCGAACTGCACCGGCTTGCCGTTTTCGCCGAGGACTTCGGCGACGACGCCCGACACCTCGGACTTGACCTCGTTCATGACCTTCATCGCTTCGATGATGCAAACGACGGTTTCGTCAGCCACGACCGTCTGGCCGACCTTGACGTAGGCGGGCGATTCCGGCGACATGGCCGCGTAGAACGTGCCGACCATCGGGGAGGTGATTTCCTTGCCCTTCGCCACGGGGACCGGAGCGGCGGCAGCGGTCTCGATGGCCGGAGCCGGAGTGGCCTGCTGCGGCATGGGCGTGGCGTGGAAAACCGGGGCCGGGGCGGGCGCGCTGCTGACATTGTAGCCGCCGGACTGGCCTTTTTTGAGCAGGATTTTGAAACCTTCCTTTTCCATCTGGAAGACGGAAAGGTCGTTGCGTTTCATCAAGTCGATGATGAGTTTGATATCTTTGAGATCCACGGAGACAGAGGGATGAAAGGTTGAGAATGAAAGACGAAGGCAGCGCGGACGGGGACGAACGCGGTGTTCACGAGGCGACGAGCAATGGCTCGGCCTCCGGTCGGCGTCCGGGCTTTTGGTCTTTTGATGCAAACCGATGCTGGCGCGGTTTCCGGGGCAGGTCAAGGGATTGCGTCAGAGCCAATTTCGAGCGTTTGGCCAAGAAATTGCGTAATTTGACGCGGATTTCCCGGATTTTGCCCTAATTTGCGGGCTTTCTCATGGCCGACGCCACATCACTTTATCTGGTTGCCGGTGAGGTCAGCGGCGATACGCACGGGGCCGCTTTGCTGGCCGCGCTACATGCCCGGCAGCCGGAGCTAACGTTTCATGGTCGGGGTGGGCCACGCATGAAAGCCCTGGCCGGGGAGGGGCTGGAAGATTGGATTGAAGAGGCGGGCGTGGTGGGTCTGTGGGAAGTGCTCAAGAAATACGGTTATTTCGTGCGGCAGCGCGACCGGGTGCTGGCGGAAATCGAGCGTTTGCGTCCGGCGGCAGTGGTGCTCGTTGATTACCCCGGGTTCAACCTGCGGCTGGCGGCTTCCTTGCGAAAGCGGTACGGGCGGGCGTTGCGGATCGTCTATTATATCAGCCCGCAGGTCTGGGCGTGGAACCGGGGGCGGATTCCGCGCATGGCCAAGCTGCTCGACCTGATGCTGTGCATCTTTCCTTTTGAACCGTCGCTTTACGAACCGGCGGGATTGAAGTCGGTGTTCGTCGGGCATCCGCTGATTGATTCGCTCGCCGCCGAGCCGTCGCAAACGCGGGAGGCGACGTTAGTCGGGTTGTTTCCGGGCAGCCGGCAGCGCGAGGTACACAAGATTTTCCCGGTGATGCTGGCGGCGGCGAGGATCATGCAGCGGGAAAAGCCGGATTTACGGTTCGCCACCGCCGCGCCGTCCGAGCGGATGGCGCGAGAGTTGGCGGCTTTGCGCGCCGGGGCAGGATGGAGCGAAGCGGAGTGTCCGGTCGGCGTGGGGGACGCACGGCGGTTGATGGGCCGGTCGGCGGTCGGGATGGTGGCGTCCGGCACGGCGACCGTCGAGGCGGCCAGCTTGGGGATGCCGCTGGTCATCGTTTACAAGGTCGCGCCGTTGACCTACTGGGTGGGCCGCGCCGTCGTGCGGGTGCCGTTTCTGGGGATGATCAACCTGCTGGCCAACCGAGAAATCGCACGGGAGTTCTTGCAGGGAGAAGCCCGGCCCGAGGCGATTGCGACGGAGACTTTGCGCCTGCTAAACGACGCCGGGACCGCACGGTGGCAGCAGATCAACGATTTGCGGGAGGTCGTGGAGCGTCTGGGCGGCGGCGGGGCGGCGGAACGTGCGGCAGACGCCATTTTGCCGTTGCTCGAATCATGAAGTACGCCCTTCGGCCCGGGGCGTTGCCAACCGGAAGATTGAACCGGTTCGATGGTTCCTTGGTCTCACTTCTCACGCTTCATGTCTGCTTTTTTGAAACTCCGAAATCCCGCCCTGGTAAGCTGCCTGTTGGCATTCGTTCTCTGCGGCGGGCAGGTCAGCGCGCAGACGCCCAAGCTATTTCAGAACGGGTTGCCCGACACCGCCAAGCCCAAGACGGCTGATCTGGTCAAAGCCGACCTGCTGGCGGACACGAGTGCGGTCGTGGCAGGCAAGCCGTTTACGGTCGGGCTGCGGATGCAAATGGCTCCGGAGTGGCACACTTACTGGCAGTACAGCGGCGACGCCGGGCTGCCGACGAAGATCGCTTGGCAGCTTCCCGAAGGTTTCAAGGCCGGGCCGATCCAGTGGCCGCTGCCGGACAAGATCGTCAGCCCCGGCGACATCATCAACTATGGGTACAGCCGGGAGACGATGCTGCTCGTGGAGATCACCCCGCCCGGGAATCTGCCGCCCGGCGACGTGATGCTCAAGGCCAAGGCGGACTGGCTCGTGTGCCGGGAAAGCTGTGTCCCGGGCAATAAGGAATTGGAATTGACCTTGCCCGGTGGCGGGAATGCCCAAGCGGCCAACCTCGAGATTTTCAGCAAATACCGGGGGTTATTACCGCAGGCATACAACGAACAAACAGCAGGTTTTCGCGTGGATCGTCAGGTAGATGGAGCCAAGCTGGTGCTCCGTGTCGCGGCGGCGGGAAAACTTGATTTCTTTCCGTTGCCCGTGGACCCCGCCGAGGTGAGTCATCCGCAAGTGGCGGCGGATGGTAGCACGCAAATAATCACGGTGCCGGTGGATTCAGGCGCTGCCGATGTGGGCAAGGTAGGCGGCGTGCTGGTACGGGAAGACGGAGGCAAACGTGAGGGCTGGATTTTGTTGCCCGGCGTGACCGGAACTGCGCCGCCCATCGTGGATGCCGGGGGCAGGATCAGCGGTCCCGTTCGCCCGGCGGTTCCTGCAAATCACGTTGCCGCGAAAGGTCCGGGCGAGCCGGTGGGTTCGCTCGGTTACTTCCTGCTCGTGGGCTTCCTGGGCGGGTTGATTCTGAACGTGATGCCGTGCGTGCTGCCGGTGATTTCGCTCAAGCTGTTTTCGTTCGTCAAACAGGCAAACCAATCCCGGGAACGCGTTTTCCGATTGGGGCTGGCGTATGCGGCGGGTGTGTTCGCGTGGTTCCTGGGGTTTGCCGCGCTGGTCGTGGCTTTGAAGGCAGCAGGGCATCAGGTGGGATACGCGTTTCATTTGCAGAACCCGTGGTTTCTCGTGGGCCTGAGCGCGGTGACGTTCGTGTTTGCGTTGAATTTGCTCGGCGTGTTCGAAGTGATCCTGCCGGGCAGCGTCACCGGCGCGGCGGGCGAGGTGGCGGGCAGCCGCGAGGGGTACACGGGCGCGTTTCTTCAGGGGATGCTGGCGACCGTGCTCGGCAGCGCATGCACGGCCCCGTTTTTCGGTCCGGCGCTGGGGTTCGCGTTTTCGCAAAACGGGCCGGTGGTTTTTGCCATGTTCGCGGCCATCGCGGCGGGGATGAGCACGCCTTTCGTGCTGCTGGCCTGGCAGCCGGGATGGACGAAGTTTTTGCCCAGGCCCGGCGTGTGGATGGAGCGCGTCAAGCAGGCGACGGGTTTTCTGTTGTTGGGGACGATGCTGTGGTTGTTGTTCAGCCTGGGTCACGGTAAGGGTGCTGACGCCGTGGTCTGGACCGGTGTGTTGCTGCTGGTACTCGGCGCGGCGTGCTGGGTGCAGGGGGCGTTCAATACCCTCGTGGCGAGCGACGGGGTGCGCTGGGCCTCCCGGCTGGCCATCACGGTGTTGGTGTTAGGCGGCGGCTGGATGTGCGTGGAACGTATCGCGGAGTCCGCACCGTCAGTCGTGAGCAGTCAAAGTTTTGCCGAGCAACTCGTCGCCGCCCAGAAGACGGGCCGCACGGTGTTCGTGGATTTCACGGCGGAATGGTGCGTGAATTGCAAAGTCAACGAAAAGGTCGTGTTGAACACCGAGCCGATCCAGAAGGCGTTGCGAGAGCAAAACGTCGTGTTTCTCAAAGCGGATTATTCGTTTTACTCCGAGGACATCGCCAAACTGCTTAAACAGTTCAACGCCGCGACGGTGCCGCTCTATGTCATTTATCCCGCTGGCAGACCGGATGCGCCGGTGGTCCTGCCTTTGTTTCTGACCAAGCAAACCGTCCTCGACGCGCTGGCGGCGGCTGCTCCGCAAGGTGCCACCAGCAAACCTGTGGCAGCGCGCTAGAATCATTCCTTTTCCGAACCTAAACACCCCACCAAATACCGATGAAAAAATTGTCTCTCCTCGCTTCCGTTTGTGCTGCGTTGATCCTGAGCGCGACCGGTGCGTCCGCCGCTGCGCCGCCCGTGGATTCTGCGGCACCGGATTTTTCGCTGACCGGGGCCGATGGCAAGCAACATTCGCTCGCCGATTACAAAGGCAAATACGTGGTGCTAGAATGGACCAACCCCGGTTGCCCGTTCGTGCGAAAGCATTATGATTCCGGCAATATCCCCAAGCTCCAGGCCGAGTACACGAAGAAGGGGGTTGTCTGGCTGGCGATCAATTCATCCGCTGAGGGGGCAGAAGGGTATCTCGCACCGGATGCTGCCAAGAAAGCCACTGCGGGCGGCGATTACAAATCGGTCAGCGAATTGCTGATCGACGCAGACGGCAAGGTCGGCCATCTCTACGGCGCGACGAACACCCCGGACATGTTCATCATCAACCCGGCAGGCAAGATCGTCTACGAAGGCGCCATCGACAGCATCGCTTCCGCCGACAAGGACGACATCGCCAAGGCGACGAACTATGTGCAGGTCGGCCTGGACGAGTCGCTCGCGGGTAAGCCGGTGAGCAAGACGATGTCGAAGCCTTACGGGTGCAGCGTGAAGTATAAGCACTAAAAACTCGTTGCGTTTGCTCTACAGTGACGGGGCGCGTTTGTGCCAGTCCGTGCTTTGCTCGTAAGCGTGGGCAATCTGGAGCAGGCGTGCCTCGTCGAACGACGGCCCGAGCAGTTGCAGCCCGATGGGCAGAGGCTTGCCGTCCTCGCTCGTGGCGAAACCGCACGGCAGGCTCACTCCGCAAATCCCGGCCAGATTGGCCGCGATGGTGAAGATGTCTTGGAGATACATGGCGAGAGGGTTTTGCGTGTGCTCGCCCATCTTGAACGCCGCGACCGGCGAGGTCGGGCAAATGAGCGCGTCCACGGTTTTGAACGCGTCCTGAAAATCCCGGCGGATCAGCGTGCGGACTTTCTGCGCCTGGAGATAATAGGCGTCGTGGTAGCCGCTGCTCAGGACGTAGGTGCCTAGGATGATGCGGCGTTTGACCTCCGGGCCGAAGCCCTCCTCGCGGGTCTTGCCGTAGAAGTCGAGTAGGCCGTTGGTGTCCTTGGCGCGGTGGCCGTAGCGCACGCCGTCGAAGCGCGCCAGATTCGCCGATGCTTCCGCCGTGGCGACGATGTAGTACACCGCCACCGCGTATTCGGTGTGCGGCAGCGAGACCTCCACGATTTCCGCGCCGAGCTTGGTGTAATGATCGACCGCCGCGCGCACGGCGGCTTCCACCTGCGGGTCGATGCCGCCAATGAAATATTCTTTCGGCAAGCCGAGCTTCAGGCCCTTGATGTCGCCGGTCAACGCGGCGGTATAATCCGGCACCGGTTCGGCGAGGCTGGTCGAATCGTGCGGGTCGCTCCCGGCCATGACGCCGAGCAGCCGCGCCGCGTCCTCCACCGTCCGCGTGAACGGCCCGACCTGATCGAGCGACGACGCGAACGCCACCAGCCCGTAACGGGAAATCCGCCCGTAACTGGGTTTGAGGCCGACCACGCCGCACAGCGCAGCAGGCTGACGGATGGAACCGCCCGTGTCCGTGCCGAGCGAGGCGAACGCCGTGCTCGCCGCTACCGAGGCCGCCGAGCCGCCACTGGAGCCGCCGGGTACCCGCGACGGGTCCCACGGATTGCGCGTGACGCCTTTGCTGGAATTTTCCGTGGACGAACCCATGGCGAATTCGTCCATGTTCAGACGGCCAAACGGGATCGCCCCGGCGGCCCGCAGACGCGCGATGCAGGTTGCGTCGTAGGGGGCAACGTAGCCGTCGAGAATGTGCGACGCGCAACCGCAGGGCTGGCCCGCCACGCTGATCACGTCCTTGATGGCAACCGGCACGCCGCCCAGCGGCAGGTTCACGTCGGCGGCGTCCGCATCGCGCCGTGCTTGTGCGAGATCGGTCGAAAGGTAGGCGTGGATCGCCGGGTCAACGGACTCGATCCGCTCGGCCAGCGCGTCGATGACCTCACGCGGCGAGAGTTCCCTGGCGCGCAGGCGGGCTTGGAGGGCGGTAACGGTCAGAAACGACAAATCGGCGGTGTCCATGGGCAGAAGGGAACTTATAGGCAACGAACGCGAGTTCGTCCCCTTGAAAACGTTTTATTCCACGACCTTCGTCACCACGAACAGGTTGTTCGCCTGGCGCGGCGCGTTGGCCAGAGCTTCCGCCGCCGTGAAGCTCGGTTGCGCCTCGTCCTGCCGGAACACGTTGAACACCGGGCTGGCGTGCGCGGTCGGCTCGACCTCGCTGACATCGACCTTGCGCAACGCCTCGACAAACGTGAGTACGTCAGAAAGCTGCGCCTGATAGCGCGCGACTTCTTCGTCGCTCAGTTCCAGACGCGCGAGACGGGCGATATAGCGGACATCCAATTCAGGAGCAGGCATGGCAAGATCAGGAAAAATTTAGAGCGGGAAAAAATGGCTGATCGCCCAGCAAATTGCAAATGCCAGCGCGACGACCAGCGCGACCGTCTGGACCCAGGCCGCCTTGCGCTCGGCGCGCAGCACCGCCGGTTTTCGCCGACCCTTCGTTGGGCGAATCTTGCCTGCCGCCGCCGCTGCCTCGACGTGGCGCGTGTCCACCATGCTCGCGCCGAGCAGATACTTCCGGGGTGACGCCTGAAAGAGAACCTCGCTGCTGCGTTGGCGTTCCTCGGCGGCGCGTTTGGGCGCTTCGGCAATCGTGCGCTGGAGCGCGTCGATCTTGGCCTTCAACTGGCTTTCCTGTTCCTGGAGTTCGCGCTGCTGCGAATCGAGCGCGCCGCTGCCTGCGCGGACAGATTTGGGTTTAGACTTCTTGGGCGTGGGCATGGCGGTACGTCAGAGAGAAAAAAGGGTGCGTGCGGGGCAGGAACGGACGCCGCGCGTGGGCGTCCGCGTTTTCCTGTCAGCAACCCTTTTTGTTTACTACGAACCGCTGAGACTACGCCACAAAAAAATGCACAACGCCACCAACGCGATGAGAACCAGCGGCAGCGTGAACGCCACACCCGCTTTCAGCCAATAGAGGAACGTGTGATCGGTCTCCGCGCCGAACATCTGGTCGTAGCTTTCGCTACCGGACGCGGTGGCTTCCGCGCCGTCCGCCGCTTCGGTCGCCAACCGCGATTTCTGCTGGTTGAATTCCGTGCGGGCGTGATCGACCATGCCCAGCGCGCGGCTGAGTTCGCGTTGTAAATCGTTGGACGCCCAACTCTTGGGATTGATGCCTTCGAGCGAATGCAGATGCGAGGCGAACGATTCGCCCGTGGCCTGCAATTGCTCGACGCGCTTGGCCGCCTCAGTGGATTGCCGCTCGGCGACCACCAGCGCACGGGTAAGTTTTTCGACCATTTCGGCCCGGCCCGTTTCGAGTTCTTCCTGGCGGCGGCTGAGTTCTTCCAACTCGC
>CAXSED010000156.1:0-8517 GCA_964236475.1 uncultured Chthoniobacterales bacterium
CCGGTCGCCTCATGGATAAACAAGCCTGGATCGCCATCACTCTCTGCATCGTCGGCCTTTTTGCGTGGCAGACTTACGTCACCACGAAGTACCCGGTGCGGCCTGCCCTCGCTGCCGTCCAGGCGTCGGCCTCGCCCGCTCCCGGCGCGACTCCGGCAGCGGCAGCGAACGCGCCGCTCGTCACCTCCGGCCAGCCGGAAGTGGTTGCGGACCGCAAGGAAGCCGCTGCGCTGACCGCCGACAACGCGCCTGAGCAGATCGAGACGATCAAGTCCGACCAGCTCGTGGTCAATTTCACCAACCTGGGCGGCGGCATCTCGGCGGCGGTTCCCCAGGGTAAACAGCATGTCGCGGAAAATGGGGTCAACATCCAGCTCGGCCACGCGGGCAACATCCCCATCGGCGCGCTTAGCGAGCAGCCGGGCGAGAACGCGAACCTGCCTTACACGCTGACCAAGCAGGGGAACAACACCGTCCTGGCGGAGCGGACCGAGCCGAACGGCCTCAAAATCGTCAAGGAATACAGTCTCGACTGGCAGGGCGACCCCAAGCAAATCCCGGCAATTCGTCTGAAGGTGTCGCTGACCAACACCGGCGCGCAGCCTTATAAAAACAGCGGATACTACGTCTACGCGGGGAGCGCCACGCCTATCCACCGGCGCGACTTGCCGACGTACACCGCCTTCGACTGGCTGACCGGCAGCACGTACCACACTGACCACGTCACGTCCTTCGACGCCGGACACGTCCCACTCGTCGGCTACGAAACCCACCCCGCGCGCAACGTCATCTCCACCCCGCTGACCAAGGTGGCTTGGGTCGCGGTGAAAAACCAGTTCTACACGACGGTTCTGACCCCGCTTGACCAGCCCGGCCCGGATCAGGAACCGCTGGCGAGCAGCGTCTGGGCACGCCGGATCGACCTGCCGCTCACCCCGCAAGAAACCACCGAAAACGCCGCGACGCTCCACGGGGTAGACGTGGCGCTCGGCTTGCCCGCGCTCGACATCAAGCCGGGCGAGACCCTCACACGTTCCTTCCAGATTTACGCCGGGCCGAAGTTCTACAGCCGCCTGGAACGCCTCGGCCACAACGAGCAGGAGGTGATGGATTACGGCAAGTTCAAGGTCGTGAGCATCACGCTGCTGGCGATGCTCAACTTTTTCAGCAAGTATCTCCACAACTATGCGCTGGCCATCATCCTGTTGACCATCGTGGTGAAAGCGGTCCTCTTCCCTCTCCAGAACAAGGCCAACAAATCCATGCGGCGCATGAGCGCGCTGGCACCGCTCCAGAGCGCCCTGCGCGAGAAGTACAAGTCCGACCCGGCCAAGCTCAACACCGAGACCTTCAAGCTCTACAAGGAGTACGGCGTCAGCCCGGTGAGCGGGTGCTGGCCGATGCTGATCCAGATGCCGATCTTCTTCGGCTTCCTGTACATGCTCTACCCGGCGGCGGAACTGCGGAACGCCAGTTTCCTGTGGGTACACGATCTTTCGCAGCCCGACACTGTGGCGCATTTCGCCGGGTTTCCCATCAACGTGCTGCCGCTGCTGATGATCGGCACGCAGTTCTGGCAGATGTCGCTCACCCCGAAGACCGGCGATCCGCAACAGCAGAAGACGATGATGTTCATGCCGCTGCTGTTCGGCTTCTTTTGTTATAATTTTGCCGCCGCGCTGGCGCTTTATTATACGATGCAGGGTCTGCTGACGATCCTGCAGCTTTACTACACCCGCAGCCAGAACCCGCCGACGTTGGGCGCAGGCGACGTGGCCGTGCTCAAGCCCGTGACGCCGGTCGGCGGCGGGAAAGGCAAGAACCCGAACTTCGGTGGCGGGAAAGCCGGATTTCCCAAGAAGCTCAAGACATGAACCCAACCCCCCAGGAACTGCTCGACACGACGCTGGGCCACCTGGGCTACGCGTTCGACATCCAGGAAGAAGTGGCGGCGGACGGCACGATCACCTTGCAAGTTTACACTGGCGAGGCCGAGCGGCTGATCGGCCTCGGGGGGGAGACGCTGGACGATTTGCAATTTCTGATCAACCGGATGCTGCAGTCCAAGGATCGGCACGCGCCGCGCGTGGTGGTGGATGTGGAGCACCATCGCTCGATGCAGCAGGACGGTTTTCTGCGGGAGATCCGCCATCTGGCCGAGCAGGTACGGATCACGGGTCAGCCGGTGCAGTTGGAGCCGATGAATTCATATGACCGGCGGCTGGTGCATAACGCGTTCAAGGACGATCCGCAGGTGATGACGTTCAGCCCGCCGGACGACGCGCGGCTGAAGAGGATCACGCTGGTAAAGCGGCGGTAGGGCAACGCAATTCTCCTTCCCAGATCTCATCCTTTTGCTCCGTTGCACTCCGCCTGGGATGACAGCACTCGTCTCTGAACGGTACGTTATCCCACCGGGCTGTTTTTGCCATTTCTAACCAGATAATTCTTGACAAACGGCGTTTCGTCCTCATTGTTTTGCCTCCCGCGTTCGACTGTCCATCCGTCCCGTGTCCGATCCGTCTCCCAAGCCTTTCTTCGTGGTTTTACCGCCTCCAGAGGCTGTAGAGTCACCGGCGGTGGCTAGTCACGCGCACCCGCCGTCTATGCAAAGCCAACTCCTCGAAGAAGCCTCCAAGCTCATCCCCGACCAGCAGAAGCTGATCAACATCGTTTCCAAGCGGGTACGCCAGCTCAGCCAGGGCCACCGCCCGCTCGTGGCGGTGATGCCACGCATGGTCTTCAGCGACATTGCGCTTCAGGAGTTGATCGACGGCAAGCTCACCTTCCGCGACATGGACCCGGCGACGGTCGATGACAAAAAAGGCTGAAGACCGCCGCTAGGCGGGACCTATGTCCGAGGACATCATCAATAACCGCAAGGTGCTCCGGGAATACCATATCCTGGATCGCTTCGAGGCGGGGATTGAGTTGCGGGGCACCGAGATCAAGAGCATTCGCTTGGGCCACGCGAATCTCAACGACGCGTTTGCGCGGGTGGACAACGGCGAGGCGTTCCTCATCAACGCCGACATCCAGCCCTACGAACGCGCCAGCTACGGCCAGCATGCCCCCAAACGTGAGCGCAAACTGCTGCTGCACAAGCAGGAGATCGACAAGCTGTATGGGTTGGCGGCGGTCAAGGGCCACGCGCTGGTTGCCCTGCGGATGTACTGGAAGAACGGCAAGGTCAAAATCGAGATCGGCGTGGGCAAGGGCAAGGTGGCGCACGACAAACGCCAGGATTTGAAGGAACGCGCCACCCGCCGGGAGACCGACCGCGAGGTCGCGCGCTTCAACCGCAAGCACGGCTAGAAAATCTGCGTTGGCGGGTTCAGCGGAGCCGTGGCATGGTTCTCATATGACCAGCCAGCTCGACCAACTCAAGCAATTCTCCAAAGTGGTTGCCGACTCGGGCGACTTCGGTACGATCCAGGCGTTCAAACCCCAGGATGCCACGACAAACCCGAGCTTGATCTACGCTGCCGTCAAGGAAGACAAGTACACGCACCTGCTGGATCAGGCGGTGGATGAGAACCGCCATTCGTCGCTGACCGGGGTCAAATTGACCGACAAAATCACCGACCGGCTGCTGATTCTTTTCGGGACGGAAATTCTCAAAATTGTGCCGGGCCGGGTGTCCACCGAGACCGACGCACGGTTGTCTTTCGACACCGAAGGGCTGATCGAAAAAGGACGGACGCTCATCAAACTTTACGAGGAGCACGGCACGTCCCGCGAACGCGTGCTAATCAAAATCGCCTCGACCTGGGAGGGCATCCGCGCGGCGGAGGTGCTGCAAAAGGAAGGGATTCATTGCAACCTGACGCTGCTGTTTTCGACCGTGCAGGCGGCGGCGTGCGCGGAAGCGAAAGCGCAGCTCATCTCGCCTTTCGTGGGCCGGATTTACGACTGGTTCAAGAAACACGACAATCGTGATTACACCGGGGCGGAAGATCCCGGCGTGTTGTCCACCACGCGGATTTATAACTACTACAAGAAGTTCGGCTACGAGACGGAGGTTATGGGTGCAAGCTTCCGTAACTTGGGTCAGATCGGCGAACTCGCCGGTTGTGATCTGCTGACCATCAGCCCGAAATTGCTCAAGCAACTGGCGGAATCCGATGCGCCGATGGAGCGCAAGCTCGAACCTGAAAAGGCGAAGGCCAGCGACATGGAGCGGGTGCCGACGGACGAAAAGAATTTCCGGTTTCTCTTCAATCAGGATCAGATGGCCACCGAGCAAACTTCCGATGGAATCCGGTTGTTCGTGGCGGACATCGTCAAGGTGGACGAGTTGATCGGCAAGAAGATCGGGGCGTGATTTCGAGGTAGGGATGGCTCTTCGAGCCAGTCCTTTTTTTGTCTGGAAAACGCGCCGGACCCGGCGCGCTCACGTCAGAAAATTCGGTGGCCAGTTCGGAGAGCCATCCTTACCGGGTCACAACCGGGATGGACATCGGCCGCACCGCCAATTCATCACCTACGATGGCAGTGATGGAAGGACTGCTGGCCGCCTGCATTTCTTGCAGGTGAGCCTCGTGATCGAACTGCAAATCATAGAGTCGGCGATAGCGTCCGCCCTGCTCGTAGAGATAGGCGTGCTTGCCTTTTTCGACGATTTGCCCCGCGTCCATCACGATGATCTGGTCGGCTTTCAAGATGGTGGAGAGCCGGTGCGCGATGGCGATCACCGTCTTGCCCTTGGAGAGTGTTTCGAGCGATGTCTGGATCATGCGCTCGCTCTCGCTGTCGAGCGCGCTGGTGGCTTCGTCGAGGAGCAGGATCGGCGCGTTCTTGAGCAACGCGCGGGCGATGGCCAGCCGTTGTTGTTGGCCGCCGGATAACCGGCAACCCTTGTCGCCGGTGGTGGTCTGGTAACCCATCGGCAGGGTCAGGATGAAATCGTGGATGTAAGCCTGCTTGGCGGCGGCGATGATTTCTGTCTCCGTCGCGTCGAGCCGACCGTAACGGATGTTCTCGTAGATGGTGTCGTTGAAAAGGAACGTGTCCTGTGTGACGACGCCGATTTGTTCGCGCAGGGAACGCTGGGTCACGCTGCGGACATCCTGGCCGTCGATGTGGATCGAGCCGTTGAGCGGGTCGTAAAAACGTTGGAGGAGCGCGAGCACCGTGCTCTTGCCCGCGCCGCTCTCGCCGACCAGCGCGACCGTCTTACCCGGCTTGATGCGCAGATGGAAATTGTTGAGCGCCATGGCCTGCGCGCCTTCGTACTGGAAGTACACTTGATCGAACTCGATCTCTCCTGACGGACGCGTGAGGACCTTGGCTTCGGGCGTGTCCTGCACGGTGGGCTTGAGTTCGAGCAGGGCGAAGATGTTTGCCGTCGCCGCTCGGCATTTCTGAATCTGCATGTGCATCCGGCTGAGCTGTTTGACCGGCGCGTAGAGCAGGAACATCCCGGCGGCCAAGCTGAAGAAAGTGGTCAGTTCCATCCCGGCGTAATGCACGTAGAGAAGCGCCAGCCCGACCCCCAGCGCCGCGACGACTTCCACCATGGGGCTGACGATCTCCGTGGCCTTGCGCACGCGGATGCTCGTCTCGAACTGGCTGATGTTCGCGTCGTCGAACTGCGCGACCTGATAATCCTCGCGCGCAAAGGATTTGATGACGCGGATGCCGGCGAACGTTTCCTGGAGGATCACCGTCATCAACCCGGCCTGCTCTTCTTCTTTTTTGCCGCTCTTGCGGATGCGCTTGCCGTAGATCGACACGGGGACGATGCACAACGGAAAGAGGACCAGGGAAACCAGCGTGAATTTCCAGTCGATGAGCAGCAGGGCGTAGGCGCAGCCGATCACAGTGATGGGTTGCTTGATGAGATCGGTGCCGATGAAACCGAGGGCGGTCTGCGCGACGCGGGTGTCGTTGGAGACGCGGCTGATGAGGTTGCCGGAGCGGTTGCCCAGGAAGAACTGGAGAGACTGCGAGTTGATGTGCGCGAAAATCTGCCGCCGCATGTCGCCCAATACCTTGAGACTGATCCAGGCGACCAGATAGTTGTTCAGGTAGTCGCACAGACCGCGCAGGATCATGATGCCCGGGACGACCGAGCAAATCAGCAGGATGCCGTAATGCGTCTCGGCGAGATGGTTGAAAATCCCGCCCACGCCCTGGCCAAAGAGCGAGGCGGTTTTGCGGGTAGCCATGTGTTTCGCCGGGTGTTGGGCGGCGGTGCCGACATGGTTGAAGACCGCGTTCATCAGCAGCGGGATGCTGGCGTTGAAAAAGGCGAAGGCGACGCCTGCGAGTTCGCCCAGGATGAAACGAGTCTTGTAGGGCTTGAGGTAGGCGCTGAGCTTGCGGAAAAAGGCGAAGGTGTCGCGCCAAGTGTCGCCGTTGGGCTGACCGATCATGGGGCCAGCGGCATCGACGGCGGCAGCGGCCAGCGAGGGGTTGCGCGGATCGGCAGCGAGCGGCGACCCGGCATCCGCCAGGGGGGCGGAGGAAGACGGGTTGGACGGAGAAGGTTCGGTCAGCATGTGGACGCTGTTGTTATACAGTCGATTACCGCACGCGTCGAGATCAGGTCGAGCGGGCCGCCCCGGCTGCGCTCGGCGAATTCCTGCACCGGGGCGTCGCCGTGCCCGGCCTGGAGGACGAGGCAACGGGGGTGGCGCGGTCGCCAGTGGAAGGGATTGGTCGGGCCGAAGAGGACGATCTGTGGGCGTTGCCACGCGGCGGCGAGGTGCATCGGGCCGGAGTCCACTCCGAGGAACAAGGCGGCGCGCGCGAGCACGGCAGTGAGCGTGGCGAGATCGAGTTGTCCGGCGAGATCGACGCAGACCTGGCCGCGTTCAGCCAGCGCGGAGCGGAGCCGGGCTAAGTGCCCGGTTTCGGTCGCGTCGCCGCTGCCGCCAGTGAGGACGCAACGGCGTTTGAGCGTTTCCTGGCAAAACGCGATGACCTCTGCCCAACGCTCGGGCAGCCAGTATTTTTCCCGGCGCGCGCTGCCCGGATGCACGACGAAGAATTCTTCGTCCGCGCCGATGCCGTGGGTGGCGAGGATTTGCGCGGCTTGCGTGGTTGCCCCGGGTGCGAGTTGCAGGATGGGTCCGGTACCCGGGCCATCCGGCGGCGCGAGCGGCAGGAGCGGACGCAGCGGCGCGAGGTGGTCCAGATAGTGATCGACCGTGTGACGCGAGCGCACCGGGGCGTCCGCCACGGCGTTGTAGCAGAGCCGCCGCCAGCGGCCTTTGCGCAGGGCGGGGCGGGCGATGATGCGTGTTTTGGCCCGTGAAGCAAGCGTCATCAGCGCGGAGCGGTCGCGGCCCGTGAAGTCCACGCACGCGTCGAATCCCCCGTACCAGAGTTGTTTCCATAAAGCGACGTTCCCCCCGCTCGGATGGTAAACTAACGTCGCGTCTACCATGCCTTCTAACATCGGCGAGAGTGCGGCGGTGTTGTCCATCGTCACCAGCGTAGTATGTGCGCCTGCAGATTTCAGCGCATAAAGCGCCGGGGTGGTGAGCACGAGATCGCCGATACGTTTGAGCTGGAGGGCGAGGATGCGCACGAAACAAAGCGGAACAAAAGGACGACCGCTTCATCCTGTGGTCCCGCGAAGAGGTTGTCAACGGGGCGTTCCGAGCGGTGCGCGTAGCGAGAATCCGGTGCCGGTATTCGGGAGCACAAACCGGTTCTCCGCCAAGGGGTAGGGGGTGCCGTCCACCGTGACCTCGTCCCCGGAGAAACCGTGCACCACCACCATAAATTCCCGGCGCGCAAACTCCGGGTAACGGTGACCTGTGCTAGTCGCGGTCAACGTCCATGCCTCGCTGGTGCGCTCCAAATCGAATTCGGTGCGTAAGAACGCGCCTTGCCGGTAGGCGAAGGTCGTGCCGTCGTCCTCGTGTAGAAACGAGCGAGTCCGCCCGACTTCACCCGGCAGAAAAACATGCAACGTCATGGTTTTGGGGTGATAGCCCATCGTGGTCATGGGAGGGTCGGTCCACACGGGGACCACCGCGCCGCCGCGCGCGTACAGCGGAATGGATTCGGGTGGCGCGGGTGCGTCAATCCAACGGGGACCAGTGAAAATTTGCTCCGGTTGCGCATGGTGCCACGAGTGCCAGGTGCCGGGCGGCAGGTAAACCCGGCGTGAGGCTTGACCCGCACGGTAAATCGGCGCGACAAGCAAGTCTCGCCCGAAGAGATATTGATCGTCGATGAATCGTGCCGCCGCGTCGTCCTGGTAGTCAAAAACCAGCGGACGTTGGACGGGCGCGCCCGTTTCGGAGGCGTCAAAGAAGCAAGCGTAGACGTAAGGCAGCAGGCGGTAACGCAACGCAACAGCATCCCGGCAGAGCTGGAGCGTCGCTTCGCCATATGACCACGGGTACTGGTCGTGCTGATCAGCGCAGTTATGGTTGCGGCAAAACGGGGTCAGCGCCCCGTACTGATACCAGCGCGCCAGCAGTTCCGGGTTCGTGTCTTCTATGAAACCGCCCACGTCCGCGCCGACGAAAGGCTGGCCGCTGACACCGAAACCCATCG
>CAXSED010000157.1:0-8200 GCA_964236475.1 uncultured Chthoniobacterales bacterium
CCCCCCCCGCAAGGAGACACCCCGTTTCGCTTCATGTGAAACGGGGTTTCTTATTTCCGGGGCTGTCCGGCTGCTACCATGGCAGCTTGAAGCTCCCCATCATTCCGAGCAGGATCAGGTAAACCGCCACGATGAAATTAAGCAACCTCGGACGAATGAGGATAAAGATGCCGGCGACGAGCGCCATGATCGGTTGGGCCGACCAGCTGAAGTGAAACGGCAGGTGAAAGTGGTGGGCTACCGCCAACTCCAACGATTGTTTCGGAGCGGCAATCAAAGAATACATACGGTGAAATAAGGGAGAAAATCGCGTGACCCGGGAGCCAACGTCCCGTGCCTATAGTCCAGCGCAACCCGCCAATTCACGCAACGCCCTTTTTTTTATGGTTCCCATCGGCCCAGGTTCCCGTTAAACCATTATTCACGATGACACGCAGGGATTTCGTGAGGCGCGTGGGAGGATACGGCAGCGCGGCGGCCACCGGGGCCATGCTTGCGCTCAATCTGTTGGGAAAACCCGACCGCGCGGGCGGCGGGACGGTTTCACCCGGGCGCGAGGGCACCGCTCCCTCTCGTGCTGACGGCAAGCATCCGCGCGTACTTATCCTCGGCGCGGGTCTGTGCGGCATGTCGGCGGCCTACGAACTGGGCAAACTCGGATACGAATGCGAACTGTTCGAGGCCCGGTCGCGTTCCGGCGGACGCTGCTGGACCGCGCGGGGCGGCACCCGGCAGGACGAGGTCGGCGGACCCAGCCAGACCGCAGCGTTCGGTGACGGGTTCTACATGAACCCCGGCCCGGCGCGCATTCCCGGCCACCACACGACCACGCTGGGCTATTGCCGCGAGCTGAACGTGCCCATCGAGGTATTCAACAACGTCAACGAAAGCGCGTATTTCCTCGCCAAGGGACTGCCACGCGTCCGGGTCCGCGAAGCGCGGGCCGACCTGCGCGGCTACGTGGACGAACTTCTCGCCAAAGCGGTGCGGCGCGATGCTCTCGACCGTCCGCTCACCGCCGACGACAAGGAATCGCTCATCGAATACCTGCGACAGGACGCCGGTCTTTCCCCGGACCTGGTTTACAAGCCCACGCCCGACCGCGCCAACCTCACCCGGGCGTCCGAAAGCCGGGGCTACGTGTATGACGATCTGCCCGCCGCTGGCGCGCACCCGGGCCATCTGAGCGACCCGCTCGACTTTGAAACGGTCATCAAAGCGGGGTTCGGCGCGCACCTCGATTTCGAGCACCAGTTCGACCAGCAACCCACCATGTTCCAGCCCGTCGGCGGCATGGACCAAATTGCCAAGGCCTTCGAGTCGAAGGTAGGTGAGGCCATCCGATTTCGCAGCGAGGTGCGGGAAATCCGGCGGACGGCGGACGGCGGCGTGCGGCTCGTGGTGGCCGATTTGCTCGAAGGATCCACGCGCGAGGTGTTCGGCGACTACTGCATCTGCACCATCCCGCTGAGCGTGCTGCGCGATATCCCGGCGGATTTTGCCCCGGCGCTGGGTGACGCCATCCGGCAGGTGCCATACATGGAAGTCGGCAAAATCGGGCTGCAATTCCGACGCCGCTTTTGGGAGGAGGATGACCGCATTTACGGCGGCATCAGTTGGACTTCGCAGAACATCACGCAGCTTTTTTATCCGAATTACGGTTATCTGGGTCAGCGCGGCGGAGTGATGATCGGCTACTATCACTTCGGCGAGGACGCGGCTCAGGTCGGCAAGCTGACGCCATCCGAACGCGAGGAACACGCTCTCTCCCAGGGAGAAAAAATTCACTCGCAATACCGGGCGGAGTTTCAGAACTCGTTCTCGGTGGCCTGGCACCGCATCCCGTACAATCTCGGCGGCTGGGCTGAATGGAGCGAACAGGGCCGGGCGGACCTGTATCCCGTACTCAACCGGCCTGACGGTCCCTTTTTCCTCGGGGGAGAACATCTCACCTATCTCGGCGGCTGGATGGCTGGGGCCTTCGAGTCCGCTAAAGCCGTTGTGAAGACGCTCCACGAAATGGCCACCTCGAAAGCTGCTTGATCCGCCCGCAAAACACATTCGATGATAACCCTGCTCACCTTCCGGCTGAAATCCTTGGCGCTTCTGGGAGTGCTTTCCCTTGCGACCGCCATGACTGCCATCGCCGCGCCTCCCGATGAAATCACGTTCTGCGGCCCTGCCAGCTCGCCGATTTCCGCGGCGGTGGCCGTGCCAGCAGGGCGAGCCCTGTTCATGACGAGTGGGACGATCCCACCGGTCGTGGACGAGAGCATTCCCGCCGGTTCGACCGCGCGCTTCGGCGACACCAAGACCCAGGGGATAGGCGTGCTCCGAGCCATCGAATCCCGGCTCAAAGAGGCGGGTCTCGGCCTCAAGGACGTGATTTATCTGCGCGTGTACGTGGCAGCGGATAAATTGAGGGAAGGAAAATTCGACTATCCGGGTTGGTTCGAAGCGTACGCGCAGTTTTTCGGCACGAAGGAAAACCCGGTCAAACCGGCAAGGTCAACCGTCGGCGTCGCCGGGTTGGTGAACCCGGATTGGCTGATCGAGATCGAGGCGGTCGCGGTCTACCCCACGCCAGGCGTGCCAAGTACGTCCAAGACGCAGAGCACGCCCAACGGCGACACTCCGGCTGCCGCGCCGCCCGACAAATGACGGGGCTGGTCGGGATCATCATGGGCAGCGGCTCGGACTGGCCGACGATGCAGGAGGCCGCCCGGATACTCGGAACGTTGGGTATCCCCTACGAAACCCGTGTGGTCAGCGCCCACCGGACGCCGCACCTGCTTTACGAATACGCGGAGAGCGCGGAAGCCCGCGGCCTGCGTTGCCTGATCGCCGGAGCTGGCGGCGCGGCGCATTTGCCGGGCATGGCGGCGGCGTTGACGCCGTTGCCGGTGCTCGGCGTGCCCGTGCGTTCACGCGCTCTGGGCGGATTGGACTCGCTGTTGTCCATCGTGCAGATGCCCGCAGGCATCCCGGTGGCCACGTTCCGCATCGGACCGGAAGGCGCGGCGGACGCGGCCCGGTTCGCTGCCAAGTTACCCGGCATCCGCGCCCGGGCAGAGGGCGGATCAGGGATTCTCTAGAATCTGCCGCGCCTGCTCGCGCTCTGCTGGCAAGGCTTCGGAAGTCATGAACGCCGCCAGGACTTTCGTCGCCCGCTCCGGCTGGTTTTGCCGAACACAGAGTTTTGCCAGCTGGCAGGCCGCCGCAAGGTTGTCCGGCTCCAACTCATTCGCCCGGGAGAGGTGGGTGAATGCGTCACTCTGAGCCGATGGCTCGTTGGCGTCCCAAGCTGCCCACCGGAAGTAAACGTCGGCGAGCGCGCGGCTGATGCCTGCGGAGAACGGCGCGTGCTGGGAAGCGGCTCGTTCCAAGCAGTCGGCAACCGTTCTGACGTTCCCTGGCGCGGCCCCGCGCCCGAGTTCCGCCGCCAAGGCCGGGAGCGCGGCGAGAAACTCCGCGTGGGTTTCGAGCAAACGGCGGGCGTCGTCAGTACGGCCTTCACGAAGGAGGTCGCCGCGCACCGCCGCGAGCAGGCGCGCCCGGCGGGCGAACGTCAACGGGAACTCGCGGGCGGGCATCCGGCTCGCGCCCTCGCCATCGAGTTCGCCGCTGGCTTTGAGATAACGCACCAGCGGTCCCAGGTCCTCGGCGGCAGGCCTGGCGTAAACCACGCGCAGGAGCCGCCCCGCTTCGGACATCCGGTTTTCATCCAGAGCCAACTCCGCGAGCTGCAGCCAGGAAGATGGCGCATGGACCGCTAACGGGTCCTTTTTCACGATGCGCTCCAAGTATCCGGCGGCCATCCGTTTCTCGCCGTGCTGGAGGTAAAATGCGGCGATGGGCGCCAGCCCATCTTCCCGGAACACCCCCAGCGCGGCAAGGTCGCTCAGGCATTGGTCGGCCTCTGGTCGCCGGTCGCATTTCCAGAGCGCTTGGGCGCGTTCCAGCGTGTATTCTTGCTTCTGGGGTGCGTGGCGGGCGAGCCGCTCACAGATGGCGACGGCCAACGGCGCGTGGTCCGTCTCCATAAGGGAAGTCGCCAGCGTGTACAACAGATCTTCAGGCAGGGTCGCGCGGTGCTCCATCGTTTGCACCACCTCGCGGAGCGCATCTTCGCGGTGGTTTTGCAGGTATAAGCCGGCCAACCGCACCCCGGCGGCGGGATCGCCCTGACCGTGCTTCCAGGCGCGCTGGAGTTCGGTTTCGAGCCACGCTTCCTTTCCCAGCCGGTGAGCCAACGGATAAAGCAACCCATTATAAGTCTCGCGTAACGCATCTGTGGCCTGAGCGAACTTTCCGAGCCGACGCATCTGCTGCTCGAAATCTGCCGAACTTTCCCCTGGCACCGCCTGTTCGATGAGCGCTTGTTGCAGATGGAAACGCACGGCGGGGTCGTGCGTGCGAAACACGGCTGTCGACAGCAAATCTCGCGCTGCCCGCGACTCACCGACCGCGATGAAAGCTGCCCCGATGGCAGGTAACGGTTCGAGCTCGCCTGCGTCCACCAAACCTTGCGCGAATTGACGGGCTTCCTTCACTCTTTGGTCGGCCAGCAGCATTTGGGTCAGCCGAATCTCCAGCTCTCCTTGGTCTGGCTTGGTCCCCTCCTGCAAACCGCCGCGCAAGATTTCCTCGGCGGCGGACTGGTTACCCCGGCGTTCCTCGATGGCCGCCAGCCCGAGGCGGGCGGTCTGGCCGGGGTCCAGAGCCAAACTTTCGCGCCACACGTTCGCCGCGTCGTCCCAGCGGTTCGCGCGCTCGTAGGTCTGCGCCAATTGGACCAAGACCGACAGCTGACCGGACAGGGTTCGCCGGGCGATCTCCAGCCGCCGAATCGCGCTGGGAACATCGCCCCGCTTCTCCAATAGCGCGGCAAGGTCGCCCGTCAGTTCCGCGCGGGAAATGCCTACCGGCAGCGCGTGCGTACCGTCGAGCATCAGGCCGAGGAGTCGTTCCGCCGCGTCGTCATTCCCGGTCGTCTCGTAAAATGCGTAGAGGTTGGGCCAGTAGTCCGTATATTTGGAATCGGTCTGGCAAAGGAGCTCGTACAAGCGTGCTGCCGCTTCGTGCTGACCGTCGTTCCAAAGTTCAGCGGCCATGCTGTTGACCACGGCAGGCTCGGTTTGCTCGGCCAGAAAATCCTGCACCCGTTCCCGGGCCGCTTGTGGATCGGCGGCTGTCGCCACCTCGGCTTGCAGGAGCCGATGGCGAATTTCGTGCACGGTATTGTCCAAGTCGCTGATTTGTTGGTCGAAGGCTCCCGTCTCCCCTAGCGCGTGACGCCAGAGGTGGGCCGCCAGCGACCCCAGACGCCACTGCTCCAGCTGTTCTCCGCAGGCCAGCAGATAAGCCCAGCGGCGGATATCGGGCGAAAGCTCCAGCGGAGTGACCGCCAGCAGGCGCATGGCTAACAGCTGGTCCAGGTCCCGCCGCGCTGCTTCTTCTGCACCCGCCAAACCATGCAGCAGCACGGAGGCTAGAACCGCCTGCACCGAACCAGCGTGCAGATCGCGCCGACTCAGGTAGCCCGCGACGAAAGCGGCGCGCTCGCCTTCGGGCAGCAACAGATAATATGCGCGCAACGCGACGAATACCGCGTCGCCCAATTCGTGCCCCCCGTCGCCCCTGTCTACGAGCGACTGCCGCAACGCTTCGCGTGCCCGCGCAGGGTTGGCCGCGCAAAGTTCCCACTGGGCGACCTCCACCGCGTAGCTCGCCCGCGCGCTCGTCGCACCCGCCAGCACCCGTTCGCCCAGTTCCGCCGCTTGGGCGTACCAACGGTTGCTCGCAAATGCATTTTGCGCCGCCGCCCACAGGACTTCCTGGATATGGGCTTCCGCTGGGAATAGTTCCGCCACGGTCGCAGGACCGGGTTGTCCGCCTGCACGCAGATAACTTTGCAGCGCCACAGCCAATTTTTGTCCCCGGATCGCTGTTCGCAGGCCGTCGTTTTCATCCCAAGCCCATTCACCGAGCCGCCGTTCAGCCCCCAGCCGCAGCCCGGCTTGCAGGAACGCGTCGAGCGACTTTTCGCCGACGGCATCGCTGCGATCCATCCACCTCGCCAGCAGATCCAATGTGAGGTCTGCCTGACCGGAAAAATAGAAGGCGGCCAGCGGTTCGCTCTTCGCGCCGTTCCTCGCCGCCGCCTGCCATCGCTGCAGCCAAGCCGCTTGGACTGCGTCCATGCCGGTGGCCGGAGCGACCGCGTGTGGAAAAAGCAGCCGCGAAAGGTCTTGGATTGCTTGCAAGCGCAGGCGTCGTTCTTCGGTTACAACCGGAGCGGGGACCGCTTTTCGTGCGGAAGCCTCCCCTCGCCAGAGCGCAACCGGTCCCAGGGAGCCGAACGCCCCCACCGTGCCAGGCCGCGCTTCAAGTTCCGATGGGACGATCAATCCTTCGGCCTCGGTCTCCGGGGCGGTTTGTGCGAGCAATTGCTCGAAATGTGCCCGGGCGGCGGTCGCATCACCGGCGGAAACGTCGAGGGTCCCCAACGCGAGCAGATGCGGGTTGTCCGCGCCATCGACCACGACGAGTTGCCGGAGCAAGGCACGGGCGCGGTCGGGTTGGTCGGCCCTTTGAAAAAAATCCGCCGCCCGGGCGAGAACCGACGTGTCGCGCGGAAACTTCGCCACGATGCTTTCCCAGACGTGCGTGGCTGCCGACGGCTCGTCGTTGGCGTCTTCCAGGGCGGCAAGCTTTTCCAGGTTGGCGGCGGTGGCCTGGCCGGACACCGCCACCAGCCGTCGCTGCTGGGCCACGGCCTCGCCGTCGTCCCCGAGTTGCTCCGCCTGATCGGCCAACTCGCGCAGCGAGCGGGCCGGGTCGGGTGACGAATAGTAGGCTCGCTTCGACAACGCGAACGCTTCGCGCTCCCGACCGTCTTCGCGGCGCAATTCGGCAAGCGCCGTGAGCAGGAAATAATCGCCGGGGCGGGCGTCCAACCGTTTTTCGTACTCCTCGCGCAAACCGGTTCCTAGTTCGTGCCGATGCCAAAACGCGGCCAACTCGCGAAACAAGTCAGTTTTTGCGGCGAGGTCGGATTGCTCGTCCACCGCGGCACCCAGCACCTCCGCTGCCCGGGAAAATTGTCCCAGGTGTTCGTAGGCAGCCAACAACGAACGGCGCGTGTCTTCGCGTTGCGCTCGCGTGTTTCCCGGCAGGGAAGCGGCGCGTTCCCAGGTGCCGAGGGCATCGTACCAGCGGTCCGCCCGTTGCTGGGCCAGGGCAAGGTCGGTCAGGATTTCGCGGGAACCCGGACCTGCCGCTTGCAACGGCGTGAGAATCGCCACGGCGGCATCAAAATCGCCGCCGTCCATTTTCAGGGTGGCCAACCGGCGCAGATAATCTTTTTCGTGGCCGGGGTCGCGTGCGGCCAGGGCGTGCAACTGGGTTTCGGCCTCGGCGGGTCGGTGCGACTCGACGGCCGCGCTCACGATCAACTCGCGTGCCGTGACATCCCCCGGGTCCACCGCGACGGCTCGCGTGGCGGATGCCAACGCCTGGTCGGGAAGGTGCGCCCAGGACTGCCAGCGCGCCAGACGCACGAAATGGTCGGCAGTGGGAGCGTCAGCAGCGGCTTTCTCCAGCTTGGCGAGAAAGCTGCCCAGCGGCTGGTCGGGGCGGATCGTATCCTGACCGCCGCCGAGGCCGGGAATGATGGCCGCTCTTTCCTTGCCCTCTCCCGGGTCGCTCATGGAGCGCAGCACCCCGAAGAGTTTTTGCTCCGCGTCCACTTGTTCCTGCCCGGTTGCCACGGCAGCCGCCTGCTCGAACGATTCCGCCGCCGCCGCGTTCTCACCGCGCGTCAGCAAAAATTCGCCGACTGAAAGCAGCGGCGCGGCGGATTGCGGTTGGAGCCTCGCGGCTTCCTGCCAGCCATGCAACGCGTCTTGTGCGAGATTTTGCGCGCGGAAAATCTCGGCGGCCTGCGCCCAGCGGGCGGCACGGGCGGCGTCGGTCCCGGGCGCGCCGGTCAAGTCCGCGAGAACGCTGCGGGCCGCAGCCTCTTTGCGCTGGGTGAAAAGAAACTTGGCCAAGGCCAACGCGGGTTCGGCGACGGCAGGCTGTCGAGCGGCCTCGGCCCGCAGGCAGTTCTCGGCGGCAGCGTTGAGATGATGATCGAGGAAGAACGCCAGGGCCGGGGTAGCCACGCTGTTGTCGGCGGGATGACGGGCTAGCCGGG
>CAXSED010000158.1:0-8165 GCA_964236475.1 uncultured Chthoniobacterales bacterium
AACAGCGAGGCCATGATCCTCATCGCCATGTCAAAACTCATGCTCAAACGACTGGCGAAATGGCATTATTAGACAGGCTCTAAGCATACGGTGCCCGTGGTGAACAACTCACCACCCTCCAAACCCTGCTCGGCCACAAGGACATCCGTACCACGATGGTTTATGTCCACCGGCAGGTGACCAAGGTCGAGAGTCCGCTCGACCACACGCTCAAACACGCCCAGGGATTGCTCGCGTCTCCCCCGCCCGCGTTGGCCCTACCTTTTCCCATGGCGTAATCGTTCCGGCAGGGAGGCACACTGCACCCAGAGCGAGTGAACCTTCCCCCGGCGGCGGCACGCCGCCACTGCCGCGCGGCACGAGCGCCCTCGCTTGGATGGAAGGGCGGCAAGATCACCGGCCACAGCTCATTGTTCGATGCAAAGCGTGCCCACGCAGCCCCGTTGCCACTTGACCTCGCCGGGAGGCGAAACCACCGCGCGCGTAGCGGGGTGGCGGCGAAGCCGCCGGGGGCGCGTGGCTGACTCGGCTTGCAAGAGACGCCTGGAACCAACGGGCACCTCTCCACCCGATCCACTGACCGCTGACGGCTCTCACCCACTCTGCCTCTCTCTCTCTCTATATATACTAGTAGGCGACTTTGAAGGTCGGGCTGTCCTCCGGGCGCATGCGGCGGCGGTCGTAGAGCCGGGTCGTGGCGATGTTGGCGTGGCCGAGCCACTCCTGCACCTTGGCGATGTCGGCCTCGTGGTCCAAGGCGTTGGTGGCCGCCGTGGCGCGCAGCGCATGAGGACCGAAGCCGCGCACGCTGATCCCGGCTGCCGCCGCGTAGTGGCACACCACCGCGACGTACACGCCTCCCGGTGTGAGGGCTGCACCCAGCCCGCCTCCGTTGCGGTTGTTCTTGATGGGCCGGAAGAGTGGTCCCGTCCCGTCCTCCTTGTGCCCGGCTGCATTGAGGTACTCCTCGATCCTGGCCAGGGCAGCGGGATGGGCGGGCACGAAGCGGATCTTGCTGCCTTTGCCATGCACGCGCAGGTGCTTGATGCCACGGCGGTCTTCTAGGTCCCCGACCCTGAGCGCACACAGCTCGGCGCGGCGCAGCCCGTGGTAAAGCAGCACCGCCAGAATCGCCCGGTCCCGTTTGCCCTTGAGGGTGTCTGCCGACGGTGCGTTCAGCAACGCCCTGGCCTGTCCGTCGCCGATGGCTGGGGTCTTGCCCTCGTTGGTGTCGCTCGAAGGCCGCTTCACGCCACGCAGCGGATTAAAGGGTACCGCGTTCCTTTCACACAAATGATCGAACAGGCTGGCCAGCGCCGACAATTTCCTGCGGATCGTGGCCGCCGCGTGCCCCCTTCGCTCCAGTTCCTTGCGCCAGGCGAGCGCATGAGCGCGGGTCACCAGCCGGAACTCCCCCGCCCCCATGATGCCCACGAACGCCATGAACTCGCGGATGTCACCTTGATAGGCCCGCCGGGTTCTTGGATTGGAGATGTTGGCGAACCATTCGGCCTCGGGCGGCACGTCGCTCAACCCCTGGAACTCGGCGCTGGTGAGCAGCCGACGTTCACTCCTCCCCAAAACGACCACCTCGCCCCCTGCCCCGCTCGTTTTCCCCGGTTTCGCGCTCATTTTCGGCATCCTTCCTATTTAATAGTGATAACGCTTTGCCAGACTACCAAAGCGTGGTGAGAGCAGGGTACTGCCTGATCAGCGGGTCAGGCGTCAACAGGGTCAGGCGATGAGTTTGGGCGACGGCAATCAAGAGGCGGTCAAATGGATCGGCGTGCAAGGCTGGCAAGGCACCGGCGGCGACCGCGCTCTCCATCTCCAGAGCCAAGCTCTTGAGCCCATGCAGACGCAACGCCATCTCCATCCATTGGGTGGGAGGTCGCGGTAGCACGAGCTTGCCCTTGGCCATCTTCTGCGCGATCTCGAAACCCGAGATGGCAGAAACGTACAATTGCCCGGTGTTGGCAGAGAGGGCCTGTCGGGCGACTGGAGAGAGTTTCGTCTGGTCACTGGTCAACCAGAGCAGCGTGCAGGTATCCAGCAACAGCATGGCGCTTACCTCAGCGGAACTCGCTTGGCCACTCGTCTTCGGAAGCAGGCTCGGTCGGATCGTAGAGGATCTTGGCCGCTAGTTCCGGGTGCATCTGCAATGGATCGGGTCCAGCCGTGCGTGAGTTGGTGGCACGCAACTCGGCTACCGGCTTGCCATGGCGACAGATCACGACCACCTCGCCCTGGTCTTCCACCGCTGCCAATAGTGCCGAGAGTCGACTTTTCGCCTCGTGAGTGTTGACCGTGATCATGCTCCAACCAAGATGCAGGTCGGAGCTAGTTTAGTCTAGTTTGATTTTGGTCGAAGCTCCCATGGTGTTTACAGGAATGAATATCCGCGTAGGGAATACTGCACTGGTTGCCCACTCGTGACGAAAATTTGTACGACTGTGCATCCATCCAAGGTCAAACAGCAGAAAGTGTCCGAAAACCACCGTTTTTTGAGACAGAATGCGATCGATTCTGCCGCTACAGCTTCCGAACGGGATCAATGGATCAATCGGTGATCTTGACCTTCACCTTGCCCGTGGTGCCCACCTGATAGCCGCTGCCCGGCAGCAGCGTGAGCACCACCGTCTTCTTGACCGCTCCTCCCAGATCACCCAACGGGGATACTTTGATAGCCTTGCTGGTCTTGCCTGCCTTGATCTTTTTGGTGCCTTTGAGCATCTCGTAGTCGGTGCCGTTGACCGCGCTGCCTTTGACCGTGAAGTTGACAAATGTGTCGGTGGACTGCGCCTCTGAGAGCGTCAGCAGGAACTCGGCGTCGGCACCGCTTTCAGCCGCCACCGAAGGAACCGGGGTGGTGAGTGTGACCACAGGATCGGTCGTGATTGTCACCGCGATGCCCGTTGAAAGGTTTTTCGGTTGGCTCGCGCCTTCCGCGAAATCGAGCGTCTCGCCCGCAGCCAGCGTAAGGTTGAAATCCGTGAAAGGCCGCGTGCTGCCACCCATGGTAAAGTTGTCCGCCGAGAATAACACGGCGCTGCCATCTTGGATGATGCGCACGCTTACCGGATATGCGTCGGTGTCAATACGCTCGAAGAAGCCGAAAACGTTGTAGACACCAGCAGCAGGCGCGGTCCAACGTACCGCCGTGACCTGATTCTGCCCGCCGAGGTCGAGCACGTTGGGAGGGATAAACAAAGTCGAATTGGGGGCGCTGACCGTGCTGCTAATCAGATTGTGAAAAATGCCGTCCTGATTGGGGTATGGCACGCCATTATTCCACGCCTCGACCGAACCGGTGGGAAACGTGGCGTCGCCGGTAAAGGAAGCGGTCGGCAGCGGATCGGTAAAGAGAGTCAGAGCGCCGCCGGCAAGGCTGTCGAGGGTACCGTAGCTCCAGACGCCATTGGGGTTGCCGGCCAGGGAGAAATCCTTGACCGCATCATAAGTGGTGGCGTGCGCGGACGCGACGGCGGCCAGCGCAACGGCGGGGATCAAAAGGCGAAGGGTTGCGAAGAGTCGAAACATGGTCGTTGGTTGGAATAGCTGGAAGTTGGGCAGTTGGAATGTCTTTGTCGGGGGCAAGATGGTCCGCTCATCCAGAGAGCAGTAAGACGCTGACTTTCAAAGCGGCCACGGGAGTGCGTAAAAGACGGTGCTGGCTGGCAGCCCGCGACAACATCAATGTCTTATCGGGTGGCGAGCGGTTGGACCGTCACGGCGAGGCCGAGCGGCAGGAGGAGGGCATAGAGGACGAAGACGGGTTTATGCATAGACGGAAGTGAGCAGAAGGGCGAAGTGGATGAAGACGGGTCAGCGAGCGGCAGCGCGGCGGCGCAGCATTAGGGCGAGGCCGCTCGCGCCCGCCAACATCGCGGCCCATGTGGAAGGTTCGGGCACAGTGGAAATGGTCACCGCGATCCCTGTGGATAAGTTTGCCGGCTGACTGGCTCCCTCTGCAAAATCGAGTGTCGTACCTCCTGGCAGAAGAAGGCCCGTGTTAGAGAACGCTAACTCGCTGCCGCTCGTTGCAAAGTTGTCGGCGGAGAACAAAGTGATGGCCCCGTTCTCGACGACCCGCACGCTCACCGGATTGCCATTGGTATCGATGCGTTCAAAGAAGCCGGC
This sequence comes from uncultured Chthoniobacterales bacterium, assembly GCA_964236475.1. Classification (GTDB taxonomy): domain Bacteria; phylum Verrucomicrobiota; class Verrucomicrobiia; order Chthoniobacterales; family SZAS-18; genus CAHJWO01. Next base: position 4,141 of record CAXSED010000158.1, read on the forward strand.
GATGTTATAGAGGCCGGTTGCAGGCGCGGTCCAACGCAGCGTTGTCACCTGGCTCTGTCCAGCGAGATCCAGCACATCAGGTGGAATGAACACCGTCGAATTAGGAGCGGTCAACGTGCTGCTTGTTTTGTTGTGATAAATACCATCTTGGTTTGGAGCAGTTCCGCCGTTGTCCCACGCCTCTGTGGAACCGGCAGGAAACGTGGCGTTGCCAGGATACACCCCGGTTGGCAAGGCGAGAGTGAACACGCTAAACTGTCCAGCGGTGAAGCTGCTCAGCGTGCCGTAGCTCCAGACACCGTTTGGATTGCTGGATACGGAGAAATCGTTGACGGCGTTATAGGTGCTGGCGTGGCTGGAACCCGGCAGGGCTGAGCCAAGGACGAGCAGCGCAACGAGAGCCAGCGTGTTTCGATGGGTGGATGTTTTCATAGGTGTCGTTATTTGGCGAATGGTTATCGTGGTGAGCGAACTGACGGGTCATGGCCTCGGCTGCGGTCGCTCGCGTCGAAGACCGTTTCTGAGGCGTCATGGCAAATCGCCTCACCTATCTATGCGGAAAGCGGCCCCGGATTCCTTCATCGCACCGAGAAAAATATTCCGGCCGCGACGATTTGTTGGTAACCTCATGAGGTTTCACGTCCAGCCCCTTGCATGAGCAACCCGACCACCCACGCCGTCACCCGATTGCTCGTGGCCTGGGGCGACGGAGACACCGGGGCCGCCGAGCAACTCATGCCGCTGGTGTACGATGAACTCCGCCACCTGGCGCGCGGCTACCTGCGGCGCGAACGCCTCGACCACACCCTGCAACCCACCGCGTTGGTCCACGAAGCCTACCTGCGGCTCGTGGACACCACGCAGGTCAACTGGCAGAGCCGCGTCCACTTCTACGGGGTCGCCGCGCGCCTGATGCGCCGCGTCCTCGTGGACCACGCCCGCGCCCATTCTGCGGCCAAGCGCGGCGGGCAGGTCGAGAAGATTTCGCTGGACGATGCGGGCGACCTCCTGCGAGATGAAGGGGCCGGTCTCCTGGCGTTGGACGATGCGCTCGGGAGTTTGTCGCAGCTTTACCCGAGGCAGAGCCGGGTCGTGGAACTGCGCTTCTTCGGAGGCTTGAACACGCGCGAGATCGGCGAGGTGCTGCAAACTTCGGACAGCACCGTGGAACGGGACTGGAACTTTGCCTTGCTCTGGCTCAAACGGGAGATGACCGCCGATGAAAACACCGCTGACCCTTGAAGAAGCCGACCGCGTGTTCGACCTCGTGGCCGAAGCCGGTGCTTTGGAACCGGAGCAACGCGCCGCCTTTTTAGCGCAAGCGTGCTTGGGAGCGGATGGTTTGCGGGCAGAAGCGGAATCCCTGCTCGGCTTCAAGACCCGGGCACCCCGCTTCCTGGCGAGCCCCGCCTTTGAGCGAGGGTTGGAACTGCTCGGTTTCAGCGCAAGAGACGATCTCCAGCCCGGCGACACGCTGGGCGATTATCGCGTCGTTTCCCTGCTGGGCAGCGGCGGCATGGGCGAGGTGTACCTGGCGGACGATGCGGTGCATGGTCGGCGGGTGGCCCTCAAGCTCATCGGCCAGGGCCGCGCGGAAGAAGTGCGCGGGCGGCACTTTCGCCACGAGCGCAAGGTGCTCGCCAGCCTCAACCATCCGCACATCGCCAGACTCTACGGCAGCGGGGTGACTGAAAAGGGTCAGGCGTACCTCGTCATGGAATACGTCGAAGGCGAGCGGCTGGATCGGTATTGCCAGGACCTTGGTCTGGATGTCACTGCACGGCTCGCGCTCTTCCGCAAAGTGTGTGCGGCGGTCAGCTACGCGCACCAGAACCTGGTGGTCCACCGCGATCTCAAGCCGGCCAACATCCGCGTCACCCCGGAGGGCGAGCCCAAGCTCTTGGACTTCGGCATCGCCAAGCTGCTCGACCCGGAGGGAACCATCCTCCACGTCGATCCCACGGTGACGATGGCCGGAGCCATGACCCCGGAGTACGCCAGCCCCGAGCAGATCAAGGGCGAGCCGGTTACCACCGCTAGCGACGTGTACAGCTTGGGCGTGGTGCTCTTTGAACTGCTCTGCGGCCAGCGGCCCTACCAACTCAAAGGCCGCCGTCCCGACGAACTCGCCCGTGCCATCTGCGAGGAGGAACCACCGCATCCGAGCACCGTGGCGAGCCGGACGCTGCCCACGACAGCCGCCGCCACCATGCCCGCAAGACAAGTCCCGTTGGCCTGCGAGCGACCAACTACCTTGCGTCGTCTGCTGGAAGGCGACCTGGACAACATCGTGGCCAAGGCGTTGCGCAAGGAACCCGTACGGCGCTATCCCAGCGCGCTCGCGCTCTCCGAAGACATTCGCCGTCACTGCGAGGGGCTGCCGGTCAGCGCGCGCCGGGACACGCTGCCCTACCGCGCGGGCAAGTTCGTGCGCCGCAACAAGGCGGGCGTGGCGGCGGGTCTGCTCCTGTTTTTTTCTCTTGTGGCGGGATTGGCGGCGGCCTCCTGGCAGGCGCGCGTGGCCAGCGGGGAACGAAACCGCGCAGAGCAGGAACGAGACCGTGCGCGTGCCGCGCAAATCCTGGCTGAGCGGGCGCAGAACCGGGCGGAGCGCATCAACGATTTTCTCGAAACCCTGTTCGGCAGCGCCGATCCCGACAATGGTCCCGGGCGTGACCTCAAAGTGGTTCAAGTGTTGGATCGAGGCAGTGAACAACTCGACCACGACCTCGGTGCAGAGCCGGCTGCCCTAGCTCAAGCCCATCAGACTCTGGGACAAGCGTACGCGGGCCTCCAGGACTTGGAGCCCGCCTTGCGCCACCTGCGGGCGGCTTTAGTGCTCGACCAGCAGATCTATGGTGACGACAACATTATCACCGCGCGCTGCAAAGCCACTCTAGGAGCCACTCTGGCCGTGATCCCCAGGGACCGTCTCGCCGCGGAGCCACTGCTTCGGCAGGCACTCGTAGTGGAGAGGCAACAACCGGTGTCCAAGCAAACTGCCTTGCCAAACATCTTGCGGTCCCTGGCCGATGTTTCGCTCGACTTCGATCGCTTTGACGAAGCCCGCGCGCTGGTTTTAGAGAGCATGACCGTCGCTCGTCAGGCCAACGGGGAGGAAAGTGAGGTTTACGCAAAGAGTCTGGACATGATGGGCGTGGTGGATCTCAACCAAGGTGATTACGCCGCAGCGGAAGCGCCTTTGCGGCAAAGCGTGGCGATCTACCGGAAGGTGTCCCCGGACAAATCATCCCTCGCGCATGCGCTGACCGACCTCGCTTACGACCTGCTGTTGCAAGGCAAGCCTCAAGAAGCGGAGGGAATTTTGCACGAGACGTTGAATCTTATCCGGCGTCTCACGGGCGAAGAGAACGTGGGTTACCATTTCGCGATGGCCCTGCTGGGTTTCATGCATTATGAACAACAAGACTACCCGGCAGCCGAACGCGAAATGCGTGATGCCTTGATTTACCTGGCACCACGCTACGCGACACCCAACGATGACATAGTGGGAGCTAGAGTTGTGCTCGGTTTGTCCCTGTTGCGACAGAGTAGAGCCTCTGAAGCTGAACCGTACCTGCGTGACGCGCTGGAGTTGTCGGTGGCCAACCACATGACTGGCCTGATGAGTGCCCCGGCTTTCGTGAGATCGTCCTTGATCGAATGTCTCGTCGCGCAGCAAAACTACAAGGCGGCAGAACCCCTGCTGCTCGCGCAATACAGCGAGGCGCGGCAAAAGTTTGGCGCAGACAACCCGCACACCGCCGCAGCAGCACAAAAGCTGCACGACTTCTACACTGCTTGGAACAAACCTGAAGAGGCTGCCCATTTCGCGGGCAACGAAACGCACCCGGCACATTAGCGCCATAGCGATCTGTATCGGCACCACGGCGCTTGAAGGCGGCGTCCGTCCAAAAAAAGGGTGGTTTCGCGCTCCATAGAACCTGATGAGACGTGGGTGTAACCGCCTGAATCAGCGCGCTGGCCTACCGCCTCACATTTCCCTCGCGCTCCGGTGTATTGCG
>CAXSED010000159.1:0-8054 GCA_964236475.1 uncultured Chthoniobacterales bacterium
TGCCCGGCGACGAGTGTCCCCAGCGCGACGAAAATCAAGGTGAGCGTCAGCGCGCTCATAACCGTTCGTCGAGGCGGGCGTAAGGTTTGGCGACGACCATCAGGCCCACGACCACCAGCACGATGCCGCACCAGCGGCGGAACGCGATGGCCTCGCCCAGAAACGCCCAGCAACTCAGCGGCACGAGCACCTGGACCGCATTGGTCAGCGGAAACGCCACCCCTAGCGGCAGCGTGCGGATGGCCGTCATCCACGAGAAGAAACTTAGCAGCGTGAACACGATGCTCAGCCACGTCCAGCCCGACGCCAGCCCCGTCAACCCCAGCCAAGGTACCGCCGACGGCAGATTCTGGGTCGCTTCCGCGCCTTTTTTGAGCAGCACTTCGGCTGCCGTGCCGGACAGGATGCACAGCCCGATCTGCACGAAGGGATTCAGGAAAAGCGGGCGTTTCGCGGCGAGCGGCTTCGACATTGCAAAGGGAGCGGGGATCGGATCGTTGCGGGCACGTCTATCTTGAAGAACATCCCGACAAACGCAATGACCGTTCCTCTGGAAGAATACCGGAGGAGGGGTGGCCAGCGGTGAACCCGCTCTATGGCGGGTTTTCCGAATTCGCCAGGAACCTCGGCAGGGGCGGCGGTCCCGAGGTACGCAAGCGTCGCAACTGCCACAGGCAGACGATTAAAAGGACGATGCCCGCTGGAAAAAGGATAAAACCGCTAGCAGTCATCAGCATCGTTTCGGCGATGGCGCCGGAAAGGCTGCGCGGATCGCCGATGCCGCTTTGTCGTAGCGTGTCCAAGGCCCGCATGATCCCCGCGATTCCCAGCAACGGGGTGCAGAGCAGCAGCGCTCCGACCACCACGCCGACCCGAAGAAAAAAGCGTGGTGATCGCATGGCGAGGTGTTCGATTACAACCGCGCCGCGTTCGGGAACCGCCGCAACAGCGGCTCCTGGCGGGTCGGCGCGGCCAGCGGCGCGAACCAGCGCAACGCCAGGTTGATCACCGGCGAGGTATGCCGCGCGTACAAATCCAGCGGCACCAGTTCCATGCGCAGATGCAGCTTCGGATCGTAATTGAATGGGGAGCTGTAATAGTGTTTCAACCCGTGCGCCAGCGCCCAGCGCACGATGTCGCGAAAGGTGACGTGGTAGAGGTGCAGCGCGCTCGCCGCCGCTTCGTCCAGCCCCAGGTCGTTGTCGTAGATGGCCCCGTCATGCACCGTGCAAAAACTGAACGCCACGATCCGTCCCGCCTGCCGCCAGATGAAGTAACGTGTCTGCTCGGGCATCCGCTGGCCCAGCATCAGAAAATATTCCGCCGTGAACACCTCGAAATGCACATCCCCGCGCCGGGCCACCCGTTCGTAAAGCGCATGCAGCGCGGTGGCCTCGGCGGGCGTCACCTCGGTTTTGACCTCCAGCGTGATCGGGTTGGCGAGGGTATCGACCTCGCGGAACTTGCGGCGCAGGCTCTTGCGGGTCGCCTTGCCGGGGCGTGTCTGCAAATATTCGTCGAACGTGGCGAAGTCCAGCGGCAGGCTCACCGCTGGCAAGCTCGGCAACCGGGTAAACCGTCCACTCGCCGCCAGTGGCTGCATCGCCGGGCGGTACGCTTCCGGGAAATCCTTGAACAATACGAGCGACACCTGCTCGCCGCGCGCGAAGAGATCAACCGCCTCGTCGAGTTCGGCACACACTGCCACCGGGTCATCCGCCGGGTCGAGGATCCCGATCTGCGCATCGCCCACGATGCATCCGGCCATCAGCATCCGCAGCGTGAGCCGCCGCCGCCACGGACGCAACCACGAACGTAGCCGCGCGGACAGGCTGACAGTCAGGTCCTGCTCGACAAAAAAAAGCGGCAGGATTGCCCGCACCGGCGCGTCCTCCCCCCGGGCCGGGACCGCCCGCAGCACGAGGTAACGTTGGGGAAATTCCTGCGCGAAAGTTTCTTCGAGGGTCTGGTAATAGCGGTAGTCCTTCCAGTGCGGCAGGAAGGCCGTCTGCCAGAGCAGAGGGTCGAGGCAGGCTAGCCGGTCGAAGACCTCGAAGGCATGGCCCGAGCGCGTCCGCCCGGCGAAGACCGGCGTGGACGTTTCGAGAACGGGAGCTAGCAGGGTCGCGCTCACGCCGGGGTGGCAGGAGCGATTTCACCCGGCTGCTCGCCCATGGGACGGCTCTTGGTCGGCAGATCGGGATCGAGGAACCCGAGCATGTGCGGGGTGCTGAGCACGCGGGTGCCTGCCTCGCGCTGCTTGTGTTGAATCTGCTCGAAGAACTCGTGCATCTTCGTCCAATGGCACTTGGGCCGGAAGTGGTGCTCGGCGTGATAACCGTTGTTAAAGAAAATCCAGTTGTAAACCTTGCCGTAGGAGGACACGCCCCAGGCAATCGGCTCGTCGGGATTGCCGCCGAAATGCCGGTAATAACCGTTCAGATAGGAGAAGCAATGGCCCAGGTACATGAAGGGCAGGAAGAACACCACCCAGCGCCAGTTGAACAAAGCCATCACGGCCAGCGTGATGATGAAGGTTGCCAGTTCGATGTTGCCCCAGCGAACCTCCGTCTCGCCGCGTTTTTTCAATTCGCGGCTGATGGCGGCAGGATTGTCGCGGAAGAACGACAGGAACGTGTAGCTCCAGACGTTTTCGGCCTCGTCGTCGTGGCCGTGGCGATAGATGCTGATCCAGTCGGTGGTCTCGCCGTGTTCGTCCTGTTTGTCGCTGTTACCCTTGTGGTGCTGCATGTGGACCACGTCGTAGTAGGTTTGCGAGAAGCAGCAGGCAACAGATTCCACCACGCCGAAGAGGCGGTTGAGCAGCGGCGAACGGAAGTACGGGTTATGGATGAAGTTGTGCGAGATGCCGTTGATGTTGGCGTTGATGCAGAAGGCGTAGAGCAACCCAAGGCTGATCATCACCCACAGCGGGGCAACTGGAAAAAGGAAGTAGAGCGCGAAGAACAGCCCCAAGTGAAAAAAAGCGGCCATGGTGGGGATAATATCCCAGCGGGTATAGGCGAACAATCTGGAGTCGGTCTTCGGAATTTCGATCTTGATGGGTTCGGCTTTCATAGACGGTCGAGATAGATCGTTAGTGGAATTGTCGAAAATTGTCAACTTTTGAAAAGTGGTCTTCCGTAATGGGAAACATTACAGCGTCAGAACAAATCGGCGTGGTTCTCGAAGCGCGGCAACAACTTGTCGTAGCGGGTCGGCTCCAGCAGCGGGGCGATGCGGGTGAAGAACGGATTGATCCAATGGGTGACGTGCCGCACGTACAAGTCCAGCGGTTCCAACGCGAACCGCAGGTGCAGTTTCGCCTCGTAATTGAGCGGCGTACTGTAGTACGTGTGCAGCTTTTCCCGGCACGCCCAATCGAACAGATCGCGGATCGTGACGAAGTACAGCGAGCGGTCCAGCGCCACGGCGTAATCCAACCCGAGGTAATTGTCGTACAGCACACCCTCGTAGACCATACACAGGCTCACCGCCACCGCCCGGCCCTCCTGCCGCCAGATGAAAAACCGCGCCCGGTCGCCCATCGTGCGGCCCAACTCGCAAAAGTACGCCTTCGTCAACTCCTCGAACCGGTACGACGAACGCCCCAGCACCTGCAAATAAAGCGCGTGAATCTCGTCCACGCAGGCGGACACGTCGGCGCGGATTTCCAGGGCGAGCGTTGGCCGGTCGTCACCTTCCGCGCGGAACTTGCGGCGCAGGCTCTTGCGCGTCGCTTTGCCCAAGCGGCGCGAGAGATAATCCTCAAAATCAGTGTAGCCGGTCAGGTCGATGGTGGTCGCCGGAAACGACGGCATCCGCACGTAGCCGAACCGTTTGGCGACGGGCGTCAGCAGCGGACGGTGATCTTTGGTAAAATCCTTGAACGTAATGATAAACGCCTTCTGCGCCCGTCCGTAAACCTCGAACGCTTCCAGCAATCCGGCGACGGCTTCCGCGTCCTGCCCGTCGGGAGCGGTCAACCCGAGATGACCCTCTCCTGCCGTGCAGCCCACCATGAGCATCTTGAGGGTCATGAACCGGGGGAATGCGCGGCGAACCCGCTCGACGTGCTTGCGCAATCCGGCGCCCAGCCCGGCGAGGATGTCCTGGTCCGTGAAGAAAAATGGCTGCAAGGCGCGCACGACGCCCGCCCGGTCAGTCAGCAAAAGGTAGCGGTAGTGGAAGTTCGGCTGTTGGAGCGTCGCCTCGCACAGCCGGTAGTAACGGTCGTCCTTGGCGTCTCGCCCGAACGCGGCATGCCATGCCGCCGGATCAAGCAGGTCCGCCCGGGTGACCACCCGCGCGGCACCGAAGCGCGTCTCGAAAGTTTCGTCGTTCATGGGTCCCCCGCCTGCCGGGGGCGATTCGGGCACCCAAGCTGGGTGCGCTCCGCCGGAAAAGCAAGCGTGTCCTCGGGCTTGCTCCGGCCCGGGTGTCCTTTTAGAATAAGACCCATGATGCGAGCTTTTTCCCTCCCGGCTCTGCTGGCGGTGTTCCTCTTCGGCACGGGTAACATGTTTTCCCAGACCCCTATCGAATTGCTGGACCGCGTCCAGAAGGATCTGCAAACCCGCTACGACGCCAAACGAGCAATGCCCGAAGCGGCCCCAACGCCTCCACCGATGCTGGATCGCACGGAGGAATACACTTTGCAGCGCACGCTCGATGAACTGCGGCAGGCGCGCCAATATCTCCTCAACGGCAACGAGGAAGCCGGCTTGCAGATGCTCTCCCAACTTCAGACGACCGCCGGGGCATCGGAAGAGATGAGGACCGCCGTTGATGCCCTCGCCAAGCAGTTGCAAACGGAGCGCACTGCCCGGGCAACCGCTTTTGTCAGCACGGTTGACGCAGCCTGCAAACGAGCCGCCGACGCCGTGCTTAAGGCGAACGATCCCAAAGACCTCGACGCCACCTTGCAGGACCTCGCCCAAATTACGGATCGACAACCCGGTGACCACTACTCCGAGAGCGGCAACAGCCGCGTTGCTAGCAAGCTCCAGGCCGCCATCAGCTTCGTCAATCGTTGGCAGGATTACCTTCTCGCACGCAACCGCCACAACGATAGCGGCGTCAGCAACGCGTTGCGCAACCTAGCCGAAAATGGCAGTCAACCGCCGTTGATTCCACGCTCGGCGATCCTCGCGCTCGAACCGCAGACGGAATCGGACAGCGAGTCTTCGAGCCGGTCCCGGCACACCACGCCGGGGCGTCCGCGGGCGCAGATCGAGGCCGACGCCGTCGAAATCGTCCAGGGGGTCAATAAGCTCGACGACCTGCCCGCCGCGCTCACCAAGCTCGTCGCTCTGCGCAAGGAAGTCACGTCGCAACCCTCCTACAGTTACAGTTCCGAATCGGACCTCGGCGTGGCGCTGACCAGCTTGCAAGCCCTGCAAAAGACTTCTCTGGAACTGCAAAGCGGCGTGGCAACCAGTGTGAACCTGAGTTCGTCCCGCTCCGAGGCCAACTCGCATCCCGACATCGAAAACGCCCTGTTGCCGGTGCGCGTCGAACTCGTCAAACTGGCCGCCCCACGGCTGTTGGGAGCGCCCAACGACGAAAAGCCCGCCGCAGGGGAGGCGTTGGATGCCTATCTGCACCGATTAATCGAATCCGCCAAAAAGCGTCAGGATTGGGACGCCGTCGTGCGTGGACTCGAAATCGAACACTCGCTCGCAACCTCCGCCAGCACGACGCCCTACGTTGTCAGCAACGACCAGGAGGTGCTGGCTTACAAAAACTTCTTTGCTGGACGCAACTTGGAACAGGCTGGGCAGTACGAACAGGCGGTTGTTTCCTACCTCACTGCCCTGCGCAGTGGCCAGGAGGATTTACCTGCTGCCTTCATCGGCGAGCATCTCACCACGATCCAGAAAACACACCCGGCGGAATACACCAGCGGCGCAGCTTACGTCCTCAATCCGCCGCCTTCGCCCTACGGCGAATTCCCCCGCTTCGGTCCGCCGGGCATGTACCGGGGTGGGTACGACCCTCGTAGCCCCGGTCGCCCAGGTTTTCCGGGGATGCCCCCCGGGATGCCAGCGGGTGACGAAAAGCTGTCGGTGCCCGCTGCTACGCCTTCTCCGTCACCGGTGCCCGCGACAATCAGACCATCCCAAGGCACCTGAACTCCTCCAGCTATGGGAGGCGTGAGTTTTACGGTCAATCCTTAGTCTCGCCCTCGCCAAGTGCTTCTTTCAACTGATCCGTCTTGATCTCCAGTGTTTGCTCGCGCGAACTCCGGCGATCATCATGCCACCTGCGCCCAGCCACGCCCACGCCGCCGGTTCCGGCACTTCGCGGATTTCTAGGCCGTTGACGGCTGCTAGGTCGATGCCGCCCCCGGTCGAATCGGAGGTATTGGCGGGATAAACGGAGGTGTTCGCCACATTGAGCAAATCCGACGCCGTGGTTGGATTCACGTCGTTGCCCATCAGCGAATAGCCGTAAACCTGACTGCCGGCGGGAAGGGTCACGTCGGAGACTTTGATGACGACTCCCCCGATTCCCTGCGAGTTGTTCTCTGTGTGGGAAGTGTTTGCGGTGAGGTTGTCCCCGTTGGAATAGCGGAACAAATTGTAACTCTGGTTGGCGACGGGGTTGGTCGCGGCCCCCCATCCGGCGGCCACCTTGAGAAATCCGCCGTAAGACGTGGGCGTGCCGTTCGCATCAACCCCGGTCACGATAGCCAATGTGAAGGCATCGTGGACGTTGGCAGCGCCGCGGTCAAACACCGCGAACGCCAGGGAATTGAGATTGGTGAAGGGCGTGTTCCAGGTAAAATCGAGCCGTTCGATGTTGCCCGCCGTGGCCGCCGTGCCGTTGGAAAACGTGTTGTCCGAACCTTCGAGCAGATTGTTCGACTTGAGCAGCGGGCCGTAGCTATCCTGATGGACACCGGCGTAGTTCGTCCCGCCACTGTCAATCACGTACCAGACGGACGACTGGGGCGGGGTGCCGTTGCGCTGCACCAACGCGTTGGGAGCAGAAGAAATGACGGTGTAGCTGTTCCCCGCACTGGACGAAAAATCCGTGACGGCCTCAATGTTGTTGTCGTAGGTCAGGCCCTCCGAGGTGGTGGGCGTGCCGGTCGTTGACGTGTAATGGATGACGTTCACGTCGTCGAGCGCGTGACCGGTGAGGCAAAATCCGGCGGTGAACAGCGTCAGCAAAAGGCGGCAGCGGATCGGAATCGTCATATCGCCAGACTGCAAAGCAGGGGCTGTGCCTGATCTACGTAATCCGCCCGCCCGCAACGCAAAAAGGGGACGAGCGTTGCCGCACGTCCCCCAAATTTGGGTTGCTATTTGGAACGATCCTTACACCGCTGCCGGAGTCTGCGCCGTCTCGGCCTGGAGGGCCTGATCGCGTTCCTTCATCGCCGCACGGCGGCTGAATTTCACGCGGCCTTTCTCATCGACGCCGATGCATTTCACGAGGATAACGTCGCCGTTCTTGACCACGTCTTCGGTGAACTTGACCCGGAAATCCGCCAGCTCGCTGATGTGAACCAACCCTTCCTTGCCGGGGAGCACTTCCACGAAGCAGCCGAACTCCTTGATCGACACCACGCGACCATTGTAAATCTCGCCGACCTCGATCTCCTTGGTCATGCCCAAGATAATTTCCTTGGCGCGCTTCATCGCGTCGCCGTTGTTCGAGTAGATGTTGATCGAGCCGTCGTCCTCGATGTTGATCTCCGCGCCTGTCTCGGCCACGATGCCCTTGATCGTCTTACCGCCGGGTCCGATGATCAGGCCGATCTTGTCGGGGTTGATCTTGACCGTTTCGATGCGCGGCGCGTACTGCGAGAGTTCCGTGCGCGGCTTGTCGAGCGTGGCGTTCATCACTTCGAGCACCTTCATGCGCTTTTCCTTGGCGTCGGCGATGGCGGCGGCCATCAGCTCGTGGGTGATGCCCGGGAGCTTCAGGTCCAACTGGAATCCGGTGATGCCCTCGCTCGTGCCGCAGAGCTTGAAATCCATGTCGCCGTAGTGATCCTCGCTGCCGATGATGTCGGAGAGGAGGGTGTGGCGTTTCATGGTCTT
>CAXSED010000160.1:0-8032 GCA_964236475.1 uncultured Chthoniobacterales bacterium
CCGCCGCCAGACAAAAATCGTCGATGTAGATTTTCATGGGAATCAAACGGGCACGAGCCGCACGGGTTTTTTCTTCAACCCGGTTTGCAGGGTGAACACCGTCTCGTAGACGAGCAGCCGCGCGTCGGCGACGAGCCGGATCTCCTCCAGGAACAGCGTGCCGCCCGGCCCCGCCGGGATGAACCCGTGCAGGAACCACGCCGCCGCCTCCGCCACCAGGCTCGCGGGCTGACCCGTCCCGGTGGCAGCACGGTTGAGCAGGACGTTTTCCTGCGTCCGCACGACAAGGCTCACCGCGTCGAAATAAGGCCGCACCCGGTCCCGGTTCGTGGTGCGGGCCGTGGGCGTCCGCACGATGCACACGATCCCCAGTTGCCCGAGGCTCTGGCCCACGCGTCCCTGCAAATCACCGATCTGTTCCGTGAGCACGGCCACGGGTTTGGGCGTGCCCGCCGCCGCGTCGGAGAAGAACGCCTGCGCCGCGAGTCGCGCCCCGGCCTGTTGCTGAATCTCAACGAGAAGAGACATGATGATCAGAGGTTGGGTCAGATCCCGCGCAACTCCTCGCGGCTGTGCCCGTGGTTCCCCGGCGCGACGGTTTCCCCGCCCGGCCCCGGCTGCATTTCCGCCGCCCCGGCGGGCACGTCGGCCTGCTCGAAACGCTGCTGCTGCTCGCCGATCCGTTGCAACCGCAACAAGTCCGCCTGGCGCGTCCCGCGCTGATCGACGCTCAGGTCCATCTGCACCCGTTCCATGAGCGCGAACACCGCCGACCGCGCCGTCAGCGAGCGCAAACTGCGCGGCACCTTGGCAGGGTCCGCGTCGAGCACGTTGCCCGCCGAAATCGCTCCGCGTACCGCCGCCACGGCATCGGCAATCGCCTCCGCCACGGGATCGTTTGCCCCGGTCGCCGCCGCCCGCGCGGCGTCGATGATTCCGCCGAAAGCCACGGCCTTCAAATCGTCAATGGTGATCGCAACCCAGTTCATAGAAATTGTAGGGCGACCGTCCCGGTTGCCGCGTGAGCACGCTCAACGACCAGGACGGCCACCTAAGGGTTAACTAACCGTGATGACTTCCAATCCCACCGTGCTCGTGATGGCCACGGTCTCGTAGCACTCGACGGCGATCCTCCACCGCTTGTCGCCCACCTGCCGCACGTACACGGCGTACCGCTGGCCGGTCTTGGTCGGCGTGGTGAACGTCTTCAGGTTGCTGAAGTCGTTGCGCCCGAGGTTGTCCGCCGCGACGAACAGCAGCACCTGGCTGCCGACGATGCTGCCCGCCGTGGTCGTGCCGGTGGTGTACTTCGGGCGCGCCACCCGCACTTCCTCCACGGCGAATTCGCCCGCCAGGTCTTCGAGCGTCATCTTGGCCGACGCGAACGACCCCGCCGTGTTCTGCGTGCGCAGCGCGCGGGAACGCTTGGTCCACGCACCCGGGCCGTACAGGACCCGCGTCGCCCGCAGGCTTTGCGCGTCGAGTTCGTCCATCACGTCCTGATCCGGGTCGGACGCGCCGTTCCACGTCTTGCCCACGTTGACCGCCCCCGCTACGAACAGCGCAATCGTGCGCCGCAGCCGCGAGCGGTCCAGCACGCCGCGCAGGAACGCGATCTTGCGCTCCTGCCAGTCGCTGTCGAGCCGTTCCTCGTCCTCGTCCACCTCGACGGCCAACCCACGGTTGGCAATGCGCTGGGTGACGAGTTGGTGGTTCGGGCTGCGCAGGGTGGGGAAGTCCGCCCCGATGGCGCGCAGGTCGTCCGACAAGTTGTCTAGCGACAGGTACGCGTCGGCGTAGTTGTACAGCGCATACTCGACGAACAGATTCGTCGTGCCGGGCACGTCCGGTGCGATGAAGCTGCGGATGGCATCGACGCCCTGGGCGTTGGCGTCCTGGTAGCGCACGGCGTAGTTCGACAGGAACTCGACGGGCGCGTTGCCCGCGAACTGCGAGGCGTTGAACGCCAGCACGCGCCCGTGCGCGAAGTTGTCGTCGGCGTCGTGGATCGCAAACGATTCACGCGCGGGCACGCCCATGGAGGCGAGGATGTTCGCCGCGATGGCGGACTGGTTCACAGGGGTTCCCGAAAGGGTAGGAGTGGCAATCATAAGAGTAGAAAAGCAGGCTGGATGTTAGTTTGAGGTTAGGAAACGACCACGACGCGCGGCACGCAGTGGATGATGGACACGGGGTCCCCGGCGGTCGTCACCGCGAAGCGCGACCGCCCGAAGACGACGTAAGTTCCCGAAGCAGTGGGCAGCGGCTTGACGCGCCCCGGCGTCGTCAGGTCAGCCACCAGTTCGGTGTTCACCGCGATGGCCCCGGCGGCAACAGCGGGCAGGGTGCCGCCGTACACGCCGAAGATGGCTACCGCTTTGCGGATCGTGCCGGGTTCGCCGACATCGACGGTGTCGTTGAGCAGAATCCCGCGCGGGATGTCGGTCGCGGCGGCGGGCAGGGTGAAGTGGCGGTCGTCGCTGCCGATGGCCACGACGGCGTTGCGGAACGACACGAGCGCGTTCGCGTCGGCATCGAGGCTTTCGGTGCCGTGGGCGGCTTCGTTCGGTGCGAACACGGCGTCGTCGTTGGTGGCGAGCGCGCGGCCCCGAAGGCGGTCGTTGATCGACGCGCAGGCGACGGCGAGCAGGAAGGAGAGGCGAGGTTTCATCGTTTCAGAAGTTAAGAGGCAGAGGGCAAAACGTTTAGACGTTGGTGGTTTCAGCGGGCGGCTGCTGGTTGCGGCGGTCGCGTAATAGTTGGTTGGTGGTGGCGTCGTTGGCGAGTTTCTCGGCGATCATGGGATGCGTGCCGTTCTCGACGAGTGCGCGGTGGCGCGATTCGACCGAGGCCGGGTCGAGCACGGCGGCGGGATGCAGGAGTGGTTGATGGGTAATCGTGCCAGTCATGGCAATGTTAGTTTCTGTGTGTGGATGTTAGTTTCTGGTCGGTGAATGGTTTACTTGCCTTCCATGGCGCGCAGGAGTGGGGCGTCTTCGGAACTGCCGCGCATCTCGGCGATGGCGGCGTCGAACTTCAAACCGCGTCCGCCCGCGACGACCGGGCGCATCAACGCGTCCAGCCGCGAGTTGAACGCCGCCGCCCGTCCGTGCGCGCTGCTCAGGTCGATTCCCAACGCTGCGGGGCGCAGGCCCAGGCCGTGTGTGTTGAGCGCGAGGCGGCGCTCGCCGAGTTCGCGCACCGCCGCCTCGAAATCCCGCTCGAAGCGTTCGACGAATCCCTCACGCTCCGCCGGCGTGAGCCGCCCGGCGTTGATCGCCGCATCGAGCTGCGCGTTGACCGCCGCCCGGCGGAAACGCCCGGCTTCGTCGCGCGCCTGGTCGCGCTCGGCGTGGGCCGCCAGGATCGCCTCTTCCGTGCGGGCGGATTGTTCGCGGTGCGCATGGTGCGCGTGCTGGATTTGTTCGTCGGTGGCGTCGGCGGGCAGGCCGAAATGTTCGAGCAGGATGTCTTTGTAGTTCATGGAATGAGAGGTGGGGTCTTCGAATGGGTTGGGTAAATCGGCGTTGGTCCAGGCGGGCACGTCCGGCAAACGCGGGGTGTTGGTCAGGCCGACCGAGCGTAGTTCGTCCGGCGCGATGATCCCACTGCCGTGCGCCGCGTTGCGGTCGTAGAGCCAGGCGGGTGACGGGTAAACCAGATAGCCCTGCGCGCGGTTCTGCTCGCCCAGGTCGTTCCACGCGGCGCGGACGTACAGGCCGTCGGCGCGGGCCTCCAGACTGACGACCCCGCCCAGGCGGCGTTCGTCCGGCCAGCGTTGCGGATCGGCGTCGGGATGCCCGGCGTAGATCGGCAACCCGCGAAAACGCTGACCCTTCTTTGTGGCGAGCGCGTTGAACGCCGCGACCATGCGCCCGGCCTGTTCGCGGGTGAAAACCTGGCGGAACTGTTTCAAAGTCCCGGCGTCGTCCTTGTGCCAATAAGGCGTCTCGCCGTAAGGCGCGAGCAACAGCCAGCCGTCGGGGTTCGCGTGGGCGGCGAGGGAAGTGAGTTCGACGTTCGTCGCCAACATCGCGCCGATGGACAGAATTTTTTGTGGAGTGGTCATAGAGTGGTGATTTCCTCGTGGTTGAAAGCTTCCGCCGATGCGGTGGGCGCAGGTTCGTGGATGCTCGGCAACGCCTGCGCGGGCGGCTGGAATACCTGTTCGCCCGCCCGCGCCAGCGGCACGTTGAGCCGTCGGGCAATCGCCGCCATCGGCACGGACGCGCCCATGCTGACGAGCTGCCCGACGAGGTTGCACAACAGCGTGCGGTCCTCGTTGATCGGCGCTTCCAGGGTGACCCGCGCGAGGATCGGCGCACCTTCCCCGAAGAACCACCGCAGCACCACCGGATCAATCGCGGCGTTGAGCGTCTCCTCGATCCGGGCGCAATCCGCCCGCTCCCGCCGCGCCCGTTCCTCGCCCTGCACGCTGGCGCCCACGGACTGACCCGCGCGTGACATCGTCGAAAGATCCGCGCCAAGAAACAGCGTCGCCAACCCGCGCTTGGCGTCCTCGATGATCGCGGTCATCGGCAACTGGGAACTGTTGCCGCCGCCGGTCGGCCAGACGACCTCGATTTTGTTTTCCGCCGCGCCGTATTGCACGCCCCGGTAGTTGCCCGCCAGCCCGCGCGCCAGGTTCGCCGCTGCCTGACCCTCGGGCGAGTCTTTCCCGGCGGTCGTGTGGACGACCAGACCGGGCGTGCCGAACTTCTCGCTGAAGTTGACCAGGTCGTGCTGCGCCAGACGCTTGTAATAGTGCAGGATCGCAGCGGCGCGCATCAGGCCGGGGCCGGTGGTGATCATCCATTCGCCGGGGGCGAGCGGCAGGCCGTCGTACCCCACGCTCGATCCCAGGAAACGCAGCTCTCCGGTGCGCGCCTCGAAGAATTCTACCGGCACGTATTCAAAAGTCGCGCTCAGCGCCGGGACGCTCCGGCCCGAGGGCAGCGCGAGCGGGCGACCCGTATCAGGGTTCCAGATGAGATGGTGCGCCGCGTAACCGAATGACACCGCCTCCATCATCTGCGTGACTAGCAGCGGAAACCCGCCCGCCGTGTGGCGGTTGAGTGCGTGGGCGGCGCGCAGGCGTTGGTAGAAAAATTCGAGCGCGGCGGCCTGGTCCTGCGCCGCCGCCGATTCATCCAGCGGCACCACGCTCCAATCACGCAACGCCGCCGCCTCCTCGCGCTTGGCCTTGACGGTGGCCACGGTTTCATCGCGCCGGGCGATCTCCTCCCACAGCCGTGCGGCGGGGGCCAGGATGCCCGCGCTGAAGGCGTCGAGCGCGGCGGAGAGCGACGGCGCGGTCAGCGTGGACAGCGGATTGAAACGGCGGTAGGCGAGCGTTTCGAGTTCGGCGGCGGAGAAAAGCTCTGTGTGCGGGACGGCGGCAGCGGCGGCCTGGTCACGCAGAGACGCGAATGGGTTGGCGGGAAGTTCGATGGGCGTGTTCATCATCAAAGAAGAGCGAGGGTGCGGCTGGTGGAGGATTCGCGTTCGTCGGGCGGATCGAGAAGAAGGGGAGAGGAGGGCAGCAGCGCGTCGAGCGGATCGAAGGCGAGGGGCGGTGGCGTCCGGTCGGCGCGGCGTCCGGCGCGCACCGCCAGCGCGAGGCTCCAGAAACGGTCGGCGTGGCCGTCGCCGCTCCGGCTCGCGGCGATGGAAACGCGTCCCCCGGGCGAAACCACTTTTTCCGGCAGCCGCAGATCGTCCCTCAGCCGCGCGTTCGCCGGGATCTCGATGCGCCGGTCCTCGAACATTTCCACGAGGTCGGTCGCCATGATCTCGGTGACGCGCGCCGTCGTTGCCTTGCGGCCCTCTCCGATTTGCACGCGCCCCACCGGCTCGGTGCTGGAGAAATGGACGCCGCGCACCCGGCGGCTGCCGTGGCGGGTTTCCGCGTACTCGAACAACCCCAACCCGAGTCCGGTCATGTCGATCTCGACCCCGGTGAAATTTGGCAGTGCGCACAGGGCGTCGAGTTGTTTCTGTTGCTCGGGCAGGCGGACGTTTTCCATCTCCAACATCCCGACCAGACGCCGGAGGCTGTTGCCGGGTTGGCGGGCCAGGACGGTCAACACGGAGAGGTCACGGGAGCGGCCCACGTCGAGACCGGCTTCGAGCGTGCCGACGTGCGCGGCGAGGCGGTCCAGCGTTTCCGTGCGCCAGGTCTGGCGGTCCACGCCGTCGGTGAGGTCGGCGCGCTCGGCGGCGCTGATGAGTTCGGCGGTGAGCAGCGGCGCGTTTTCGTCCTCGAACGCGCACTCGTAGTTCTGATCGTAGGCGCGCTTGTCGCTGCTCTGCGCGCGGGCTTCGGCGGGGGTGAGTTCGCGGCCATCCACCTGCGAATAAATCTTCAATTCCCCGGCGGCCCAGGCGTCGGAGCGGCGGATGCGCCGGTACTTGATCCGGCCCTCGCTGATGAGCTGGTAGAACATGTTGCGCCTGCCGTTGCCGGTGGAAAGGATGCGGCACAGGAAATCCGGGTTGGAAGAGATGATCGGCTCGGCGGCTTCCCAGATCGCGGCGCTGTCTTCGTGAAACGCGAATTCGTCCAGGATCAGGTCGCCGGAAAAACCCCGGGCCGTGCGCGGGTTGGCGGCGAGCACCTTGATACGCCCCACCTGCCCGCCGACGGTCAGCCGGATCTCGAAGCGCATGTTTTCAAACTTCACGTCTTCGGAGAGGGCGGGCGCGCCGTCGAGTTCGGCCTGGTTGCTCTCGGTCTCGATGGCCTGACCCAGTTTGCGGCAAACGTCCTGCGCCTTGGTGACGAATTCCGCGCCGTTCTCGCGGCTGTTGGAAAGGACCGTCACCAGCCGCCCCGGGTTCCGCAGCAGCCGGTCCACGGCCCAGGCGGCGTAGGTGTAGCTCTTGCCGATCTGGCGGGACCAGTGTTCGATCAGCGTCTTGGTGGAGTGGTCCCAGAACGCGGGCTGTTGGTAAGCGCGAAACGCGACGAGCGGCGGTTGGGCGTGTCCCTGCTTAGCGGAAGGTTTCATAGGAAACGACGGGTGGAGGCGGTGAGGTGTCTTCCTTGGGTGGATCGCCGAAAAGGCATAGGCGGACGGCGTCGATTTTTTCGCGGTCCGGCAGGGTCCGGTCCGCGTCGATTTTTTTGATTTCCGTGAGGTGTTCCATGACGGCTTTCACGGCGTTGAACTCGAAGGCATGGCGGCGCCATTCCAGGTTGCGGTCGCGCTGCCACAACGCGCGTTCCTGGTGGCGTACCCGGCGCAGGGCGATGAAATTTTTGAGGTCGTTGCCCCGCGCCACGTCGGCCTCGAAGACGGCTTGCGCGGCCTGGAACAGGGTTTCCGGGTCCGGTGCCGCTGGCATCGCTGCCAGGGCCGCGCGTACTCCAGCGGCAAACTCGGCGGACGAGCGGACGGCTTCGATGAAGTCGGGCAGGGTGCGCGGACTGGCGGCTGGACCCGGCCCGGCGGACGGTTGGCTGGCGATGGACTTGGCAGGCATGGACGTGATAAGTTTTTTGATTTCCGGGCCTCAGTGAAGGACCCCCCGCCGCGTCCGGCCCAATGGATGATGGCACGGCTCTGACAAGGAGAGATTGGGCGGAGAGTCCCTCACGGAGACCCGGAAAAAGCATGAAGGATGAGGGATGAAGGATGAAGGATGAAGGATGGAGGATGGAGGCAGACCAGATTGATCTTCCGCGCCTTTTCTCTGCCTTCATCCCTCATCCTTCATCCTTCATCCTTTCTGGTTAGAAGCCTTCGTGTTCCGCCTGGTCGATGCCGGCGGCGGTGATGCGCCAGCGGCGGTTGGCGGGCGTATTTTCCTTGCGGACGGGTTCGATCCAACCCTTGTCTGCCAGGTAGGAAAGTTCGGCGTCGATTTCTTCGAGCAGGATGTTCAGCCCGTCGCGCTGGAGGCCGCGCTCGATCAACCACAGGCTCACGCCCAGGCCGCTGCCGCCGACGCGCGCGGCGTGGCAGACGCGCAGGATGATCGTGCGGACGAGTTCGCGCCGTTCGTGCGCTTGTTGGAGTTCTCGGATGGT
>CAXSED010000161.1:0-8007 GCA_964236475.1 uncultured Chthoniobacterales bacterium
CCAGCGTGTTCAACACGGCGGTCGATCAACGCGTCATCGACCCGCTGGCTGGCAATGCACCGGTGGCCGTGGGTTCGATGATGCTGCTCGCCTTCATCGTGGCGGTGTGCAGCACGTCCGACGCCTTCATCGCGGCGACGCGCGTTTTCGAGGCGTTCCCCTTCCCGGCGCGGCTGGCGTTCCTGGTCTTCGGTCCGGTTTTCGACCTCAAGCTGATCTTCCTCTATTCGCTGGTGTTCAAGCGTCGTTTCGTGCTGCTGCTGGGCATTGGACTTTTCCTCTTGATCGGGCTAATCTGTTGGAAGTTAACCGCCGTCAACTTCTGAGCAGACCGCACCATTCGACGCTATGAAAACGCTTTCCCGTAACCTTTCCGTCGCCGCGCTGTTCGCGTGGGGTTCGTTGATGGTCTACTTCTTTCTCAGCGGTCGGCTGACGAATTACGTCGCGCCCTTTCTGAAACCGCTGGTCGTCCTCTCGGGCGTGTTCCTGCTGGGCATCGGCCTGTGCATCCTGTTCGGCGGCAAGCAACTGACCGGCGCACTTTCTACGGAGGAAAGCGGCAGCGAACTCTACGCCCCTGCCCGTGTGCGCGCCACGAAGTGGGTCGCTTTCCTGCTGCTGGTGGTCCCGGTCTGGGTCGCCGCCGGGGTCTCGAAGGATCGCTACGGTGACAGCGCGATTCTCAACAAGGGCATCAGCAACACGCTTAGCCCCGGTTACGCCGGTAAATCCGCGTTGGTTCCCGCTCCGGTGGCACCAACCGTCAACAATGCCCTGCCCGCCGCCATCGAGCCTCCTCTCCCCGGCGCGACTCCTCTCCCCGCCGACAGCGGCAGCGCCTTGGACGCCGCGCAATACCTCAAAACCACGGCGGATGGCCACGTCATCGCCGAAGTGACAGACCTCCTCTTCGCCGCCGAAGACGATTCCATGCGCCCGCTCTTCGAGAAACGCACCGTGGAAATGATTGGCCAGTTCATCCCGGCCAAGAACGCCTCCGACAATCGTTTTCAGATCGTGCGGATGTTCATGGTCTGCTGCGCGGCGGACGCCCGGCCCATCGCGGTTTCCGTCCTGCCTCCGGTTGCGACCAATTCCAAAACCGCCGCTGCCAAGACCCCGGTCGAAATGGCGTGGACGCGCGTAGTCGGCACGGTGGAGTTCCCTTTGGAAAACGGGCACCGCATCCCGATCATCCATGCGCAAACCGCCACGCCCTGCGATCCGCCGAGCGAAGCGATGCTGTATTGACCGCTGGAGGCGAGTTACCCATCGTCTCCAAGGAAGGGATGGCGCCCGGAGCCAGTCCCCAAAGCCTTGCTTGATATAACCGCGTTTCGCTTTCTTTCTTTTTCGTCAGCTTGGGCGCAGTCGAAAGACCTCTCGGCATCCGCTCGCTTGGCCTTCCCGCGCAACGCCATCCATGGGCTTGCCTTTCGGACGTAGTTTGTGAAATCCGTCGCCGATGTGCAGGATGCGAATCGCCGGGACTATGCAGGCGAATTTTTTCTAGCCCAAAGAATGTTCTGAGCCGTTCTTCTGGACGTTTTCATAAACATGAAATATATTCATTTTCATAAATTGCGTTAAATCGTTTTCTCACGGGAACGCCCGGGTTAAAACCTTCGTTGACCCGTCCTCGATAATCTCCGGCCATGAAGAATGTTCCGCTTCCGATCACCTTCCCGAGTTGCCTCCTGCTCGGAATCGCCTTGCTCCTCGCTCCGGCGGCTACTGCCCTCAGTGCGCCCGCAGAAAGCCGCATTACCTTCGCCGAGAGCATTGCCGAGGTGCCCGCCAAGGTCGCGCCCACGGTCCGCCCTCTCGCCGCGTCGGAAATGGCGGCGGGGACCATCGACTTCAGCATCGCCCTGCGGATGCGCGATCTCGCGCGTCTCCAGGAGCGCGTTGCCCGTGGGGAAACCATCCCTGCCGGGGAAATGGAAAGCACCTTCCTGCCCTTGGCCAGCCAGTACGACGCCCTCAAAAAATGGCTCCAGGGCGAGGGCTTCGTCATCGTGGCGGATGACCCCAACCGCTTGTCGATCTTCGTGCGCGGCACGCTGGCGCAAATCGAGAAAAGCCTGCAAACCAAGATCGTGGGCGTCACGGTGGACGGCGTCGCCCATTTCGCCGCCAGGACCGCGCCCAGCCTGCCCGCGAGTCTCGCCGCGCCGGTGCTTGGCATCAACGGCTTGCAGCCTTACCACCGGCTGCACAAGCACGCCGTCGTCCGCCCGGCGGCAGCGACCCCGGGCATCACCTACAAGGTCCACGACATCCTGACCGCCTACGACGCGGCCAGCCTCGGCGTCACCGGCAAGGGCCAGACGATTGCGATTCTCATCGACACGACGCCCAGCCCCGACGACCTCGCCAAATTCTGGGCCGCCAACAACATTCCCCAAACCGCCGCCAACGTCACGACGATCAACGTCAACGACAAGACCCTCCCGGCGGTCAGCGGCGAGGAAACGCTCGACGTGGAATGGAGCAGCGGCATTGCCCCCGACGCGAAAATCCGCGTCTACGCCACGGGCGACCTCACCGACACCGACCTCGACAAGGGCCTGGCGCGCATTCTCTCCGACGTGGGGACGGACGCGACGATCCACCAGCTTTCCATCAGTCTGGGCGAGGGTGAGACCTACGAATCCGCCAGCCAGTTCACGACCGATGCGCAGTATTTCGCCGCGCTCGCCAGCCGGGGCGTGAGCACGTTCGTCTCGTCCGGCGACGGCGGCTCGACCCCCGACGACACCGGCACCGGCAGCGAGGACAGCGGCCCGCTCCAGGTGGAATATTATTCGTCCGATCCCAGCGTCACTGGCGTCGGCGGCACCACGCTGCACGTTGGCGCGAGCGGCGCGCGCTCCTCGGAAACCGCCTGGTCCGGCAGCGGCGGCGGCGTAAGCATTCATTTCGCCAAGCCAGGCTGGCAGACAGGCTCGGGCGTCCCGGCGGGCACGAAACGCTCCGTGCCCGACGTGGCCCTGCCAGCCGACCCCTACACCGGCGCGTATGTCTATCTGAGCGGCAGCGCGCAGACCATCGGCGGCACCAGTTGGGCATCTCCGAGTTGGGCGGGTTTTTGCGCGCTGATCAACGAGGCCCGCGCCAACGCCGGAAAAACCGGCGGCATCGGCTTGCTGAACCCGAGCCTGTACCCGCTGCTCGGCACGGGCAATTTCTTTGACATTACCACCGGCAGCAACGCCGAGGGTTCCAAGGCCGCCGGGAAGTACCCCGCCACCGCCGGTTACGACGAGGTCACCGGACTCGGCACACCCGACGTGGCCGTGTTGTTGAAAACGCTCGCCGGTCAAACTCAGGGCACGCCGACGCCCACCCCCGCACCGATCCCCACGCCGGCACCGGCTGCCTCGCTCGTCATCAGCCAGCTTTACGGCGGTGGCGGCGGCAAGACTTCGACATACGGGAACGATTACGTCGAGTTGTTCAACCCGACGGCGGCGGCGGTGAACCTCGGCACGTATTCCTTGCAGTACACCAGCGCGGCGGGCACGACGTGGAGCGTGACGAAGCTGAGCGGCAGCATCGCGGCGGGGCGTTATTTCCTCATCTCCGAGAAGGGCGGCGCATCGGGCCAGGCCCTGCCGGTGTCCGATGCCCGTGGCACCATCGCCCTGAGCGCGACGGCAGGCAAAGTGGCGCTGGTCGATAAACAGACGGCGATCACCGGGCAGAACGACGCGGGCGTGGTGGACTTCGTCGGCTACGGCGCGTCCGCCAGCGCGCACGAAGGCAGCGGCCCCGCGCCTGCCCCCAGCGCCACCACCGCCGACCTGCGCGCTGGCAATGGCCTCACGAACACGCACGACAACGCCGCCGACTTCACCACCGGCACCCCCACTCCGCGCAACTCGGGGTCCGCCCCGCCGGTTCGCTGAGGGCCGCCTCCCTCCGCGCCGCCGCTTGCGCCCTCTCCCACCCCGGCGGACACTGCATGGATGGTGACTCTCCCAGGTCAGACCGTCTCTTCTTCTTTTGATCTTGCCGCCATGGCGCGGCTCCTCGACGGCGAGCACGCCGCGATCCGACAGCAGGTCCGCGCGATCCTTTCCCGTCCGTCGTTCCAATATCCCGACCCCACCGCCGACATCCCCACCCAGCGCGAACTCGCCTTCCGCTGGTGCCGCGAGTTGGCCGACGAGGGCATCGGTCTGCTGACCCTCCCTGCCGAGTACGGCGGGGAGGACGATTTCGCGGCGTTTATGGCGGCGTTCGAGACCATCGCGTTTCACGACCTTGGCATGACGATCAAGTTCACCGTGCAGTTCGGCATCTGGCTGGGCAGCGTCCTGCTCCTGGGCAACGCCGCGCAGCACCGCCGCTACCTGCACGACATCGGCACGTTCGCGCTGCCGGGCTGTTTTGCCATGACCGAGATCGGCCACGGCTCCAACGTCCGCGAACTCGAAACCACCGCGCGCTACGAACCCGCCAGCGGGCAGTTCGTCATCACCAGCCCGCACTGGGCCGCCGGGAAGAATTACATCGGCAACGGCGCCTGCCACGGGCGGCTGGCGACGGTCTTCGCGCAGCTCGAAACCGACGGCGAGCGCCACGGGGTCCACGCGTTCCTCGTGCCGTTGCGCGACGAAAACAACCACGTCCTACCCGGCGTGCGCATCGAGGACAACGGCCCGAAGATGGGTGAAAACGGCGTGGACAACGCCCGGATCTGGTTCGACGGCGTCCGCGTGGACCGTGACGCGTTGCTCGACCGCTATGGCCGCGTCGCGGCGGACGGCGCTTATCGGAGCGACATCCGCAGCGCCGGGGCGCGTTTTTTCACCACGATCAGCGCGCTGGTGGGCGGGCGCATCAGCATCGCCGCCGCCGCGCTCAGCGCGGGCAAGAGCGGGCTGACCATTGCCGTCCGCTACGCCACGCGCCGCCGCCAGTTCCGCGCGCCCGGGGCCAGCGACGACACCCCGCTGCTCGATTACCCGACGCACCAGCGCCGCCTGCTGCCGCTGCTCGCCAACACCTACGCGCTCGACTTCGCCCACAAGTTTCTGGTCCGCCGCCGGGTCGAAACGCAGGCCGCCGACGCCGATCCCGCCGCCAAGCGCGAGGTCGAACTCCTCGCCGCCGGACTCAAGGCCTGGACCACCTGGAACACCACGCGCACCCTGCAAACCTGCCGCGAGTGTTGCGGCGGCGAGGGTTACATGAGCGTCAACCGTTTGCCCGCGCTTAAGGCCGACAGCGATATCTTCACCACGTTCGAGGGCGACAACACGGTGCTCATGCTCTGGATCGGACGCCAGCTCCTCGCCGAATCCGCCCGCGCCGGCGGCACCGTGGAAGCGATCCCCGCCGACGACGATCCCAACCTGTGGATGTTCACCCGGCGGGAAAACAAGATGCTGGACGAAATCCGGGACGAGTTGGCACGTTCCGTTGCGGATGGCGCGGAAGCTTCGCAGGCAGCGACACGGCAACAGGGGCGTTTGCTCCGTTTGGCGCACGCGTGGGTGGAACGCATCATCTACGAACAATTCGGCGCGGCGATTTCACATGGCGAGAACGTTGCCTGCGCGGAAATGCTCAACCGCTTGCGGCACCTGTTCGCCGCGACCCTGCTCGAAGAGAACCGCGGCTGGTTCCTGGAAAACGGTTTGCTCTCGGCGGCTGCCTCGAAAGCGTTGCCGTCCGCCGTCGAAGCAGCCTGTGCCCGTCTCGCGCCGGATGCCCTGGCGTTGGTCGACGCATTCGGCATCCCGGACCAGTGTCTCGCCGCGCCGATTGCGATTTGACGCGCCCGCCGTTATTTCCCGGCCACCGCACCGAGATCGTAAATTTTTCCCCAGCCGCCTTGCGCCAGCGGTGGACTCTGCCGCTCCCAGGGCTTCGTGGACGCGGGCCATTTCTTTTCCTCGCGCGGACCCCAGAACAAATAACGCACGCCCAGGGTCCCGGCGGCTCGCGTCCAGTCCAACTCCCCGAGCATCAGCGCGTCGAGGGAGTCGGCCATGGTTTTGTAATCGATGCTCTGGCTGGCGAGGTGTCCCTCGTAGCCGACCGCCAGCGCGCGTCCGCAATACACGAGCGGGTGATTATAATCCGGCGCCGCCGCGAACCGACCCGCCACCGGCAGTGGGTCCGTCGCCACCACGACGCCGTCCAGTTCCGACCGCTCGATCAGGCTGTAGCCGATGTGCCGCTGGCTCAACCCACCGGCGAGACTCACCGCCCCCGAGAAAAACAACAGCGCGCACACCGCCCAGCGGACCGGCGTGGCCAGCGGGCGCACCCAGCGCCGCCACAAGAAGGGCAGAAACGCCAGGTACGACCAGATCATCACCTTGGTGTTATCCCAGTCCCACGAGGCGAACATCACCACGCTGGCCAGCACGAAAATGATCCCGGCGGGCAGCACGAACGCCGCGTCGGCATCCTCCTCGCGGTCGTGCCCCGCGCGCGGCAGGCCGTGCAGCACCGCGCGCACGAGGTCCCACGCGCACCGGCCCCATAACGCCGGGGCCAACAGCGCGAACAACCCGAAATTCCACAGCCAGAAACCGACGAAAGACAGGTTCTTGGCCGGGTCGGAGTCGTGGTTCATCCAGGCCCATTGCAGATGCACCACGCCGCCCGCCGCCGCGTGGCCGTTGCCGGTCATCAGGGCGAGCTGGATCGTGGCCGGGACCAGCGCCACGCCCACCAGTTTCAAGAGGTGCCAACGCAACGGCGTCCGCCCGAAATACACGATGAACCACCAGCCCAGCAGCAGCGAGAGGAACACGAACGCGAACAGGTGGAACACCGGCATCGTTGCGTACAGAAGCGCCTCCACCCAGAACGGCAGCACGCCCGGACCCGTCGGTAGCGGCGGCGGCGCAAACGCCGTGGCTTGATTTCCCGGCGCGGCGGGCGGCGCGAGCGGCGGCTGAGCGAAGAATTTCGCCCGCCAGTGGATCAGCAGCAGCAACCCGGCAGGCAGCGCGAAGAGAAACGGCCTCTGCGTGACGAAGATCGTCAGCGGCAGACTTTTCCAGGCCAGCGGGTGCTGGTAGTCGGCCACCTGGAACGCCCGGAAAAACTGGAACCCCGCCAGCCCGCCGCTGAAGAGAAAACCCGCCACCGCGAAGCTGCCGCCCCAGCGAAACAACGCGAAGGCCGCCGCCGCCGAGCCGACCAGCCCCATCCACACCAGCACGTGCAGGGTATCTGCGCCGACGAGCAGCAGCAGGCTGTGGAAAAGATCGACGCCCGGGTAATAACGCAGTGAGAAACCGGCGGCTTCGGGATGCGCGGGCCACCAGGCCGCGCCGTTGGCAAAATACTGCGCCAACTGCATGTGCAGGCTGATGTCACCCAGGTTGTCCTGCGAGCCGATGGCCAGTTGTTTGCCGTCCGAATACACAAGCCAGCAAAATGAGCGCAGCGCGAACAACGCGAACGCGGTGCCGACCGCCCATCCCCACGGCGACAGCGGGCGGCGGGAGGTCTGGCCGGGCCGTTCCCGGCGGCGGACCTGCCAGAACGCCCCGGCTCCGGCGAGCACGCCGATGCTCAGCGACGTGACGGCCAGCAGCCCGTCCAGGCCGCGATGCGTGGGCAGAACCATCGCCAGGGCGGCGAGGCAGGAAGTGGCGACAAAAATGAGCAGGGCAACGAGGGCAGCGAGCATCTAGGAAAAGGCAAGGAAAGCAGCAGACGCCAACAGCGAGGGAAACGTGGTTCGGCAGGGCACACGCGCCTCGTCTGGAAAATAACCAGGCAGAAAGCCCCGTCCCAGCGCGCTTTACCGGTCCCGCAGCAGCGGAATCTTGACCCCGCCGCCGAGTCGCTTGTTGTCGCTCAACGCCGCCATGATCCCCCCGGCCACCGCCACCAACGCCATCGTGGCGAACCCCGCCAGCCCGACCGTCAGGATGCGCTGCTCGTTGGATTCCTCCCGCGCTTCCCGTACCAGATCGAGGATCGCCTGCCGGATTTCCCGCGCTTCGAGCGGCGTGAGGTCGGGCCGCT
>CAXSED010000162.1:0-7972 GCA_964236475.1 uncultured Chthoniobacterales bacterium
TTCATGACCAGCGCGGGCAGCCTCGTCACCCTCGAAAATTTCAGCGGCAAGGACGCGATCCTCAGCGGACCGGCAGGCGGCGTGGTCGGCATGGCGCGGATCGCCAGCCGCGCGGATCAAGCCCCGGCCTTCGCCTTCGACATGGGCGGCACCAGCACCGATGTCAGCCGCTGGGACAGCGAAACGTTCGCTCGCCGCTACGAGACCGAAGCGGGCAGCACCGGCAGCGTCCGCCGGATGCGCCTGCAAACCTCCATGCTGGAAATCGAGACCGTCGCGGCGGGCGGCGGCTCGGTCTGCTGGTTCGACGGTGAGAAACCCGCCGTCGGTCCGCGCAGCGCCGGGGCCGACCCCGGTCCCGCTTGCTACGGGCGCGGCGGCCCGCTCACCGTCACGGACCTGAACCTGTTCCTGGGACGGGTTCCCCGTTTCCCTTTTTCACTGGACCGCGCCGCCGTCGAACACCGCCTGGACGAACTCATCGCCGCCATCCTCGCCGCGACCGGCAAAACTTATGCCCGCGACGCCCTCGCCGCCGGGTTCCTGCGCATCGCCAACGCCGCAATGGTCGCGCCCATCAAGAAGCTCGCCGCCGCCCGGGGCGACGACCCGCGCACCCATACGCTCGTCGCGTTCGGCGGCGCGGGCGGCCAACACGCCTGCGCCGTGGCCCGCGAACTGGCGATGACCCGCGTGCTCTGCACCCCGCACGCCGGGGTCTTGAGCGCGCTCGGCATCGGCCTGGCCGGGGTGACAAAATTCGCCGAACGCGCGCTCCCCCCCGACGCCGAACCCGCACCGGTGTTCGCCGCGCTCGAAACCGAACTCCGCGCCACCATGCAGGCCGACGGCATCCCGCCCGCCGCACTGGCCCCACCGCGCCGGATGCTGGAAATGCGCTACCGGGGACAGGACGCCCGGCTGACCGTCCCCGAGCCGCCCGACGGGGACTTTCACGCCGCCTTCGCCCACCAGCACCGGCAGCTTTTCAACTTCGTCTTTGAACACCGCCCGGTCGAGACCTACGCCGCGCGGGTCGAACTCGGGACGATCCCCGAGGGACTGCCCGGGGTCGCCGCCACTCCGCCCGCGCCCCGGCCCGACCCGGCCTTTTTCACCGACGCCTGGCACGAGTCCGGCGGCTGGCAGCGCACCGCCGTCTTCGAGCGCGCCGCCCTGACGCCGGGCGCACGCCTCGACGGACCCGCGATTGTCCTGGAGCCGGTGGGAACGGTCATCGTCGAACCCGGCTGGACCGCCGAAATCACGGCTCACGACGACCTGATATTGACACATTTAAGGGTCGAAAAAGCAACAATTCTCAACAAAGCCGGAAACTATTTGCCCACCGCAGCCGACCCGGTCGAACTCGAACTGTTCCACCACCGCTTCGCCTCGGTCGCGGAGCAGATGGGCGCGGTCCTCCGGCGCACCGCTCTGTCCACCAACGTCAAGGAACGCCTCGACTTTTCCTGCGCCCTTTTCGACGCCACCGGCGCGCTGGTCGCCAACGCCGCGCACATCCCCGTCCACCTTGGCGCGATGCAGGAATGCGTCCGCTGCCTGCGCGCCGACGTGCCCGCCATGCTCCTCGGCGAGGTTTACGTCACGAACGACCCCTTCCGTGGCGGCAGCCACCTGCCCGACGTGACGGTCGTCACCCCCGTCTTCGCCGATGCTTCGCCCCGGCCCACTTTCTTCACGGCCAGCCGCGCGCACCATGCCGAGATCGGCGGTATCACCCCCGGCTCACTTCCGCCGGACGCCCGCACGCTCGCCGAAGAAGGCGTCCTCATCCGCGCTTTCCGTTACGACACCGCTGCCCCCGCCGCCAGCGACTCCGCTCTGCGCACGCTGCTCGGGTCCGGCCCGTTTCCCACCCGCTCCGTCGAGGAAAACGTGGCCGATCTCCACGCCCAGATCGCCGCCAACCAGACCGGCGTCCACCTGCTCGAACAGCTCATTGCCCAACACGGTTTTCCTACCGTCGCCGCTTACACCGTCCATCTCCAGCACGCCGCCGAGAACCGCATGCGCGCCACCCTCACGCGCCAACCCGCCGGGGTCCGCACCTTCCGCGATACCATGGACGACGGCACCCCCATCGTCCTCGCACTCACCGTCCGCGCCGACGGCACCGCGAAGTTCGACTTCACCGGCAGCGGCCCGGTCCATCCTGGCAATCTCAACGCCAACCCCGCCATCGTCGCCAGCGCGGTCATCTATTGCCTGCGTTGCCTTCTGGGCGAACCCGTTCCGCTCAACGCCGGACTGCTCGCCCCGGTCGAAATTGTCCTCCCGTCCGGCACCCTGCTCAACCCCACCGGGGACCCCGATCCCCGCCGTTGTCCCGCCGTCGGCGGCGGCAACGTGGAAACCAGCCAGCGGCTCGTGGACGTGATCCTGGGCGCGCTAGGTCTGGTCGCGGCGAGCCAAGGGACGATGAACAACCTCCTCTTCGGACGCAGTGGCCCAAACGCCTTTGGCTACTATGAGACCATCGGCGGTGGCAGCGGCGCGGGTCCCGCCGGTCCGGGCGCGAGCGCGGTCCACGTCCACATGACCAACACCCGCTTGACCGACCCCGAAGTCTTGGAAATCCGCTATCCCGTCCGCCTCCGCGAATGGTCGATCCGCGACGGCAGCGGCGGCGCGGGTCAACATCGCGGCGGCGACGGCATGGTCCGCGAACTCGAATTCCTTGCCCCCCTGTCCGTTTCCCTCCTGACCAGCCGCCGTCTGACCGCTCCCTACGGTGCTGCGGGCGGCAGCCCCGGCCAGACGGGCCGCAATCGGCTCCGTCGTTCCGGCGAAACCACCTTCACAGACCTCCCGCCCGCCGGAACCATCGCAGTCCACCCCGGCGACGTTCTCCGGCTGGAAACCCCCGGCGGCGGTGGCTGGGGATCACAGTAGG
Organism: uncultured Chthoniobacterales bacterium; assembly: GCA_964236475.1. Classification (GTDB taxonomy): domain Bacteria; phylum Verrucomicrobiota; class Verrucomicrobiia; order Chthoniobacterales; family SZAS-18; genus CAHJWO01. The sequence continues at coordinate 2,918 of CAXSED010000162.1, forward strand.
GCAATGGTCCCTGTAGCCGCCCTCTCGCTGCGTAGAGTCTATTCGCCCCGTTGTCAGATTATATTTGAGAACACATTCTAGAATCCAAACTGGAAGCAGAAAAATATTTGCAAATGCTTACTTGTGCAGAACCGGGCTTGGCTTGTTCTCATCAACAGATTCAAAGTAAGTGAGACCCCAGAAGAACAAGGCAACTCCAGCCGCGCCGAACAACAACACGTAGAACCACGTTATCCACCGATTGATTTTTTCCCGGTGGATCGCTGTTCCATTGATGACTTCAACGAGGTATTCCATCCAGATGTAGCCGAGCAGAACCAGAAAACCATAATAGAGGAACACCAGGGCGGAAAACCAACCGTGTTGAGATGTAAAACTCGGTGTCACGTCCTTCTCGATCAGCGTCGTGTGAAACCCGGCAAATGCGGCACCGATGACGCTGCTGCTCACCACGATTTGTTTCGCAATGTCATAGCGAAGTTTCAGCGCCTCTACTTGCGATCCGCTGGGCGGCGTAATTTCAGTCTTGCTGTTCGTTGGACGAGTGATCATGGGAAATTTGCATTGTCATCGCGCTATCAATAGCGTCCGCAGAACACAGTTTTGTTGCTGATGCCTTTCCTCTTCGAGTGCAAGCCCAGTAAGGCGGTGGGTGGCCGGCGGTATCATGTCGCTCTTGCGCAGATCGAATTTCCTTCGGGCCGAGTCAGCGTCGATAAGGGTGTCAAGCGGGAAGGATTGACATTTATGCTCACAAATACGGACTCACCGTTAGCGAAAGCAACCGGAAATTCTCCCTTTATCGGCTTATTCAGCGCATGGCATCTCCGTGACAAACGGCTCGCCCCTTTCCCAATGGACGGGTCCGTGGCATATTCACAGGGAAAAATCAGTCCATGACCACTGCCCCCGAACCTCCCGAACTCGACAAGCCCGAGTATTTCATCAACCGCGAACTCTCGTGGCTGGAGTTCAATAGCCGGGTGCTCGAAGAAGCTCTTGATCCCTCCCAACCCCTGTTGGAACGCGTGCGATTTCTGTCCATCGTCGGCACCAATCTGGACGAGTTCTTCGAGGTGCGTATCGCCGGACTGAAACAGCAGATCGAGAACAAGAGTGTCATCGTCGGGCCGGACCACATGACGGCTACGGAAGTGTATGCGGCGGCCAGCAAACGCGCCCATGAACTCGTCGCCCGCCAGTACCAAGGCTGGAACGACGACATCCTGCCCGCGCTCAACAAGGAAAATATCTTCATCCATAACGTCGATGAATTGCCCACGCCCGCGCTCGTCTGGGCAGATCGGTTGTTCAGCGAGGAACTCTTTCCGGTCCTGACGCCGCTGGCCGTCGATCCCAGCCACCCTTTCCCGCAGTTGGCCAACAAGAGCCACAACTTGATCGCGCGGCTCCACCGGCCCGAAGAAAACGAGTTGTCCTATGCCATCGTGCAGATTCCGCGCGTGCTGCCGCGTCTGCTCCAAATCCCCGAGGAGCCAGCGCGCGACCTCGGACCCGGGCTGCACTTCTTTTTCCTGCAGGAACTCGTCAAACACTACCTCCACCGATTGTTTCCGGGCGTGGACGTTCACGACGCGCACGCCTTCCGCATGACGCGCAACAACGACCTCTACATCGACGAGGAAGAAGCCGAGAATTTATTGCACACCATCGAGGAAGAGCTGCGACGGCTCGGCAAGGGCAACCCCGTGCGCGTCGAGGTGCAGGACGGCACTCCGCCCGAGACCGAGAAGTTCTTGTTAGAAACCTTTAAGCTCAACGAGTCGGACCTTTACCGCTTGCCGGGACCGATCAATTTTCTCCACCTGGAACCGTTGTTCGGCAGCGACGCCTTTCCGCGCTTGCGCGACCGCCCGTTCCAACCGTCGCTGCCCAAGGCGCTGCCCGCGTCGGCGGATATTTTCGAGGTCATGCGCAAGCAGGACGTGCTGCTGCACCATCCCTACGAGAGCTTCCAAAGCGTGGTCGATTTGCTCGAGCGCGCCGCAGCGGATGCGGGGGTGCTCGCCATTAAGATGACCCTCTATCGTACCGGTGTCGGCTCGGGGATCGTCCGCGCACTGCTGCACGCCGCCGACAAGGGCAAGCAGGTGACAGTCGTGGTGGAATTGAAGGCGCGTTTCGACGAAGCGAACAATATTAAATGGGCGCGCACCATGGAGGAAGCGGGCATCCACGTCGTGTACGGGTTAGTCGGCCTGAAGACCCACTGCAAGATGATGATGATCGTCCGCCGCGACGAGGACCGCATCCGGCTGTATTGCCACCTGGGCACCGGCAACTACAATGCGACGACCGCCCGCTTTTACACGGATTTGAGTCTACTGACGACCAACGCCGAACTGACGGCGGAAGTCGCCGTGGTGTTCAACAACCTGACCGGCCTGAGCGAATACGCCGGGGGCAAAAAACTCATGATCGCGCCGTTCGAGTTGCGCAAGCGGTTCCTGGAACTGATCGGCATCGAACGCGATTTCGCCAAGAAGGACAAGCCGGCGCGGATCATCGTCAAGATCAATGCGTTGGTAGACGAAGAGATCATCGTGGCGCTCTACGAGGCGTCGATGGCCGGGGTGAAGATCGACCTGATCGTGCGCGGCGTGTGCGCCCTGCGGCCCGGGATGCCGGGCATCAGCGAAAACATCCGGGTGATTTCGATCATCGGGCGATTCTTGGAACACAGCCGCATTTATTACTTCGGTCATGGCAAACATCCGCTCGTTTATCTGGGCAGCGCGGACTGGATGCCGCGCAATTTCGACCGGCGCGTGGAGGTGGCCTTCCCCATCGAGGACGAAGGGTTGCTGACCCGCATCATCGACGAGATTCTGCCCGCGTTTTTGACGGACAACGTCAAGGCGCGTGAACTCCAAACTGACGGCACCTACCGACGCTGCCATCCGGCGAAAGACGGCGAGACCAAGCAGGCGCAATTGACATTCCGCCGGCTGGCACGCAAGGCCCAGAGCACCCCGGCAGCCTGAGAGGCCGAATTTGTTCGCAATTTCCGCAGATGACGGAGGGAGAAAGAAGAAGCACGAGCATCTTGGCCTTCGCCTGATCAGCGGAAGTCCGCGTCATTTGCGAATCTCTTTCCACACGACCCATTTACCGTTTACCCCGATTAGGAGACATTCACGCTATGCCAAAGAGTACCCGCACGATTCGCTTGGAACGGCTGGAAGGCCAGCTCGGTGACGTGGCCTACGAGTTGACAAAGGTCGAGTTTTCCAACTTCCACGCCACGGGCCGCTGGCGTCCGGCGATCAACGCATTCTGCTGCGAAAAATGTCTGTGCATCTGCGTCGATCTGGCGGGCGTGGACCGCGACGAAATCCTCCTGGAAATCGAGCCCGGCCTCCTGACGATCAGCGGTCGCCGCGCCTTGCCTGAACCTGACGAATCGCAGCATCCTTCCACGCAGGTCCTTGCCATGGAAATTGACCACGGCGCATTCGAGCGCGAGATCAATCTGCCGCGCAATGTGGACCGCAAAAGCGTCCACGCCGAGCAACGGAACGGAATGCTCTGGATTCACTTGCCGCTGCAACACCACTAAGATTTTTCGCCCATGATCACGAAATCTAACGAAGAGCTGCCCCCGGGCAGCCCCGAGGAGACGCCGCCCGAATTATTGCCCGTGACGCCGCCGGTCATCGCCATGACCGATCAAGCCGATGGTCCCGGAAAGCCCGCGATCCCCGGCGTGCTGGCCATCTTGCCGATTCGTGGCGTCGTGGTGTTCCCCGGCACGGTCGTGCCGCTCACGCTGGGCCGCCCCGCCGCGCTCAAGCTCGTGGACGACAACCTGCCCCAGAGCAAGGTCATCGGTTTGGTCACCCAACGCAACGAAGAGCACGAAATCCCCGCCCCCGCCGACCTGTATCCTATCGGCGTCGCCTGTCAGGTGCTTAAACTCATGCGCCAGCCGGACAACACGATTGTCCTGCTCGTCCAGGCCATGCAGCGATTCCGGCTCGGCAACGTCGTGCAGACCGAGCCGTACATCCGAGCCGAGGTCGAGCCGCTTGCTTCCGTCCTTCCCGACGCCGACGACAAGGAAGCGCAGGCCGCGTTCAACAACCTGCGAGAATCCGCCGTCAATCTGCTCGACCTCTCGCCGGAGATCCCCGACCAGGCGCGCATGGTCCTGGCCAACATCGAGGATGCCGCCCATTTGACCGACCTCCTCGCGGGTAACCTCGGGCTGGACGTATCGCACAAGCAGGCCTTGCTGGAGGAACTCCACGTGCCCACGCGGATGCGGCTCGTGCAGGAAGCCGTCGCGCGCCAGACCGAGATCGCGGAGTTGCAGCAAAAATTGCGCAAGGACGTAGAATCGCAGTTTTCCAGTTCCCAGCGCCGCGCTTATTTGCGTGAGCAGATTCACGCCATCCAACGCGAACTGGGCGAGGAAGAGCCGGGTGCTGAGGATCAGGTCGAACAACTGCGCAACCGACTCCAAGAGGCCGACGCGCCGGAGAATATCATGGCCGCCGCCGAGAAGGAACTCAAACGGCTCATCCATATCCCTACCGCCAGCCCGGAATACAGCGTGATCGTTTCCTACGTGGAAATGCTGGCAGACCTGCCCTGGGCCAAGCTCAGCGACGACAACACCGACCTCGACCACGCACAGGAAATCCTTGACCGCGACCACTACGGCCTGTCGAAAATCAAGCGTCGGCTCATCGAATATCTCGCCGTCCGCAAGCTCAACCCGACCGGGCGCGGCCCGATCATTTGCTTCCTGGGACCTCCCGGGGTTGGCAAGACGAGTCTGGGTCAGTCTATCGCCGACGCGCTGGGGCGCAAATTCGCGCGGATCTCGCTCGGCGGCATCCGCGATGAGGCCGAGATTCGCGGCCATCGCCGGACTTACATCGGGTCCATGCCCGGGCGCATCATCCAGGAACTGCGCCGTCTCGGCACGCGCAATCCCGTGCTCATGCTCGACGAAGTGGACAAGCTCGGCGGCGACATGCGCGGCGACCCGGCCAGCGCGTTGCTCGAAGTGCTCGACCCGCGCCAGAA
>CAXSED010000163.1:0-7822 GCA_964236475.1 uncultured Chthoniobacterales bacterium
TGCTACATCGTCGATACGACCTGCGGCGACGTGATGAGCGTCTGGCGGCGGGTGCGCTCCTACGCGGCGGACGAGGTGACGAGCATCATCCACGGCAAGGCGACCCACGAGGAAACCAAGGCGACGGCATCGCAGGCGCGCTCTAAGGCCGGGCGCGGGCATTACCTGATCGTCCTCACGCTGGAAGAAACCGATTATGTCTGTAACTACATCCGGCAGGGCGGCGACCGGGCAGCGTTTTTGCAGAAATTCGGGCACGACGCGCACTCGGAGGGTTTTGATCCCGAGTTGCATTTGCGCACGGTCGGCGTGGCCAACCAGACGACCATGTTACGCGGCGAGACCGAGGAAGTGCAGCGGCGTATCCGGCAGGCGATTCTCGACCGCGACGGTCCGGTGGTAGGCGTCAAAAACTTCCGGTTTTTCGACACGATCTGCGGGGCGACGCAGGAACGGCAGGATGCCTTGCGCGAGATGCTGTTGTTGCCGTTGAACCTTTTGCTGGTTGTCGGCGGGTACAACAGCTCGAACACGTCACACCTCGCCGAGATGGGCAACGCGCAGCTGCCGACCTATTTTATCCGGGATGCCAGCCGTTTGGAAAACGAAGGCCGCATCACGCATTTTGATCTGCACGTGGGCCACGAGGTTTCGACGGATGGTTGGCTGCCCGGCGGCGACATCGTCGTTGGCGTGACGGCGGGCGCGTCCTGTCCGAACCATCTGATCGAAGAAACGATCAAGCGGCTGTTTGCGTTCCGGGGCGTGAACGCGGCGGAGTTGGTGTGAGGAGTTGAAACGTCAAACAAGGAACCCGCGCAGGTACTGTGCACCTTGGCGGACGGCCCCAACGGCGTCCCTGCCTTCGTATTCGAGCACGACGGGCCAGTCGTTGGCCGAGCAGAGCGGCACGAGCGTGCGGAAGTCTACATCTCCCTGCCCGGCGGGCACATCCTCGCGGTCGCTTTTGCGGAAATCCTTGGCGTGAATCTGGGCGACCCGGCTCGCGTGTTGCCGGATGAACGCCACGGCGTCGCAGCCCACGGATTCGAGCCAGAAGGTGTCAAATTCAAAACGGACAAGGGCCGGGTCGGTTTCCGCCAGCAACAGGTCCATCCCGCAGATAGTAGTGCCGGTCTCGGGAACCTCGAATTCGTAAGAATGGTTGTGGTAGAGCAGGGAAAAACCCTCGGTGGCCAAACGGCGTCCGACGGAGTTGAGACGGCGCGCGCCATCGTGGTAGCGCGCCAGGGATTGTGGCGCCCTCGGCAAAGCGGTCACGACAAGCCGCCGGGTGCCCAGCGCGCGGTAAAATGCTACCGTGGCCGAGAGGTCTTGCTCCAGGACTTCCAAGCCGACGTGTGCGGCGATTACCGACAGACCCGTTTCTTCAAACAGCGCACGCCATTCGTCCATCGACCAGCCGTAGGTCCCGACGAGTTCGACGCCGTCGAAACCTAGGGCGGGCACCCGCAAGAGCGTGCCTTCCGCGTCGTCAGCGGTTTCGCGGCGCAGGCTGTGAAGCTGGAGAAACAGTTTGGGCGCGGCCATGCTGCCGGTAGCCTACTGAATGACCACGAGCGTCCCCTTGGGCACGATCTCGTAGAACTTGCGCGCGATTTCCGCCGGGAGGCGGACGCAGCCGTGCGACGCCGGATAATTCATCACCACCCCGGCGTGCAGGCCGACCGGCGAACACGACAGCCGCAGGAAAAACGGCATGGAGGCGTTGTGGTAGAGCGACGAGTGCCATTCGGTGTACTTCTGGGTCACGACGTATTTGCCGGGCGGCGTGGGTTTTTCCTTTTTGCCGCTGGAAACCTTGGTTTCGAGCACGGGCTGTCCGTCCCGCGAGAGCGTGGCGCGCTGGGTGGCGAGATCGACCGAAATCGAGAGGTGGGCGGCCTCGCTGGTCGGCGTGACGCCCAGGAGGAGTTGCATCGTTTCGGTGTCGTTGCGCTCAGCGGCGATGTCGAGGGGACGGATGCCCGATTTCGTGCGCGCCTCGCGGTTGGCTTTGGCGGCGAGGAGCGCGGTGACGGCCTCGGTGCGCCCGGCAGCAGTGGCGAGCATCAGGGCCGTGGCCCCCGGATCGTTGAGCAGCAGTCCGCCGCGCGAGTGGGGCGTGAAAAGCGTCGCCATTTCCGGCGGCAGGGGTGCGGGGACGGGGGCATCCACCGCGATGCCTTCGTCCAGGGATTGCTGGAGCTGGGCAAGATTGCCCGTCGAGGCAGCGGCGAAGAACTCGGGCGTCGGTCCGGCGAAGCGAGCCGGTTGCTCCAGATCACAGACCGTGACCTCGGAATGGAGACGGGAAATGCCTGAGAGACAGAGCAGGGCGAACAGAACCGGCAAACACCGGCAGATCAGGCGGAACATGGGGTGGGGATTGACGCCAGTTCTAGCAGCATTTCGTGTGCAAAGTCAACGCGCGATGCGGGAAAGGTTGCAAGTAGCACGGTGAACGTCCCGTGGCGGCAACCGGGACGGTCGCCCTACAAATCATTCCTTGGCCAGCGCGAGGTCCTTGCAGCCTTTCAGGTCCAATTTGCCGGAACCGAGCACCGGCAGGGTGTCTACCCGCTTGATGGTGCGCGGCACCCAGAGGTTGGCCACGCCCAGCGCGGAGAGTTTAGCGCGCAGGTCGCTCTGGACCATGTCCACCGTGGTCAGCAGCACGAGCGCTTCGCCCTTGGCCTCGTCGGGGACGCCAACCACCATGAACAGCCGTTCGCCGGGAGGCAGGCCCAACGCCTCGGAGATTTTGGCTTCGACGGTTTCGTGCGGCACCATCTCGCCCGCGATCTTGGAAAAGCGCGAGAGACGGCCCTCGATATAGAGGAAACCGTCTTCATCGAAGCGGCCCAGGTCGCCCGTGCGGAACCAGCCGTCGTGCAACACGTCTGCGGTCACGTCCGGTTCGCCGAGATAGCCCCGGAAGATGTTCGCGCCGCGTACCCAGAGCATGCCGGTGTCGTGCAGGCTCAGGTGCGCGCCGGTGTCGGGATCACGAATCTGCGCGGCGATGCCCGGGGCGAGTTTACCGACCGACCCGGCGCGGTAGGCGTGCTGAACGGTGTGACCGGCGTCGTTGAGGCTCACGTCGGGCAGGTTGCAACTCAGGACGGGGGCGGTTTCCGTAAGGCCGTAGCCTTCCAATACCTGTTTGCCGAACTTTTCCTCCACGGCGTCGGCGATGGCACGAGGCAGTTTCTCCGCGCCGGTGATCATCAGACGCAAGCTGGCGAGCTGGTCCTTTTCGGCTTTGCGCAGGTAGGCGCGCAGGAAGGTCGGGGTCGCCAGGAACATCGAGCAGCCGTATTTCTGGACGAGTTCGGCGTTCTTGACCACGTCGAGCGGGTTCGGGTAGGTGACCGCGCGCAGGCCCTCGATGATCGGAAACCAGAGCGTGACCGTGCAGCCGAAGCTGTGGAAGAAGGGCAACGAGGCCAGCACGGCGTCGTTGGGCTGGAGGTTCACCATCAGGCGGAACTGTGAGATGTTGGCCAGGATGTTACGGTGGCTGAGCACGACGCCTTTCGGCTCGCCCGAACTGCCGCTGGTGAAGAGCAGGACGGCCTCGTCGTGCTCGCCGCGCTTGGGGATGCCCAGGACCCGCGTCAGGGCGAACCACGGCAGCACGGCCACCGCTGCCCGCCACAGGCCGATGGTCTTTTTCATCGGGGGCAGGATTTCGTTCAAGCGCAGGATGTTCGCTGGCCAGGGGAAGGTGTCCATCTTGCGCTCGACAATCGTGGCGGTGATGACCGTCGTGATTTCCGCCTTGCGCATGGCGGATTCGAGCGCGTCGCGTCCGGCGGTGAAGTTCAGGCTGACGGGAACCTTGCCCGCGAGCAGCACGGCCAGATTGGCCAGCACGGCCCCCTTGCTCGGCGGCAGGACGATGCCCACACGCTTGCCGGGGATTTCCTTTTTGAGACGGCGGGACAGAGCGGCGGCGGCGGCCAGGAGCGTGCCCCGGGTGAGCGTCGAATGGTCGGTGCCGTCGATGACCGCGAGATGGGACGGGTGTTTTTTGAGTCCCCGGATGCAGGCCTCGCCGAGGTGGCGGCGGAGCATCGGGCGGTCCTCGTAGCACTTCTCGCCGAGTTCGAGCATTTTCTCGCGGACGGTGGCCACGTCGGCCTGCTCGGGAGTGAGCGGTGGACCGAAGGCAACGGTCACCGGATAGGGGATGCGCTGGGGCAGCTTGCTGAAGTAACGCCCGCCCTCGAACGAAAAGATGGAACCCCAGAGTTGGTCCAGCCACACCGGCACCACCGGCACGCCGCCGCGCCGGGCGATGAGTTCGTAGCCTTTCTTGATGCGCAGCAGCGTGCCGGTGCGGCTGAGTTCGCCCTCAGGGAAAATGCAGACGATCTCTCCGGCGCGCAGCCGCTCGCTGGCGGCGTGGAGACCTTCCTTGGCGCGGCCCGGGGCAATGGGGATCGCGCCGACCAGCCGGAACCAGGGGTTCAGCAGCGGCTGGCGGTAAATGGCTTCGTAGATGAGAAAGCGGACCGGGCGCGGGCAGACGAGCTGGAGCAGAACGGCGTCCACCCAGCTGATGTGGTTGGGCAGCAGCAGCACGCCGCCGGTGGCCGGGAGGTTCTGGCCGTCGAGGACCTTGACCCGGTAGATGCACCGGACGACCGCGCCGAGGACAACGCGCAGAAACTTGGCCACGCCGTCACGCAGACGGTGGGTGGCGGGGGCAGGAGAATGGTCGTCGTTCATGGCGGGGGACGAAAATCTAGCAGATTGCATGAGAACAAGGTGGCTGATTCTAGATCAATTCGTTAATTGATAAAACACAGTTGATTATCAGTTTTGCCGCTGGCCGGTTCCCCGATGTTTACCCACGCTTTCCGCCGCTGTCCCCGAGGGTTGGCGCGCGCCGTCCTGACGACTGCCTTCTGCGGGTTGTGGGTGGTGCCCGAGGTTTCCGCCGCACCGCCGTTTCACGGCAGCCTCTTCACGCCGGTCAGCGATCAGACCGCCACTGGGCCGCCCTGCACCGAACCGATGGCCTATTATCCATATGAGCCGAGGGAACTGCATACGTGGGCCGACGTGCCAAGCGAAGTGCGCGAGGCCGTGGCCGCGCACTTGAGGGCGCGCCTGGGAGGGGAGTTTTATGACCGGTTGAAATTCGTTGGCGGCGAGGCGGTGAACCTTGCCGAACTGCAACGGGTGTTGCCCGCTGCACGGAAATTCCGGCAAGAGGTGCCGACGTATTTGTTGTGGTTCGAGTTCGAGATGCCGGAGGCAGGCATCCGGGTTTACACGGCGTCGATGGGGGTGCGCAGGGACGGCAGCGTGGTGAGGGAAATTAATTTGCCGCCGTTCGCCATCGAGCCGGGGAAGCTCAAAATCGCGCCGCTGACCGGGGTGACGGCGGGGCTGGTTTCCCAGGGGAAGATCGATCCCACGGCGACCACGGTGAGCATCGCGTACGACGAGAAAAGCGCGCAGATCGTCTGGCACTACGAGCAGGCGCTACCGGGAAATGGGCCGGTCGTCAACGTCAGAAACATCGATGTGAACGCGAACACCGGGGCGGTGATACGGCGGTACACGGATCACGGCAACGGCTGAGTCGCAAGGTGGATGGCGACCTCCAGTTGCCATCTGGCAGCACGCGACCCGCCAAAAAAAGGCGCCCGGAGGTCGCCATCCACCTTGGCCTTGCAGCCCGGGAAACGCGCGGATACCCTGACGGCTTGCCTTCCGGCCTTCCAGACGAACCGCCCGCCGCGACCACGCCGATGATGCGCCAATACCAGCGCATCCGGGCGGGTTTACCCACCGACGTGCTGCTGTTTTTCCGGCTGGGCGATTTCTACGAGTTGTTCAACGAAGACGCCAAGATCGCCAGCCCGATCCTCAACGTCACGCTCACCCGCCGCCAGGAGACGCCGATGTGCGGGGTGCCTTTCCACGCGGCGGAGTTGTACATTTCCAAGCTCATCAAGGCGGGCAAACGCGTCGCCATCTGTGAACAAAAGGGCGACGTGCTGCCCGGTAAACTGGTCGAGCGGGAAGTGACGCAGGTGCTCAGCGCGGGCACGGTCAACAACACGCAACTCCTTGATGCCGGGCGCAACCACTACCTGGCCGCCGCGTATTTTCGGAAGGGGGTTTACGGGTTCGCTTACCTCGACCTAACCACAGGCAGTTTCCGCGTCACGGAACTGCCGGACGGCGCGGCGTTGCTCGACGAACTGGCGCGGGTGTCCCCGGCGGAGTTTATCATCAGCGACGAACCGGGGCAGGCGCAGGCGTTTCAGGATTTCGGCGGGACGCAGCCTTACGACGCGCACGCGTTCATTTTTGAACAGGCGGATTTCACGCTGCGGGAGCATTTCCGCGTGCAGTCGCTCGACGGCTTCGGCTGCGCGAGCCTGCCCCGGGGAGTGAGCGCGGCGGGGGCAATTTTTCATTACCTTCAACACCAGATGCGCCGGTCGCTGGATCATGTGCTGGCGTTGCGGAGCTACCGGGCGGAGACGTTCCTGGTGCTCGATCAGGTTTCGCAGGCGCACCTGGAAATCGTGAAGCCACGGGCGGAAGGTGGGACGAGCTTGCTGGCGGCGTTGGATCGCACGGTGACGCCGCTGGGCGCGCGGCAGTTGCGCCAGTGGCTGCTGTATCCGTTGCGCGACGTGGCGGCGTTGGAGGCCCGGCAGCTATTCATCGCCGACCTGCTCGCCGTGCCGGATTGCTTGCGGCAGGCGCGGGAAACCCTGCGCGAGGTGCGCGACCTCGAACGCACCATCGGACGGCTCAGCCAGGCGAACGGCAACGCGCGGGACCTGTCAGCGTTGGGGGCATCGTTGGCGGTGGTGCCGGAGTTGAAGCGGACTTTGCAATCGTTGATCGCCGCCAGCGCAAGCGCAGCGGGGGACGGCCTGCCCGCGCGGCTCGAACGCCAGATGCACCCGCTGCCCGAACTCGCCGCCCGGCTGGAACAGGCGCTCGCGCCCGAACCGCCTGCCGGTCTCAAGGAAGGCGGCATGTTCCGTGACGGCTACCACGCCGAACTGGACGAACTGCGCCGCGCCACGACCGAAGGGCGTGACTGGATCGCCGCCTTGCAAGAACGCGAGATCGAGTCCACCGGCATCAAGTCGCTCAAGATCCGGTACAACTCGGTGTTCGGCTATTACATCGAAATTACCAAGAGCAACCTCGGCAGCGTGCCGGAACGCTACCAACGCAAGCAGACGACGGCGGGCGGAGAGCGTTACGTCACGCCGGAACTGAAGGAAACCGAAAGCCGCATCCTCGGCGCTGAGGAACGCGCGCACCAACTGGAAACACAGCTTTTCGTCGAACTGCGGCAGGAGGTTTTACGGGAAACCGCGTCGTTGCAAAAAACGGCGGCGGCGATCGCAGCGTTCGACGCGCTGGCCGGTTTGGCGGAAACGGCGCGGCAGTTCAACTATTGCCGCCCACGGCTGGCGGAACCCGGGGCGATCCGCATCCGCGACGGGCGGCATCCGGTGCTTGATCAACAGTTGGCCGGGGAGAAATTCGTGCCCAATGACGTGGCGCTCGACCGGGCGGAAAACCGGCTCATCGTGTTGACCGGCCCGAACATGGCGGGCAAATCGACGTATCTGCGCCAGACGGCGTTGCTCGTCCTGATGGCGCAGGCCGGGAGTTACATCCCGGCAGCCGAGGCGGAAATCGGGTTGGTGGACCGCATCTTTACCCGCGTCGGGGCCAATGATGATCTGTCCAAGGGCCAGAGCACGTTCCTCGTGGAGATGAACGAGACGGCGAACATCATCCACCACGCCACGGCGCAGAGCCTCGT
>CAXSED010000164.1:0-7782 GCA_964236475.1 uncultured Chthoniobacterales bacterium
ACGTGGATTTTTCCCGCACCGGCGGCGCGACGGTGGACGGCGCGGGTTTGTCCGGCCCGCCCGAGGTCAACAGGTGCAACAACCCGGAAGCAATGTCCGTCGGCGAATGTCCGGCTTCTAGAAAACGGTCCAACGCGGCGTCCCAGCGGCGGTACTTGCCTTCTTCAAGCGTTTCGCGCAGCCGGTCGAACAGGGCTTCCGTGCGCCGTTCCTCGACCTCGTCAAGCGAGGGCACGCGCGCCCGCTGGATGCGCGCCTTGATGAAACGCTGGATGTTTTGCAGCTTGTAGATTTCGCGCCCGGCCACGAACGTCACGGCCTTGCCCTTGCGCCCGGCCCGGCCTGTACGACCGATGCGGTGGACGTAATCCTCGCCGTCGTGCGGCAAGTCGTAGTTGAAGACGACTTCCACGTCGTCCACGTCCAGCCCGCGCGCCGCCACGTCGGTCGCCACGAGGAGTTCGCATTGATGCTGGCGGAACCGGCCCATCACGCGCTCGCGCATCGACTGGCTCAGATCGCCATGGAGTGCCTCGGCCCGGTATCCCCGCGCGGAAAGGTGGCTGGTCAGCTCGTCCACCATCACCTTGGTCGCGCAGAAAACGATGCCCAGCCGCACGTCTTGCAGGTCCAGCAACCGGCAGAGGACTTCCAGCTTCGAGCGGCGGTCCACCTCGTAATAAACCTGCTCGATGTCCGGCACGGTCAACGCGGACGCCTCGATGCGCACGCTGACGGCATCCTTCGTGAACCGGCGAATGATGTCCTGGATCGGCGGCGGCACCGTGGCCGAAAACAGCACGGTCTGCCGATCTGGCTGCGCCTGGGAGAGAATCTTCTCGATGTCCTCGCGGAAACCCATGTCGAGCATCCGATCCGCCTCGTCGAGCACGACCGTCGTGACCTCCTTGAGCGAGAGCGTCCCGCGCTCCAAATGATCCATGACCCGGCCCGGCGTGCCGATGATGATCTGCGCGCCGTCCCGCAGCCCGCGCAACTGCCGGTCATACGACGCGCCGCCGTAGATGGGCAGTTCGCGCACTCCTTTTTTGAACACGGCGAGCTTGGCGACCTCCTCGGCCACCTGCATGGCCAGCTCGCGCGTCGGCAGGAGAATCAGCGCCTGCGGGACACGTTTGTCGCCGCGCACCCGTTCGATGACGGGCAAAGCAAACGCCGCCGTCTTGCCGCTGCCGGTCTGCGATTGGCCGATCACATCCTTGCCGGTGAGCAAGACGGGGATCGCCGCCGACTGGATCGGCGAGGCCTCCTCGAAGCCGAGCCGAGCCACGGCTTTGAGCAATTCCGGGGAAAGCCCGAGTTCGGCGAAGGGTTTTTTCTGCATAACTCCCTTTACGCCAGAGTGGGGAGAGAATCCAGGGGCTGCCAGATGATTGGTCCGTTCATTTCCGGGCAATCACGTAGACGCCCGTCAAAACCAAACCTCCGCCGACCACCGTCCGCCATGTGATTTGTTCCCTGAACAGAATTGCCGCTAGCACCACGGCAACGACAATGCTGCCCTTGTCGATCAGCGCGACCGTGCCCACCTCGCCGTCCTTGAGCGCACGGTAGTAGAAAATCCAGGACAGCGAGGTCGTCACGGCGGAAAGCCCGAGCCACCACCCGTTCGCCGGTGTCAAGGCCAGCCACTGGCGCGGCGGCACCGTGAAAGCCGTGGTCCCGAGCACGAACACGAAGACGAACACCGTGCGAACCGCCAGCCCCAGATCGCCGGAAATCCCCGTCAATCCCAGTTTGGCGATGACCGAGGTGAACCCCGCGAAGACCATTGAAACGAGCGCATCAATGACCCAGGGCTTCATGGCCGACTCACCAATAAACGGAGGAAACGCCTGTTTGCGCTGGTTAATGCCACTGCATCCCGTATGACAACTGTTTGCGTCATTCCATCGGGACTCGCCGTGTCGCTGACGGCGACCGTGTACCCGGTCCCTCCGTTCCAGGTGGCGAGGTCGCCGGAAACCTGCGGTAGATACGTGATGCCCGTGGTATCGGTGCGCTGGAGATAGGTCAACGTGAGATACTGATTGCCGCTGACCGTGACTTGCCCCACGGTGGGCAGCCCGGTCACCTGCGCCTGTTTAGGATCGAGGTTGAGCGCGTATTCCATCAGGTTGGCGATCCCGTCGCCATCCGGATCGGCGAGATCGCCGCTGACCGCCGGATTTGTCAGTTCGGCAGAGGTAAAGTGACTAAGCTGCCAAGTGTTGTACGGGGTGGCGACGACGTAATCCGCCACCACGGGAAGGTGATCGCTGGCGGTGGTCAGCGCCGAGAGGGCCTGCGACGCGGTAATCGAGCCCTGTAGATTGTTGAGCGAGGTGTTTGCGCTGGTGTTCACAGACTTGGCGTACGTCGTACTCGCGTTGTTGCCGAACGCCCGGAAGCTGTTTGGCACGTAGCGCAAGGCCGCCGAAGCGGTACCGTTATAAATATCGGGGCTCAAAAACTGGATATCGTCCCGGTATTTGAGCGCCGTGGACGCTTCGGTCAGAATGTCATGCGTGGTGCTGCCCCAGGTGATGGTGTCGTCTTGCGAAACGTTGAGCGGATCAATGCCTTGGCCCGTCCCCGCAGCCGTGAGCGTCTGATACGCTACCTCCGTGCTTCCGTCCATGTTGAAATCGCCGGTGTAGATGGTGCTCGTGCCGGTCGGCAAGGTTTTCGCGTCCGCGATGATCAACTTGGCTTCCGCCGTCCGGTCGTTTAAATCCGTGGTCGTGGTGCCTCCAGCGCTAGATTTCATGTGGCTGACATACACGTAGAAATACTTGGCCGCCGCCCCGCCGACGGCCTGAAACTGATAGCGCATCACTTGCCGATTGACCCCCGAGGTATTCGGCGTCCCCGCGACGCCGGTCGTGGCCACCAATTGCACGGTCTTCTTATTGTAAATGAGAGAGTTCGGCCCATTCCCGGTCGTGCTGCTGCCGTTTTGCGTGCCCTGCACGGTTGACATAGCATACGAGGCCGCCGTGCCGTAGTAGCTGTTTAGGGCGCTGACGATGGGTGCCACGGTTGCCGTATTGCTGGTAGTCTCCTCCAAACCGAGGATGTCAATGGGCTGCATTACTCCGTTGATGCTTTGTTCCCCGACAGCTTCCAAAACGGTGTATAGCCCGGTGTTGGGGGTAGTGTTGCCGTTGACATCCGCCTCAATGTTGTAGGTCACAATCCGCAATGTCTGCGCCCTCACGGACAGTGAGGCACCGACCAGCATTGCAAGAACGATGAACGCCCAACGCGGCTTGCTCCACCCTCGAATTTGATTGTTTGTCATCCCTTTAAGAACCCCCGGTGCCCGTCGCCTAGATTTGATTCGCGCTGGCACTCTCTCAGCAGTCGCTTCCCGCGTAAAGGCCGCTTTCCGTTTGCAGCGTGTCTGTCCTTCACGGACTCGATGGAGTGTTGGTCAGCCAGCGGGGCGCACCGCCAACAGTGCCCCCTCCACAATGTGCAGCAAAACATCCGCCGTGTATGGCTTGTTTAGCACGGCGTGAATCCCAGCCGCTTCCAACTCGGCCAGACGCGTTTTTTCGTTTTGTCCGCTGGACATGACGACCGCCATGCCCGGACGGGTCTGCCTCACCGCCTGGACCAGGGCGATGCCCCCCATGACCGGCATCATCAGGTCCGTCAGCACCAGCGTAACCTCGTCGGCATGCGCGTGGAACACTTTCAGCGCATCGGCTCCATCCGTCGCGGTGAGCACGCGGTAACCGTGTCTCGTCAGCACGGCCTTCGCGGCGAACCGGATCGTTTCCTCGTCGTCCACGAGCAGGATGCACTGGTTCCTGCCCTTGGCGGGTGGCGTGGATGCAGCCGTGGCCGCAACCTCGGTGCGGGGTGCGTCGGTCGCCGCCGGCAAGTATACCTTGCAGATTGTGCCGCCATCCGGCGCGCTGGCGACATGGAGGGAGCCGCCGTGCTGCTCGACGATGCCCTGCGCCGTGGACCAATCACGCCCCGCCCCGTCCCCAGTGTCACTGATCTCCAGCACGACGTACCGCCCCGGTCCAATACCCCGTGGCACAGGCAACGTGGCGGCGTCCACGCGCAAGTTGCCCACGTTCAAATGCAGCGCGCCGCCTTGCGGCATCGCGTTGCCGGCACCCACGCAAAGATCAAGGATCGCCTGCTCGAGCTGCGCGGCGTGACCGGACACCCGCCAAAGATCGTCCGCGACGGAAAGCTTCACCCGCAGGCTCTCCGGCCACGCCTGGGGTAGCTTCTGAAACACGGCTTTCATCACGCGGTCCAGCTCCACCGGACGCCGCTCCCCCTGCCCTCCACGCCCGGCGGCGAGCGCCGCGCCCACGATCTCGGAAGCGCGCCGGGCACTGTTTTCGATGATGGAGAGCAGCCGTTCCCGCTCCACGTCCGGCGGTTTGCCCCGCAGCATGGAAGCCGCCATCGAGATCGGCGTCAGGAGATTGTTGAGATCGTGGGCCAAGGTGGCGGGCAGGGCGTCGATGCTGCCCGTCGGAAGGGTGCGGGACTCGCCCTCCCTGGTCTGGCTCTGCTCACGGGCGGGTTGCGCCGCTCGCAACGCGCGGTTCACCGACGCAGGCAACCCGGCGAGCTGGTCTTTCAGGACAAAATCTGTTGCGCCGAGGTTGCGGAGTTCAATCGTTTGTTCCTCGCCGACGGTGCCAGACACGAAAATGAGAGGCACGCCCGGGCATTCCTTGCGCAGGATGGCGAGCGCTTCGAGACCGCTAAACCCCGGCAGCACGAAATCCGAGATCACTAGGTCGGGCGCGAACTCCCGCAGAGCGCGGATCATCGCCTCGTCCCGGTCCACGCGGCGCGCGACGAACGTCAACCCCTGCCGGCGAAGTTCCCGCTGGATCAGGATCGCGTCCGCTTCCTGATCCTCGACGATCAGAACGCGCAGCGTTTCACCCATGGAGACTCCGATCGCTGGAATAGGGTAGGCGACGCATAATAGTCCAAACTTGCACAAGGTTCATACCGTGCCCGCGACGGTTCGTCCAGCGGCTTGACCGGGCACGGCTCCCGCCGCAGACTAATAGCCTCCCGGGAGAGTGAAGGGTGCCTGGTGGCCCTCGTGGTCTTCAAAACTGCTGTTGTCCCGCTTCGTGCGGGCGAGGTCGGTTCGATTCCGGCCCTCTCCGTTTCCTTTCCGGCGGCCTTTCATTTTTGTTTCTGCGCACCGCCCGCGTGGCGTAGTTTGTTCGCATGACTCGCAAACAAATCGCCGTCAAGCTGACCTCGCTTTCTTCCAGCGCCGGGTGAGCTTCCAAGCTGAGCCAACAGGCCCTGACGCAAGTTTTGCGGCAGCTCCCCCGCCCGCGCACGGCGGACCCGAACCTTCTCGTTGGCAGTGACACCGCCGACGATGCGGGCGTGTATCGTCTCGACGCCCGGCGCGCGCTCGTCCAGACGGTCGATTTTTTCACGCCCGTCGTGGACGATCCGTTCGTGTTTGGCCAGATCGCTGCCGCCAACGCGCTGTCCGACGTATTCGCCATGGGCGGGCGTCCACTGACCGCCCTGAACCTGCTCGGAGTGCCCGTGGACGACGTGCCCCCGGAGGTCATCGCGCAAATCTTGAAGGGAGGCGCGTCCAAAGTGCGTGAGGCCGGGTGCGCGCTGGTCGGCGGGCATACGATCCGCAATCCGGAGCCGATTTATGGATTGTCCGTCACCGGGTTGGTTCATCCGATGCGCCTGCTCACCAACGCCGCCGCCCGACCCGGCGATTTGCTCATTCTTACCAAACCGCTGGGCATCGGCATCGCTACCACGGCAATCAAGCGCGGCATCGCTCCCGTGCGTCTGGAGAAACGCGCCGTCTCGCTGATGAGCCAACTCAACCGCGCCGGGCCTGACTTGGCCGAGGCGCGGCTCGTGCGCGCAGCGACGGACATCACCGGCTTCGGTTTGCTGGGGCATCTGGCGTCGATGTGCCGGGCGAGCGGCGTGTCGGCGGAGTTGCACGCGCGGCAGGTACCGGTCCTCGACCAGACAGTCCTGGCATTGATCGAAAAGGATTGCGTGCCCGGTGGCACCCGGCAAAACCTGGAAACGGCGCGGGAGATCGCCGATTTCGACCCGGCGGTGCCACCCGTTCTGCGCTTGCTGCTGGCCGACGCGCAAACCAGCGGCGGCTTGCTCCTGTGCGTGCCTCCGCGTCGGTTGGAAGCCGTCCTTTCTCTCTTGAAAACGCACCGCACCCCCTGTGCGTCGATCATCGGGCGGATCCTGCGGTCAGAAAAACCGTCGATCCGGGTGTTGCCCTGATTCTCGCGCGCCCCAAGACGCGCCCCGTCGATTTTCTTTCTCTTCCTTTGCGTCTTGACGGCTTTGCGTGAGACTTTCCGTTCTCCTCGACGGCTCCACGCCTGCCATGACTCCCTCCCCGCTCCGAGCGATTCCCTCTGTCGAGAAAGTTCTCCAGGCGCTCGGTCCGCTCGACCTCCCCCGTCCCGTGACCACGGCCGTCGTCCGGCGGGAACTCGCCGCCCTGCGCGCCGACCGATCTGTCGCCGTGCCTGCGTTCGACGCCATTGTCGCCCGCGCACACGCCGCCGCGACCCGCCTGCGGGCCACGCGTTTGCAACCTGTCATCAACGCCACCGGCATCCCCCTCCATACCAACCTGGGCCGCGCTCCCCTGCCTGCCGCCGCCGTGGCCGCGCTGACCACCCTCGCCGCAAGCTACAGCACCCTCGAATACGATCTCGCCACCGGCGAACGCGGCAGCCGGGCCGCGTATTTGGAACACACTCTCGCCCTCGCGGTCGGCGCGGAGGCCGCCACCGTCGTCAATAATTGCGCCGCGGCGTTGGTCCTCCTGCTGCGGTCCTTCACTCGGCGTGCGAAAAAAGAGGTCATCATCTCACGGGGCGAACTCGTGCAGATTGGCGGCGGTTTTCGCATCCCCGACATCCTCGAAGAGAGCGGCGCGCGACTGCGTGAGGTCGGCACGACGAACAAAACGACCTCCGAAGATTACGCCGCCGCCATTGGCCCCGCTACCGCGCTCATTCTCACCGTTCACCGCAGCAATTTTTACCAGGACGGGTTCACCGGCTCACCCGACCCCGCGGAACTCGCCGCGCTCGCACGCCGCCGCCGCGTTCCCCTGGCCGAAGACCTGGGTAGCGGCGCGCTCGTCGCCACCGAGAAATGGGCTGACATCGGCCACGAACGCACCCCTTCCGAGGCGCTCCGGTCCGGGGTCGATGTGGTCTGCTTCAGCGGCGACAAATTACTCGGCGGTCCGCAGGCGGGCGTCATCGCCGGAAAAACCCGGCTGGTGGCGTCGTGCAAGCGCGAACCGTTCTTCCGTGCGCTACGCTGCGATAAGCTCGTGCTCGGAGCGTTGGAAGCGACGGTCGATCTCTACCTGGCAAGTCGGGAAAAAGAAATCCCCGTGCTGGCGATGCTGCGAATGGGTACGGATGCTCTGCGTGCCCGCGCCGAAACCCTTCTCGCCGCATTGGCCGACTTGCCTCTCGCAGCCAGCTTGGGCGAAACCGTGGCCTGCGTGGGTGGCGGCACCATGCCACGCGCCAAGCTGCCATCCGTTACCGTGGACCTGCGACCGACCGCGACCCTGCCGCTTGCGGAGATCGCCGCGCGTCTGCGCGCTGGCACGCCGCCGGTCGTCGGCTATGCCTCCGGCGACCGTTTCCGGCTTGATCTCCGCACCGTTTTTCCGCCGCAGGACGAAATGCTTGCCGCCGCCATCCATTCCCTTTTCCAGCACCCCTGAGTTTCCGTGAACCG
>CAXSED010000165.1:0-7537 GCA_964236475.1 uncultured Chthoniobacterales bacterium
ATCGGCGTCGCTCGGCCAGCGGTTCGGCGAGGAGCGAGCGGCCATTGAGGTGCAGCAGATCGAACACGAGCAGCACGATGGGCACATTTTCCTTCATGAACAGGTCCGGCGCGCGCCGCCCGAGCCGCTTTTGCAGGTCGAAAAACGTCAGCCGCTTCCCTTTTTCGTAGGCGACGATTTCGCCGTCGAAAATCACGGTGTCTTTCAACCCTTCGGCTGCCACCTTGGCGATTTCGTCGAACTGGCCAGTGACCCTCCGCAGGTCCCGCGAATAGATCTCCACGCGGCCCTCGGCGTCGCGGTGCATCTGCGCGCGCACGCCATCGAATTTATCCTCGACCCAGACGACGCTCCGGGCGTTGGCCACCTTGCCGTCGCCCGCGAGGGGTTGGTCCAGCGGCGCGCCGATTTCGGCGGCGGCGTGGAGTTCCTCGTGCCGCGCCCAAATATCCTCGGCGGTCGGCTCGGGGCTGGCCAGCATGGATTTGATGGGCTGAAAAAGGGTCAGCTCCGCTTGGTCGAGCTTTCCTTCCCGGGCCATGAGCGCGACGCGCCCCAAATTCCCGAGCAGCATGTTGGCCTCGCGGATGGCGTCGGCGGTTTGGTGGAACGCGGCGGCCAGGGCTTCTTCGAGCAACCCTTCCTTGAGTCCGATTCGCAGTTCTCCCGTGAGGATTTTGATGACGTAGCGCGCTTCAAGCGAGGTGAGTCGTGCCAGGGTCTGCTGGAGCAGTTCGCCCTTGGCCAACGGACCTCGTGTGCGTTCGAGTTCGTCGAAAAGCATCATGGCCTCCACCATCGAAAAGGGCTGTGGCTTGGTGCGTCCGGGCAACACGGCTTCCGCTACCTCCGAGAGGTCGGCCAGCGATGTGCCCAGCCGGCGCAGATGATCCTCGCTCACCCCGCTGACCGCCAGCAGCGCGCGCTTGATGACCGCGCTGCCGATGTTGAGCACCCGCGGGTCGCTCTGTGCAAACGCCCTTCCGCCAAGACATAACGCCGCAACGGGCAGCGCGGCATTGTCGAGCGTGCGGAAATATTCGCTGAGGATTTCGATCTTCTTGAGCTTACCCGTAGTGGTGGCAATAGCGTCGCCGACGCGGGAAAACGTGCAGAAGCTGCGAACTAAATCGGCCGGGTCTGCGTCCGCGACGGCGGCCGTTTCGTCAGTTAGGGTAGCGGAAAAGATAGGCGCGGGATCGCTGTTGTCTCCCAGCCCGCCGAGCGAAAGGGTCAGCTCCATCTGATTCTCCTCGCTCAAGGCCCATGCCTCCACGCCCCGCGCCCGCAAGTCTGCCGCGAAGGCCGCTGCGTACCCGTGCAGCGTCAACACGCGCTTCGGTTTCACCAGTTCGACGTAGCGCAGCAGGTCGTCGTAATCGGCGTGGTCGCTCAGCGGGAAACAGGCGTCGGTCTGGTAACGGTGGACCGCCCCGGGCGTCAATGCCCAGCCGGTGAGCATAGCGGTGCGGCGCGCCTTGATCTTCTGGAGCATCCGCGACTGGTTGGCGCTCGGCGGACAGATCAGCACCTTGCCCGCGAGCTTGTCGGCATCATAACGCTCGAAGTGCGGGAAATCCGGTTTCAACTCGCGGTATACCTCGGTCATGCGGTGGACCGCCCCGTGGAGCATCGCGGGTAGCCCGGCCTGGTCCAACGCCATCAGGATTTCCTGGCTCTTGCCCAGCGAATAACCAAACAGCACCGGCACCACGTCCTCTTCAATCGCCTCCTGGCAAAACTTGACGACGTTGGCCAGCACCTCGGGCGTCGGTGGAAACCGGAAACGCGGCAGGCCGAAGGTCGTTTCCATGATGAGCGTGTCGGCCTGCACCCATTCGGTCGCCTCGGCGGACAGCCCGGCGCGCAGCTTGAAATCGCCGGTATAAAGTAGGCTGCCCTCGGTCTCGCTCTCGATGAAGCTCTGCGCGCTCCCGGCGATGTGCCCAGCGGGATAAAGCGTAATCTGCAACCCGGGGCGGATGTCGGCGGCGGTCTGACGAAAATCGAGGCGGTGTTCCAGCCGCTTCTGGTCCGGCAGCCGGGCGTGCATGAGCCGGGAAGTGACCGTCGAAAGGATGACCTCGCGGTGCAAGCCGATGTGGTCGGCGTGGGCGTGGGAAACGAAGGCGAACGGCTGGTTGTCCCAGGGGTCCAGCCATAGGTCGTGCGTGGGGAGGTATACGCCCCGCGTGTAGCGGACACCGGCGGCAGGAAGGGGATCGACGGGAGCCATGGGAACGGGAGGGGAGCCGCCTAAAACTTCCATCTGGTACAAGCCCGTCAATGCCGGGCCGCGAATATGTTCCCGACGACCCGCATTTCTACCACGACCCCACGATGAACGATCAGGAAAATTCCCTCGGCGGACGGCTGCCCTTGCTTGGCAAAACGGAGCTCGACGGCGCGCAAAGCACCCTCTACGAGACCATGAACAAGGAGATGGTGCTCTGGGCCAAGAAGTCCGGTTTCCAGGCGAGCACCGAAGACGACCGCCTCATCGGTCCGTTCAATCCGTTGCTCTATAGCCCGATGCTCGGCCAAGGCTTCATGGACTATTTGGCAGCCGAGCGCAAACATACCACCTTGAGTGCCAAGGTGCGCGAGGTCATCATCCTGAGCGTGGGTGCGGTCTGGCAGGCGGCCTACGAACTGTACGCGCATACGGCAGTGGCCGAGAAGGCGGGACTGGACGCTGAAACGGTCCGCGTCCTTGCTGCTGGCCGGTCGCCCGAGGCCTTGCCCGACGACCAACGCATCGCCCACGAATTCTCCCGCCGCCTTGCTGCCGAACACCAGATCGACCCCGGCCTCTACGTCGAAGTGGAGAAAACCTTTGGGCGCAAAGGCGTGGTGGACATGGTCCATCTGGTGAGCCTCTACATGGGTACATCCGCGATGCTCAACGCGTTTGCCGTGCCGGTCCCCGAAGAAAAGGATTGAGGCAAAAAGCCAAAACCGAAACCGAAGGACCGGATGATTCAGGTCTGCGGCGGAAGCAATAACTCCGAGTTGACGCGGAATCCGTTGATTTTCCAGCCTTCATCGACGTGTCTGATCTGCACTGAAAGGGTGGCGGGACCCTTCTCAAAATCGGCGGTAATTGTGTAGTTACCCATGGCCAGGGCTTCCTGGCCACTGTACGCGCTGCTCACGATCCCGCCTTTGGGCGTATCGAGGTGTTTTAGAGCGCCCAACCGGCTGAACAGGACAAAATAACGGTTCAGGTCGTTGGGCGATTTGGTGGCGGCCATCAGTTGGGGGGTGGCGCGGTCAACCAACTCTTGGGCGTTCCAGTGCTCGACGATTTTAGGCACGGCATTCTGTAGATATTCGGTGGCTTCGCGGTCGAGCTTGAGTGTGCGAGGGATGGCGATGGCCGCAAACACCCCGACGATGACGACAATTGCGGCAAAGACCGCGCCGAGAACGATGAAAAACTTTTGCATGTGGATGGGCCCGGAAGCCACCTAAAGCTGTAAGCAACCGGACACCGCAAGGAAAGACGAATATCGACCCGTTAGCTGGACGGAAAGGATGGCGGCATCCACAGCGGCAGGACGGTCGGATGACTGTCCTCCTTCTTTTCTTGCGTGCGGGGCTTGACGAACGTCCCGGAATTTTCTCTGATCAAAACGTTCTAATTTGAATATTCGGGGTCCTCGTCGCTTCCAATCCTGTTAAATCGGCTTCGTGCCCGTTCCGCTCCATGAGTCTTGTCCGCCCCGTTCTGCCGCCGCTGCTGGCGTTGCTGTTGACCGTTTTTGCGCCTGTTCCCGGCCAGGCCTCTCCGCAGCCTCCGATCCGGCTTTTGACCAAGGCGAACGCGCTGCCGCTGAGCATTGACCCGGCGATCCAGTTTCGTAAAACGAAAACCTACTTCCTCGAAAGCCCGCAGGTGACGGGGATCAAGGCCGGTGGCACCAACGAGGAGCAAAGTCTCACCTTTGAGCGCCGCCGCCTGCTCTACGGCGCCATCACCGGCTCCGATACCCGTGACCGTTACGGCAATTATTACGTCTTCTTCTGGCGCGCCCTCCGCCCGGCGGACCTCACCTTGCGGCTCGAATACCGCCAGCAGAAGGTCGGCGGCTTCGTCCAGGCCCGCGAGGTGGATTACCCGGACGCCAAGGGTTCCCACGTCACCCGGATCAACATCACCGGCGACGACTACCGCGAACAGGGCCGCGTCTCGGCCTGGCGCGTGCTTTTGATCGAAGACCACCGCACGGTCGTCGCGTTCGGTCAGTCCTATCTCTGGCGATGAAAACGACCCAGTTGATCTCTCCCACCCAACATCCGCCGCTCGGCACGCGCCCGGGTTTGACATTGCCCCTCGCCAACGGCTATCGTTCCTCCAACAAAGTCGAAGTGAATTCCACCCCCTCGATCCTGGTCGGTTGCAGCCAGAAAGTGGTTTGCATCCGTGTCCAAGGCAAAGGCTCTTTCCAGAACAGCACTGGCATCAAAGACTTTGCCGCCGCCATGATTCTGCGCGGGCACCGCGATTTCGTGGTCGATCTGGCCGGTTGTCCGGTGATGGATTCGACGTTCATGGGCACTCTCGCCGGTGTCGCCCAACGCCTCTTGCGGCTCGGCCAGGGTGGCTTGCACATCATCAACGCCAACGAGCGCAACACCGACCTGCTGCAAGGGTTGGGCCTCGACCAGATCGTGTCGATGGAAGGCAAGGATGGGCTGCTTGCCATGGAGACCGAGATGGCAATGCAAGACCAGTTGCCTGCCGCCCCGTCCGACAAGCGCACCACGACCGAAACCATGATCGCCGCCCACCAGGCGCTCGTGGACGCTGACCCGGACAATCTCTGCAAATTCAAGGACGTGCTCGATTACCTCAAACAGGACCTCCGCCGGGAGGAAACCGTCGATTAGCAGTTCATCATGTGGACGAACCTGCTCCTCGGCCTCTTGGTCCTGACGGCAGCGTGCTTTTACTGGGTTTCCCGACGCCAGCGGCGCGTGCTCCGCGCCACGCAAAAGCGGCTCGATGACGTGAAGACCGAGGAGAGCCGGGTCTTCGAGTTTTTGCACGGCTTGGGATCGGCATTCTCCGACACGGCGCGTTCCACGGATCTGCACCGCACCATCGTCGAGGGGGCCTCGCGCATTCTCAACGCCCACGGCGGCGCGCTTTACCTCGTGGATCGCAACGGGGCGATGCTCATCCCGACGTTCATTTCGAAGGGATGCCCGCCGCTGGTGAGTGTCCCGGCGCACATTCTCCAGCAAGCGGCGGCAAATTCCGTTGCGCTCGACAGTTACCTGCGGCTCCATCCGGTTGCACTCGGCGGCGGAGATACGAAAGGCAACGACAGCATCCTGACTTCCGTTTGGCAGGACAAGATCGCGCTTTTCCTGCCGTCGGTGGCCGCCGATCCCCGGCTGGCGGCGTTGCGCAACATGGCGATTCGCACGGAGTCGGCGATGGTCGCGCCGCTGGTGTATGCGGGCGTCAACCTCGGCGTGCTCGCACTGGCGAACGGGCCGATGAGCAGCGCTTTCACAGAGACGGATTTCGAGGTCTTCAAGGCTATCAATGAGCAGTCGGCCTTCGCCCTTTACAACGCCATCGTGTACGCCGAGGCCAACGAAAAGAAGACGCTCGACCGCGATCTGGAAATCGCCCGGGACATCCAGCGCATCCTCCTGCCGAGCACGTCGCCGGAGGTGGAAGGGTTCGAGATCAGTGGGATCAACATCCCAGCGCGGCAGGTCAGCGGCGACTACTTCGACTACATCCGGGTGGACCCGGAGCATTTCGGCATCGTCATTGCGGACGTGTCGGGCAAGGGCATCCCGGCGAGCCTCATCATGGCCATGTGCCGCAGCGTCCTGCGCTCCCAGGCTCCCACCAATGCCAGCCCGGTCGAAGTGCTGCGCAAGGTCAATCGGCAGCTCTTTCCGGACATGAAGGAGGACATGTTCATCTCCATGGCCTACGTGATCTTGGATCACGCGAAGAACGAGGTAACACTGGCGCGCGCGGGACACGACGCGCCTTTTTTGTACACCGCCGCCGACGGCAAGGTGGGCAAGCTCAACCCGCCGGGCATGGCGCTGGGCGTTGACAGCGGGTCGGTCTTCGATAGGCTGACGCGCAACTTCACGGTGCCGCTGGGGCCGAATGACTGTTTGATTTTGTACACGGACGGGATCACCGAGGCGTTGGACCAAAATGGACAGGAGTTCGGTATGGATCGCACGATCCAAGCCATCCAGGCCGCCGCGCCGCAGGGTGCCCCGGCTATTGTCAAGCGGCTGACCGAAGCCCTGCGCACCTTCGCGGGCAACACCCCGCAAAACGACGACATCACCCTCATCGTGATCCGCAAGCTATGAACACTCCAGAAAACACGACGACCACCATCGACGGCAAACCGACTCCCCCCGAGCAGGAAGGCCCCGCGCCGGTTTCGGCGGAGGAAATGGCTGCCAAGCTCCAGACGGAAATAGACCGCCAGCGTGACCAGGCATTGCGCGACCGTGCCGATCTGGAAAACACTCGCAAGCGGCTTCAACGCGAGAAGGAAGACGCCGTCAAATACGCGAATGCCACCTTGCTGGAAAAGCTCCTGCCGGTCGTGGACAACTTCGAAATGGGGATGATGATGGCGCGCCAGTCGCCCGGGGCGGATTCCGTGATTCTTGGCATGACCATGGTGCAAAAGCAGCTCGAAAATTTCCTCAGCGAGAACGGGATGCAGACCATTGATGCCATCGGGCAGAAATTCGATCCGAATTTACACGAAGCGTTGGGCGAAGAGACCAACGCCGAGGTGCCCGAGGGACAAGTAGTTCGCCAGCAGCGCAAGGGTTACAGGCTGCGCGACCGGCTTTTGCGGCCCGCGAGCGTGTTCGTGTCCAAGGGACCGGCGTGATCGGCACCGGGGCGTCGAACCCCGGTCCTGCCGGGGAATCGTTGCCGTTCAGGACGAAGCGGCTGCGCGGATCACTGTACCTTCTCGCCTTTGCCGAAAATCCGCTTGAAGAAGCTCGCCACCGCCACGACGCCGATCACGATGAACTTCTTTGCCGCGAGGATGACCGGGATCAACAGTTTAAAGAACCCGGCCTTCGCCGCGATGCCGCCCAGTACCAACGCCGCCACCCCGTAGGCCGCGACCTTGTCGGTCTTGGGATTAAAATCCGCGTAGCGGTGCCCCTGCTTGTAGTCCACCATGCCGAGAATCTGTGACCGCGCGTCCTTGATCTCACTGAGTTGATCCATGCCGGCGACGGCTTGGAGGACAAGCACGCCCCGGCGGCCCAGGATACGCATGTCGTAGTTGAGCGTGTGCTCGTTGGAATCTCCGAACTGGATCTCCTTGGCCCAGTAAAGTTTCTTGTTGGTCGAATCGTACTGCGGTGGTTCGGCCCAACCGACGAGTTCCATCGACGGATAACCCTCTTTGACCCGGGTTTCGTTGTTGTCGTGGGTGGCCTTCTGCATCGTCTTGAGCATCTTGTCGTAGTCGATGGTGCTCGCGTCGGTGTCCTTGACGTAGCCGTCGCCCTC
>CAXSED010000166.1:0-7408 GCA_964236475.1 uncultured Chthoniobacterales bacterium
CAGAACATGGAAACGCAGTTTTCCTTCTGGCCGGGGTACGATCAGGTCACGGTGCGCCCGGCCCCCGCCGACGCGCCGCCCCCCACCACGGCGGAAGAGGAATTCCGGCTGGTGGGCAGCTCCCCGTTCGTCGGCCACAGCGCGCTGTTCGTCACCGACGACGAACGCCACCGCCAGTTGCCCGACGCCGTCGAGAGCGGTTTCGAGGAATGCAGCCTCGTCGCCCAATACGAAATCCAGCGGCGCGGCCAGCCCTTGCGCCACGTCCGCATTTACGCGTGTTTCAATTATCGCGGTCTCGATCTCTAATCCCCTTTTCATGTCCCCCGTCCCTGCGCTTTCCGTCGTCGTTCCGCTGTACAACGAGGAGGAAAACGTGCCTATTCTCCAGCGCGAACTCGCGGCGGCCCTCGCCGGTTTGGACTACGAAATCGTCTTCGTGGACGACGGCTCTCGCGACGGCACCCGCTCGAAAATCGCGCTGGACGACGCCGGTCGCGTACGCGTGCTGGCGTTCGAGCACAACGCCGGGCAAAGCGCGGCCATGTACGCCGGGCTGCACGCCGCGCGCGGGCAGGCCGTGGCGTTGCTCGACGGCGACCTGCAAAACGATCCCGCCGACATCCCACGCCTGCTCGCCGAAATTGAACGCGGCTCGGCGGACCTCGTCTGCGGCTACCGCGCCAAGCGCAAGGACACCGTCGTCAAGCGCATCACCAGCCGGGTGGCGAATTTCGTGCGCAGCCGCTTCACCCGCGACGGCGTGCGCGACACCGGTTGCACGCTCAAAGCCATGCGCCGCGAGTGCGTTGGCGCGCTCGTGCCTTTCACCGGGATGCACCGTTTCATCCCCGCGCTGGTCAAGGGGGCGGGCTACCGGCTGGTGGAAATCCCGGTCAACCACCGGGCGCGTCAGTTCGGCGTGAGCAAGTACGGGCTGGGCAACCGCGCCCTGCGAGCCACGGTCGATATGTTCGGGGTGCGCTGGCTGCTCTCGCGGCAATTGCGTTACCGGGTTTTGCCCGAAACCCGGCCCGCCACGTTTGACTCGCCCGCCGCTCGCCCGTAAAGAAAGTTTGCCATGAAAACGATTTTTCTTTCCCTCGGTTTCGCCTTGACGCTCGGTGTCGTTCACGTTTCGGCGCAGACTGCCTCGTCCCCGTTGCCCGCCACCGAGCCGGAAGCCGCCTCCGGCGGTTCTTGTCCCCTGTGCAAGATGGGCGGCGACAGCAAAGGCCCTGTCAAAACGGACGTTGCCTTCAAACAAGGAGGCGAGAAACCAGCAGACGACGCCGAGCGGGTGGTGCTGGATCTCGAACAAAAATGGTGTGAGTCCGAAGCCCGGCACGACGTGGCTTTTCTTGAAAAAGTGGAGGTGGACGGGTTCACGTTCACCGATGCCACGGGCAAAGTGACAGGCAAGCAGGAAGAAATCGCGGAAGCCAAACAGGGTGGTGAACCGATCAATTTCAAGCTGAGCGACATGAAAGTGCATCTCTATGGAAATACCGCCATCGTGACCGGACAAACCGCTTTCAGCCCTGCCGACCTTAGTCAGGTCTCGTCCGCCGCGTACCGTTGGACCGACGTTTTTGTGCGCCAAGCGAACGGTGAATGGCAGGTGGTAGCAAGTCAGGCGACGGCGCTCGACCAAGGAAAAGGCGGGGAAGGAAAGCCGAGCGAGTAGGGCCGATCAGATTGCTGGGTATCCTCTCTTTCTGCCTCCCTCGTGGACCTCTTTGCTAACACCATTGCGCTCGTCCGGCGCGAGCAGCCCGAG
The DNA here is from genome assembly GCA_964236475.1 of uncultured Chthoniobacterales bacterium. GTDB lineage: Bacteria > Verrucomicrobiota > Verrucomicrobiia > Chthoniobacterales > SZAS-18 > CAHJWO01. Next base: position 1,781 of record CAXSED010000166.1, read on the forward strand.
CAACTTTTTCTGGTCCGCGTGGTAGCCGTCCCAGCACCGGACAGCCCCGAGATTGGCGAGGTTGGTGGTGCCTACGCTAATTGTTGGGTTGATGCTGACGACCTCCGCAGCGCCGAACAGACCACGTTGGCGGCCATTTCACGAGAGGGTTGGTACCCGCAGAAGTTCGAGCGATGGAATTTGGTTAGTCGCGACAGCTACATGCAGGATGCCAGTCACAGTCCTGAAGAGATTCAGGCGTTCACCGAGCATATCGAGGAGGCCTTTGCCGATGGCTACTCTCTTACTTTCTATTGCTGGCCGCCTGATGCACCCGACGCTAACGATGAAGCTTCCCTATGCGATCCAGTTGCATGAAGACTGGCGCCAAGTTCTCTATTTAGAGATTTCATCGTCAGGCTTCGCTCCCAGCATCGGTTGTCAGACCGCTACTTCTAAAACGGGAACAAATCATCCTGTACCGCCGCTGGCTTACCGCTGGCGATGGCTTTCTTCTCGGCACGCACCTCAGCCAGCAAGGAGCGGAACTCACACCATTCCAAAGCCTCGATCAACTCGTCGTAGCGTGGGGCGATCACCAAATCATCCAGCGGCACCGGCAGCGGCAGGTCGGTGTCCAAGCGCACCATCTCGCGGTTCTGGAGAATTTGAGCGCGTCCCTCGGTGAGTTTGGTGCGAAGTTTCTCGTTTTTGACCGTGTCCAGGTCGGCCAGCAACGCGTCAAGCGTGCCCGCGTTTTGAATCAGCGTCGTGGCGGTCTTTGGCCCCACGCCAGGGATGCCCGCGATGTTGTCACTCGCGTCGCCGCTGAGCGCGAGCACGTCGAGGATGCGCGCCGGGGCGACGCCCCATTTCTTGGAAATCGACGCCGGGTCCAGCAGGGTGAACATTTCCTCGGGCGATTTGAGGTCCGCCTTGGCCGTCGAGTAAACAAGAATATCGTCTTCCACCAGCGAGAGCAGGTCCTTGTCGTTGGTCGCCAGAATGACCTCCATCCCCCGGGAATGCGCCGCGCAGGAATAAGAGGCCATCAGGTCGTCGGCTTCCGTGTCGGGCAGCGCGACACCGTGCAGCCCCAGTTTGGGCACCAAATCGCGGATGAACGGGATTTGCGGCACCATCTCGACCGGCATGTCGGAGCGGTGCTGCTTGTATTCCGGCTGGAGTTCCGTCCGGCGCGACGGCAACCCCTGGTCCCAGCAGACGGCGGCCAAATCCGGGCGCAGGTCCTTGATCATCCGGCGCACCGTCTTGGCAAAGCCGAAGATCGCGTTGGTCGGCTCGCCGCGCGAATTGGTCAGACCCCGGATGGCATGAAACGAGCGGTACGCATAATAGTTGCCGTCGATGAGAAGCAATTTCATAGGAACGTGAAACCCAACATGCGCGAATCCACGCAAAACGGAAACGAAACCCGCGCGATTTCCTCCCGGGATACCGACGGGCAACTCCTTGCATCGGAGCCGGGAGTGCGATAAAGTTTTCGATCTTTATGGCCGATCATCACTTCGAGTCTGGTGGCAGCGGGGAGCGGGTGTGGGACGAGTACGACTGGGAACGTTTCCTCCAACAGCAGGATCGCAAGACGGAAAAATACATGGAACTGCTCGAAAAGTACTTGGACGACCCCAACCGCGATCAGATCATTGCTCGGGAGATGGGTTGGCATCATCTTCTGGACGAGAACGGCAAGGATTGGACCGCCGATCTGGATGTTCTTTTCACCGCCGGCGAACCGCGTTCCGCCAAGGACGCCAACGGTGACGAAGAAGACCCGGAAGACGAAGCGGACGACGAGGACGAAACCGAAGATGAGTTTGAGGACGACGACTTGCTCGACGACGAGGATGATGACCTCGACGATGAAGAGGAAGGTGACGACGAGGATACGGTGAAAGCCGGTAGTCGTCATGACAACCACCCGCTCTATCAAGCTGCTAGCGCACTGGCAGTCCATGTGGACGGCATGTTTGACGAACACGATCCCGTTGCCCAGCACCCGGCGGTTGTCCGGTTGATGACCAGTTCCACGCTGGCAAACGTCAAGCTGGCGGCGGCGCTCTCCGACGACGATGTCGACGAAATTGGCATGACTATCGCCTACCTCAAGCGGGCGTTGAAAGCCGTAACCAACGCTCTGGATGCCTCAGCCCAGTGTCAGCAGGAGCAGTTGCTCGATCACGAAGGCGTGCAGGATTTGCGTTCGCGGATTTTCCAAGTGCGCGACGGGATTATCTCCCTGATGGGGCACTACCGGAGCGAATGGCGCCGCCGGTACGGGCGCGGGCATTAGCCGAATCTGTCTACGCGTGGTAGGGGAGAGAGTCATTTCATGGCTCCCAGACACATTTTCTCCGTTCGGCTGAATATTTATTGAATGGAGATCGGATCAGCATCGTCAGACCAATTCAAAGGAGAAAGTGTATCTCCGTCTGCTCCCGGCATGGAACCGGACGACCTCGCCCTCGTACGGCGGTGTCAGGCGGGCGAAGACAAGGCTTTCGATGAATTAGTCACGAAATACCGCAGCCGAGTCTTCGCCATGATTTATCACCTGGTCCACAACGAACAAGACGCGTGGGACCTGGCGCAGGACGGATTCTTGAAGGCGTGGAAGTCGATAGACCGGTTTCGTTTCCAATCGAGCTTTTACACTTGGCTCTACCGGATCATGACCAACGTGGCCATCGACTGGCTGCGGAAAAAACAAATCAACAGCGGACAGGAATTTGACGATACCATCGGTCTGCAAGACCTCGAACCCGGCAGCGACCTTGCCCCGAAAAGTGAGCCGCTGCCCCTCAAAAAGATGGAGCGGATGGAAGTGCGCGAGCGCATCGACGCCGCCATCGCCAAGCTCTCGCCCGAGCATCGCACCGTGATTCTGCTCAAAGAGATGGAGGACCTCCAATACCACGAAATCGCCGAAACGGTGGGCTGCTCCATTGGCACGGTGATGAGCCGGCTCTTTTACGCACGCAAGAAGCTCCAAACCCTCTTGAAGGACGTTTATGAAAACTTTTGAAGAACGCTACACCGCCTGGATCGACAACACACTCGACGGCCCGGCGTTGACCTCCTTCGAGCTGGAGCTTTCGCGCCGCGCATCAGCAGGCGAGGCCCGGGCCGACAAGGATGACGCTGCCCGGCTGCACGTGCTGTTGGCTACCCACCTGAAGGCACCGGCCATGACGAACGCCGAGTTTTTCAGCCACCAGTTGCGCGAACGCATCGACGCCGAGCGCCACTCGGATCGCCGTCGTGACGAAGAGCGGCAGGCGCGCGGCTCGATTTTTTCATGGCCTTTCACCCGGCTGGCCGGACTCAGCGCGGCGCTGCTTTTCGTGGCCACGGCGCTTTACTACGGCACGATGCCACCGCACGCCGCAGGTCCGTTGCCACAGGTCGCGCAGAACACTGCCCCGACGCAACCGTTGACACAACACGCCAGCACCCCGGCACCGGAAGCCGTGGCAACCCAGCCGACACCGCGCCGGGCACCCGGTTCGGAATACGTGCAAATTCAACCCACGCGGCCCTCGGTCGATCTGAGTGACGACATTCAAGTGTTGAAAGTCCCCGCCTCGCCGACGAGCACTACCGCGACGCCGTTGCAATACAAAGATCCTAACGTAAACGTGCTCTGGATCAACGGACTGGATTACATGCCCACCGTTCCCGGTGACTCTCCGGCACCCTCCGCCCCGATTTCCCCGAAGGGCACCAAGCCGTAAGCAATCCCCGGGTGGCTAGCAGAAGCGAGGCTCGTCCATGGCTGATTCTCCCGTGCCGAGGTGGCCGAAAAAAGCTTCCTTTGTGGCGCAAGCTGTTTGCTTGGCACTCGCTTTAGTGGCTGGGGCAGCCCCGGCACGGGCCCAAGGTGACACTCTCTACGGTGCGCTGGTCATGGGAACGAATGCCGAACACCCCATCCCAATCCCCGAAGAACTGCGCGGCCAAGTGGCAAGTTTGCACACGGTATTCGGCTACAACGAGTTTCGCGTGCTCGGCCAGAAGCGCAAGACCGTGACCAAGGGTACGGAGGATTGGTTGGTCCCGAGCCGTCAATTTTTTCTGCGGGTAGACACGAAAAACCCGATAGCGGGTGGATACTCGCTTGGGTTAGAGTTGCTTGAGGATGACCGGGTAATCGTCGAAGCGGAGGTCAAGCTGAGCCGTGAAAGGCCTCTGTTCATCCGTGGTCCTTTCGTCGGACAAGGACAACTCATCATCGTGTTGATGGTCCTTTGATGGTGCCGTTGGAGCCGATCAGCACTTCACCTGCGTGCCTTCGCCTTGGCCACGGTGGGCTGCAACGATTTTACCTCGTCGAGCAGCCGACGCAATTTTTCGTGTGCCGCCAACCCGAGCCGGGATTTCAAGCGCAGCGCGAAGATCTCGAGAAGCCGTTCCGCCGTCGCCGCCGTTTTGCGTAACTTCGGCGAATGAATACGGTCGCTGAGATTATCGTAAAGGTCGGCCATCTTGGCGATCATGACTGTTTCGGACGCGCCGCTCAAACGCTGCACGTAATCTTCCTCCCGGTCCTTCTTCGGCAGCATGACATTCTTGGTCAATACCACCACATCGTCCGCCACCTGCGTGCCGAAAAGCCCGGCGATCTCATCGTAATCGGTTGCCGTGTCTTCCAGGGTGTCGTGCAACAGCGCGGCGGTCAGAACCCCTTCGTCCTCTACTCCGAAGACATGGGACAGGATCAACGTCACCCGGGCCACGTGGGAAAAATACGGCGTCCGGTTATCCGCCCGGGTCTGTCCCTGGTGCTTGCGAGCGGCAAACCCTGCCGCACGCAGCAAACTCTGCAACGGATTCGCCGGAAGGGCTGCCGGAACACGAACCGATTTCTTGCGTGGTACCTTGAGTCGGGCCTTCCTTGCCCGAGCAGCAATGCTCAGCTTCCGAACCAGCTTCTTTCGGTGAATACCACTCAAAGCAGATAGATCGAGACCCCTGATGCGATTTCTAACATGCGGTTAGCAGAAATCAAGCGAGGATCGTTTCTCTGGGAGAAAAGTGGCGTTGCCATCCCGCTCATCCGCCTTTCTTGCGCCCCGAACCGCCGGGTTTTTTCCCGCCGCCATCCTGTTTGTTCACGGTGGCCCAAGCGCGGCTTTCCGCCTCGGTCTTCGGGACGCCGCGCTTTTCGTAGCCTTCCTCAATGTGCTCGGCTTTGCGTTTTTGCTTATCGGTGTATTTCGCTTTGTCTCCTTGTGGCATTTGAATGACCTCCTGTCAGACAACGTTCGCTGAATATCGTGAAGATGGTTTGGCGGACTTTCGTGAAATTTAGAACGCAAACCCGAACGAGAAATTAAAGGCCCCGTTGTTCTCGTTACGGCGTGGGTCTGGGTTCACCCCGTAATCCAGCCGCAGCGGTCCAATCGGCAGGTTGTACCGGATGCCCAACCCGATGCCGTACCGCTCGTCGCTGAAGCCGATCTGGTCCGCGCGCGTGCGCAGGTTGCCCGCGTCGAAGAAGGCCGCCCCCTTCAAGTCCGCCACCGACGGCAGAAGCGGAAACTGGTACTCCGCGTTGAAAATCGTGAAGGCATCGCCGCCGATGGGCTGCTTGGAGCGCGGATCATACGGCCCGAGCGTCCGCTCCGG
>CAXSED010000167.1:0-7344 GCA_964236475.1 uncultured Chthoniobacterales bacterium
TGATCGAGGTCCCTGAAACTGGTCCGGGTTAAAGTGAGAGGTTCCCGCCTGAAAGCGAGAGGAACCGACCATGAAACAGCAGCGACACACGACCGGAGAGATCATCCGCATCAGCCGGGAAGCCGCCGGCGGCAAAGACCGGGAGGCGGTCCGCCGCCAGCACAACGTCTCGGCGGCGAGCTTCTCGCGCTGGAAGAAGAAGTTTGGCGGCATGGAACTCAAGGACGCCCGCAAGTACCGGCAGCTGGAGAAGGGAGAACGGCGAACCCAGCTGGTCGCCCGGCGAGGAGCTCCCGGCCACCTCCGCAGCGACAACGGCAGCGAGTTCGTGGCCCGCACCCTGCAAAGCTTGGCTGGCCCAGCGCCACGTCAGGACGCTCTCCATCGAACCAGGCAGTCCCTGGCAGAACGGGCACGTCGAGAGCTTCCACGGCTCACTGCGCGACGAGTGCCTGGATCGGGAACTCATGCTGAGTGTGGCCGAGGCCCGCGTGGTCATCGAAGACGATCGACGCCACTACAACGAGGAGCGGCCCCACGGCGGCCTCGGCTACCGCACCCCAGCCCAAGCCTGCCGAGAGGCCCAGGCTACGAACGTCAATCCTGCCAGCGTCTGACACCAAGAGCTTGAATCCAACCCCCCGAAACTGATACCTGCACTACCTAACCCAGCCTCTCACTCGTTCTGGACCAAACCCGGGGACTCGATCAGAGGCATCCAGCTCGTCACTGTGTTGCTGCTGCAACCTCTGGACGAACACACCGTCTAGATGAGACAGGTGGCCGTATCTAACGTACTGCAAAGGGAAGGCATCGGCAGACAACTCATCACGTTCGCCGAGGATTTTGCCCGTCACAAGGGCTACGGCAACATGATCGCTCACGCCTGGGCCACCACTCTGGGGTTTTACCTGCGACTCGGCTACACCGCTTCCGGTGACGAGTTCATGGAGACGACCATTCCGCACCGATTGGTGACCAAGGCATTGTAGGGTTCCGCGTTCACTCGTACGTCCGTCGCTGGAGTGCGCGCTGCCATTGTAGCCCTATGGGCTTCGTCTTTGGCAACTGCCGTCTGCACGGTTGTCGAAGTCCATCGCCGCCCTGCACTTCAAAAACAGCTTTTGCCTCGTTCCATCTCGACGGCGATGGTGCATTTATTCGATGGATGCAGACGCCTCTGATCCCACGACATCCGAGCAAGGTGAACCCCTTCAGCGAGCCACTGAAATCCTTTCCAGCGCCAAGGCGCTGCTCATCACCGCCGGGGCGGGTATGGGCGTGGACTCCGGCCTGCCCGATTTTCGTGGCCCGGAAGGATTCTGGCGGGCGTACCCGGCCTACCGGCGCTTGGGCCTGAACTTCACGGCGCTGGCTGACCCGCGTCACATCCAGCAGGACCCGGCTTTCGCCTGGGGTTTCTACGGCCACCGGCTGCACCTATACCGCGCCACGCAGCCGCACGCCGGGTTCGCCATCCTCAAACGCTGGGGCGAGCGGATGCCCGGTGGCTACGGCGTGTTCACTTCCAACGTGGACGGACAGTTCCAGCGGGCGGTCTTTGACGAAGCAAAGATCACGGAGGTCCATGGTAGCATTCATTGCCTCCAGTGCTGCCACGGCTGCGGCGTGGGCATCTTCTCCGCCGATGGGTTTGAGGTGGACGTGGACGAAACTACTATGCGCGCCCGTGGCAAGTTGCCAGCCTGCCCTGCCTGTGGGGGTCTGGCTCGGCCCAACATCTTGATGTTCGGTGATGGTCAGTGGGACAGGAGCCATTCGTCGGCACAGGAAGAACGATTGACCAATTGGTTGTGGCTCCAGCGCACGCGCAAGCTGCCGTTGGCCATCGTGGAGTTGGGTGCAGGTACCGCCATCCCCACGGTGCGCTATTTTTCCGAGGATGCCGTGGACAGATTCGGAGGGAAGCTCATCAGGATCAACGTGCGCGATCCTGAAATGCCAGATGGACACGTTGGGTTGCCGATGGGTGCGCTGGAAGCCCTGACGAAGATCGACGAACAGTTACGCTATAAACCCACATGAACTCGGTCGGTGGTACAATCGGTCATCCTCAAAAGCTTTTGGAGCTCAGGCAAGCCTATCTGGAAAACAAGTGTGCAGGGAACGGTTTCGCGCTCCAACCGATGGATGACGATGCAAACAGCCCCTTGCGAGGTCGCCGCGCTATCGTGCTCGCCGTCGAAGGTGCTTCTGCCGACAAAGCACACCCGCAGTTTTGGTTCAATCAGCACGTCAGCAACACGCTGTTTCGCTGGGAGTGGTGCGTGAAATTCGACGGTTGGCATCTTGGCAAGAGCGAAAAACTCAGAGCGTTGCCGGAAGCTAAGGATGTAACGGCGATCATGGAAGAAACTTTAGAGATGCCCAGAAAGCACGGCTGGGACGGGTATCGGCGCTACACCGATGACTCGAAAGGCCTAGATCGAACCCTGGAGGACGAATTGGCAAAGCAAACGGCCGTCAGCGAATGCTTCGAGGGAGGCCGAGTTCCAAGTGGCCCTGCGCGGCTTGGAGGTGGCAGTTGCAGGAGGTCATGGCAGCACCACGTCGATTACCAGGCCGTTCGAGAAACACGCGCTGGTGCTCAGGCCCGGGTGCGGTCAGGATGGTCACTTTCGTCAAGCACCCGTTTACAGTCGTGGCGTCGCGTAGAAGCTCGGAGGCCGCCTCTCAACGTGCGCCAGCACCCCCAAGCACGCGCGGCGTCCAGGCGATGCGAGTATTCTTCGCGTTGTCGAACTTGAGCCGCACCGTTGCACTGCCACCCGCCAGCGTCACCGTCTTGTAAAAACTCGCCAGCGGAGCCGTCTGCGTCGTGGTGCCATCGGCGTTGTAAAGCTTCGCCGCCTTGTTGAGACGATCCAACACCAGCGTCACCGGCCCGGCGGGCGTGCCGGTGCCACGATAAGTCAGCGTCACATCTTGTACGAGATGTTTGCCGTTGAGCGATGCCCGGACCGCTCCGGGCGTGACAGTGAACTGCGCGGTCATGTCCGTCGCCAACGCCGGGCTAAGCATTCCGTAGGCAACGAGGTGATCATTCGTGCCGACGTACACCCGGCCCTGGGTGATGATCGGTGTCGTGAATTTCACGTAGCTGCCCAGCGCATCTCGCGCCGCATTCTGGTCGGAGTTGTAAAGCTCGGTGCCAAGGTTGTCAGCGTCGAAAGCGTGGAGCGTGGAAGTGTCCTGAAGCATCCAGGCGATGCCGTCCGCGCCACCGTTGGCCGAGATGCTTGGCACCGCGCCGGGGTAGCCGAAAACCGTTGCCGCCTGCGAGGTCGGTGCCCCTGGCAACCGGCCCGCCGCATCAAGCACGAACGCCTTGGGATGATCGTCGATGGACGAGAAGTAAAGCGTCGGCCCCTGCACGCTGCTATTAAAGAAGGCCGGGCAGCCGAACAGCCCGGAGGTAATCCCGTTAGCGCTCTTGAGCACGGTTTGATAGGCTCCCGTGTCCGCGCTGGGGCTATAGTGGCCGAGGTTGTCGCGGTTGAGCACGTAGATGCGTCCTTCCTTCCCCGCACTGGTCAGTAGGTGGTTGCCGTTCACGTCGTAAAGCACGACGCCCGCCGAGCCGGTGTCCAGATCGTTGGCGTTGAGGTAATCCTTGTTGAAAGGCGTAAACCAGTCTGCCGCCGCCAGCAGGCCGCCGTTTGTGGAAACCCGGATAAAACTCTCGCCCAGGTCCACACCACCGGGGTTCAGGCTGCCGTCGGCGTTCTGCGCGTCGAATGTGCCGTTGCCCGCGCCGAGATACAAGTTCCCGGCGGCATCGAGTCCCGGGGCTGCGCCGCCGTCCCAGAAGGAAGCTTCCTGGCCATTAGCGGTCACGTTGTAAACGCTTTTTTGCGCGAGCGTGGTGGCATCGTAGCTCATCACCCAGCCTTGGTACGGCTCCACGTCGCAATGGCTGCTCCAGAACGTGTAAACCAGCCCGCCGGACAGCACGAGACCAGGCCGCTCCTTGTAGTCGAGCGGCACGAACACATCCTGCGTTCCGCCGTCGCCGGTGCCCGTAACGACGGCCTCGATGTCTACGGGGCTGTTGGTTCGTTCGGCACCCGTTGTGATATCGAGCGCGTGGAGCCGCTGGAAGTAATTGACCGTGGGTTTGACGACGCCCGTGCTTTCCTTCGTCATGGCGACGACGTAGAGCGTGCCGGTGACCGGATCGAGGGCAGGCGTGGCAGTGACGCCGAGTTCCGGGGTGATCTGCTGGCACTGGCCGGGCAGGTCCTGGTAGGGGACGGTGGAAACGGTGGTATCCGGGAGATCAGTGGCGAGAAAAGAGGTCTGCCAGAGCGTGGCCCCGGTGTCGGCGTCGAACGCGTAAACACTGTCGTGTTCCGTCACGACGAAGACGACGTTGTGCCGTCCCTGGCCCGGGATGGACAATCCAGCAATGTAGAGGGGCTGCGCATACACTTGGCCATCGACGACCGATGCGAATCGTTTGCCGAAGGTCGCCACCGAAACGGTCGCCGGAGTGAGTTGCGTTTCGTACGGATACTGCCCGGTGCGCGCGTCGTCATTGTGGTAGGTGACGACGTTGACGGGTGTCTGCGCGGCCTGCAACCCGGAGGCGGCGACAGCCAGCAGCACGAGAGAGCGAAGCACAACGGCGGTAGGACGGCGGCAAGAGAAAGGTTTCATGGAGAAGTATACGCGAGCACAAATGATCAAGGTCCGGCAGGGGACATTATTTTACTCCCGGCGCAAGGCATGCGCAATGAGGGATGCATCTAGTAATACTTCGTCAGGTAGCAGGTTGAATTTAGATAGGCACGGCTGCATCGTGGCGGATGCAAGCGCGGGAGTTGAAGCGGTTGGACAAAAGCCTGGCAGGTTTCTCTCCAACCTGACGGCGACCGCCCTCATCGAGTGGCTGCCACCGCTACGCAGAAACGTGCGCGCCTCGTCCGCTTTCGCTACGCCGAGGTAGTCCCCGGCGGCGAGGGCCTCGGCCTTGCGGCGGTCGAGAAAGTCGATGGGGCCTTCGCCGGGCCGGGCGGTGATACTCCCCGGCAAATCAAGGTAGCGCGGCAACGTGACCGCGAGGAGTTGGTCGCGCAGTGCCAGTTCCGTGCGCCGGATCACGCGCGCAAGCTCGTCTTCGCCACCGATATTGATAGGGTAGCGTCCGCCGGGCATGGGCAGGGCAGGGTTGTCGAGGTTGACCTTGGTAGATTGACCGGCCAGGAAATCGCGGTAACTCTGGTCGAACGGCGCGAGGAATTTGAGCGCCGTGCCCGCGTCGGCTTGGCGCGTGTCGCCACTGCTGCGGCTGAGTTTTTCGAGTTCATCGAGAGCTGGCGCAAGGGCGTCGAGCGTCTTGATTTCAGCGACAAGCTTGCTCACGTCGGGGCCGACTAGAATGACCGGAGTCGGAGCGGGTGACGCCTCCGGCGTGGAAGTCGGGTTTTCGCCCGGCGTGGCGATGCGCGCTTTGCCGCCGTTGTGGATGCGTTCCAGGATTTCGGAGCGAGGAACCAGATAGACTTCCTGCTGGCTGAGACTTTGCAGGCTCTGGACCGCTCGTTCGGTTTCCCCAGCGGTAAGCTCGGAGAGGTAATCTTGCCATTGCGTGACGAAACGCAAGGTAGTCTGCGCACGGTTCACGGCGGACATCACAGGACGAGAGGACGTCATGTCCGCGCGATCCGAGCGGTATTTTCCCAGTTCCAGCACGAGGTCGTCGAGTTCGGGAGCGGTCTTGGCTGCGCGGACAGTAGCGGGGGCACGGTCAATGACGGCATTGATGTCGGCGGCCATCTTCTTCTCGCTGGCTTCGCGCTCGCCGTGCAGGGTGGCCGCGAGATCAAGGCACTCTTGTCGGACCGGCCCCGACTCGACCAGATAGGCCAACTGGGTCAAAGCGGTCTCGCGGTACGTGGCGTCTTCTGATCCCGCTCCTGCCAGCAGTTGCCCAAGCAACTGGCCAGCGCCTTCCGACTGAGGTTCGCGTAGCGGTGGGGTCGCTGTTTTTTGCGATTCCAACGACTTTTGTACGTCCGCGACAATTTTTTTGATCCGCTCATCGTTGTCCTCCGCACACAGGGCAGAAATGTGAAGCAGAAACACTCCGGTCAGCAGGCATAAAACTTTCATACGGTGAACCGTTCTTGGAGGGGGAGAGTGTAAATGCGATGAGCAGACCGAGCCGCCTCTAAACGTACCCGGTCAGGTCCAGGGTAGCCGACATTTTCCTGAGTGACAGCCTGTTTATCTTGGTGAACCGAATGGATGGTCAGAGCATGAGCGCAAACACGAACACCATCCGCGTGGGCACCGCCTCCTGGAGCGCGCCGGAGTTCGTCAAGGCGGGCTGGTACCCCAAGGGCCTACCCGCCGGTGCCCGACTGCCTTCTTACGCGCAGCATTTCGACATGGTCGAGTTGAACTCCTCGTTCTATGCGATCCCCTCCGCGCACCTGTGCGAGCGGTGGGTGCGCGAGACGCCCGACGGCTTCCTCTTCGACGTGAAGTGTCACCGGTTGCTTTCCCGCCACGCCACCAAGCTCGATGCGCTCCCCACGGACCTGCGCGCCGAAGTGGAAATGACCGACCGCGAGAACGTCATCCTCACCCCGGAACTGGAAGAAGAGGTCACGAGCCGGTTCCTCGAAGGGCTGGCACCACTGGAAACGGCGGGCAAGCTCGGGGCGTTGCTCTTGCAGATGACCCCGGGCTTCGCGCCACGGTCTGCTGACCTGACCGCGCTTGAACCGCTGCTACGTCAGTTAAAGGGCAAGGGGAAAGAGCCACGTCGGGTCGTGCTCGAACTACGGCACTCTGACTGGTTGGGCGACCGGCACCGCGAGGCGACCACGGCGTTTCTGCGTGAACAGGGCGTGACGCTTGCCGGCATCGACGGCCCCCCGGCAGATGCGAAGCACTTCACCATCATGCCTGCCGTGGACGAGATCACAGACGAGCGGCTGGCTTACCTGCGCCTGCACGGGCGAGACGCGAAGGCGTACCTGACCGGTAAGACGGTGGCCGAGCGTTTTCACTACGACTACAGCGACGCGGAGATCGCCGAGGTGTCCGAACGTGCGCTTGATCTCGCCAGGGAAGCGGACGAGGTCCACGTCGTCTTCAACAACAACGCCCGCGATTTCGCACCGGTGGCCGCCGAACGGCTGCGGCGCAAACTCGGGCAAGGCAGCAAGCTGCCGGAGAGACCACGAAAGCAGGGAACCTTATGCTAGAGGATCGGCAGCCGAACGTGGAGTACAGAGAAACGCCGACCGCCAGCCTCTGTTCGCTGGAGCGCGTGGTTAGGTGTCAGCTTACAGGAGGTTGCCCGCACGGGGG
>CAXSED010000168.1:0-7334 GCA_964236475.1 uncultured Chthoniobacterales bacterium
CAAGTCCACCGAGACCAGTGCCTGGGCCGGGATGCAGCAGAACAGCGAACTGATTGGCCGCTCGGCCATCGACATGGTCATCGGACAACTCCACCGCAACGAATCCGGTTTCCCACCGATTCAAAAGAGTATGCTGGTCAACAGCACATGGAGTGCGGGAGAGACCGTGCGCGACAAGGCAGCCGTTGATCTCGAAAAGTCTCCAGATTCTGGAGAAGGCACGAGGACGAAAAGTCCGGCGACAAAGGGCCGGAAACGCACCCTCAACTGAGCTGCTCGATCAGCGGTTTTTCCGATCCGGCAGTGGGAAGGGAAGCGGTGACAGGCAGGTCTTCGACAAATCGCATCAGGATCGCTGCCAACAGCATGGAAAATCCTCCGGCCACCACCGCGTACATGCGGTTGCCGTGCAGCCATGTATTCATAATCCAACCCAAGCCCAGAGACGCGGCAATCTCGGGCAGAACGATGAACAGGTTGAAAATACCCATGTACACCCCGATCCGTGTGGGAGGCAACGAGTTGGCGAGCAACGCGTACGGCATTGAAAGAATGCTGGCGGTGGCAATGCCGATCCCGGTCATGGAAAGCAACAAGAGGTGCTTGTCATGAATGACGCCTACGGAAAGCAAACCAGCCGCGCCGCAAAGCAGACAAACCGTGTGAATTTGCTTTGGCCGGGCGCGGCGGCTGGCATAGATCAGACCGAAGGACGCAAAGAACGTCACCAGCGAGGAGACCGCTAAACAAAGTCCGCCCCATTCCGTCCCGTCGGCATACGTGCTGGATTTTTCATTCACCGCGCCGAACACGTTGTGCGCTACCGCCGGGATGAAATACAAACCGATGCAAAAGAGTGCCAGCCAGGTGCACATCTGCACCCAGGCCAGCCGCCGCATGGTCGAAGGCATTTCCACGAATGCGTCGAAAATTTCTCTCGCCCCGTGCGCGAACCCACCCCGGCGGGCCTTGAGGGCTGTGAAGGCTGCCATGTCCTCCGGCGGATACTCGCGGGTGGTGAACACCGTCCAAAGCACCGCGCCTAGAAACGCCAGCGCCCCCAAATAGAAAGAGTAACGCACGGTCAAGGGAATCCGCATGGCGGCGCTGGTTTTGGAGCTGACGCCGAACGCATGAGAAAACACCCAGGGCAACGCCGAGGCCATCACTGATCCCATGCCGATGAACAAGCTCTGCACGGCAAATCCCCGCCCACGTTGTCTTTCCGGCAACAGGTCGGCCACGAACGCTCGAAACGGCTCCATGCTGATGTTGATGGAGCTGTCGAGCACCCAAAGCAGACCGGCTGCCATCCACAAACTGGAAGACGAAGGCATAAGCAGCAACGCCGCCGAAGCCAGAAGTGCCCCCACCAGAAAATACGGTCGCCGCCGACCCAGAGGACCCCAGGTGCGGTCGCTCATGCTACCGATGATCGGTTGCACGAGCAAACCCGTCATCGGTGCAGCCAGCCAGAGGACAGGAATCTGGTCAGGTTTGGCGCCGAGATACTCGTAGATGGCGCTCATATTCGCGCCTTGCAGGCCCCAGCCGAACTGGATACCCAAAAAGCCGAAACTCATGTTCCAAATCTGCCAAAAGCTTGCAGGGGGTTTTTCCATGGCAAAAAAACGATTCGAGGCTGCGGCGACCAAGACCAAACAATTCACTCGAAAGACGGTTTACCCAAAAGTGGGGCCGCCGGTTGCTACTATGTCCGAGAAATTTGGCTCGGCGTTTGCGTTAGAGCCGGAGGGCAATTACTGCCAAGAGATCACGTCGTCTTTCGATTTTGCGTCGTTCTTATCGCCCGCATGGGTAAAAAATTCCGAACTGCTCTGTTGGTCTGGTCCGTAAGAGTAAACGATCACACCAGTCCTGAGCAGCGGAGCAAGACCCGCATTTTTACCGTAAGGATTGTCGATGGACTCGTCATAATCACCATCAACACCTATAAGGAAGATTGTACCCCACGGGTCATAGAGCAGCCCATCGGGGCCAAGCCCATTGCGGGAAAGACCTTGCGTTTGGTTTTTCGCATTCGGTAAATCGATGTACACGATCTTCCGCGTATTTTTCATCGTCGTGATGTCCCCTGTCTCAAGTGCCCGGAGGATGTTGAACAGTTCCGCTTCCGTCGGGGCTTGTGCGCCGAAACAAATGTCTGCATTCGCGGGAGAATCCGTCGGAATGGGGTACACGCCATACTCCGTTTGGAAGCTTTTGATAGCGGTGACGATCTGTGTCTCGGTGTTTAACGCCTGCACTTTTTGGGCGTTGGTCATTACCTTTGAGGCCACCGGCAACAGAAGCCCGGCGAGAACGGCGATGATCGTGATGACGACCAGAAGTTCGATCAGAGTAAAAGCTTTGTCTAGGGAGCAGTGAAGATGCGAACGATCCATCGGGCAATCGCTCGCAACCCGGTGCGGATTGGAGGGGGAGGTCATGGGAGAATCTAAGATGAGCATCTACCGACAATTTGTTGATGGCAAGTCGGCAAATTCTAGCCAAGTCGTCAACTACGACGTCAAAAGCAAAACAGCGTCCGATCCGAAGGAAGGGACGCTGTCAGAAATTCTGGAAACTGCTGGGGGGTGATCAAACCTCCCGGCGGCGAAGTTTGGCACTAGCCAACACCCCGGCTCCACCCAAAATCATCGCCCAAGTGGCCGGTTCAGGCACCGCCGCGGTAGTGGACAGAGTGTAGAGGTCGGAACCGGTGAACGTGATCGCTCCCGTATTGCCGGGATTGGTTCCGGTCGTACCTTCGCCGCTGACATTGCTAGGGCCGAACCCTTCGTTGGAGCGGTAGTAATTAGTGCTGTTCCCATCGTTCGCATTACCCAGCGAAGCCACAAAATTGAAAGACGCCCCGCTCCCTGCCGTCAACCCAATCGATGTCGCGTTGAGACTAAAGGTGTAGCTAGTCGTAGAAGACGCAGTGCCGTTTCTGACCTCGTTGACGGTTGAAACCAAGGTCAACAAGCCGGTGGTGCTGTTGATCGAATACAAACTGCCACCCCCGGTATCACCGCCGAGAGCGACGGCGTAGCCCGCGTTGAAGCCGGAAGCAAACGTCAAGATCGAGTGACCCGAAGTCGTTCCGTCCCCGCTGATGGTTCGAGTCGCCTCAGAAGTGGTATCCGTCACCGAGGTGGTGCTCGCAACACCCGCGCTGCCGGTGGAGAAGAAAAAAGCCACGTCGTTGATGCCGGGACTCGTAAAGTTGAACGTGATCAGTCCTGTAGAGGCACTGTCACTCACGGTGAGCGTCTGGTTGCCAATCTGGCCGCCGAAGCCTTGGGACTGGTTACCGCTGTAGGTGGTTTGCGCTTGGGCGGAAACCGTTAATAGCAAGGCTGCCGTGGAGGCCAAGCTGAACACTGCGAGGGATTTTTTCATGGGGAGTGGGATCTCTAGGTGAAGGAGACTTCGGAATTGCATCGCTAAACGATGTTGCATCGCTAAACGATGCGCACGTCGCCCATGCTGCGGCCTGCTGTCATGATTGTCAATCAACCTATTTCAAGCAGTTGGTGTCCAGTAAACCGGATAAAATTTGTTCGCTATGTTGGTGTCCAGTAAACTGAGGATGGGAAATGTTCGGCAAAGAGCGTGTCCCGGGTTGTCGCAAACGGTGTGTGTTGCTTGACTACGATCCGTGATGCTGCTTAGAACTATCATGTCCCCAACCAATCGTTTCTTCCCAAAGATTTTTTCCACGGTCACGTTTTTCTGCGCTGCAAGTGCCTGCTGCGCGCAAGTCAAATCGACGCCTCCCGCGAAAGCCAAGCCTGCCACCCCTGCCGCCACCGCCAAGCCCAGTGCAAGCGAGGAATCCGACACCGCCGTTTTGTATGTGCCTGGCGCTTACCAGGACTGGAAGCCTGAGTCGGCACCTCAGATCGGCTCCGTCGCTGGCTCGACCACGCGCTTCGATGGTTATGTGAATTTCACGGGCTCCGGTGAGCAACCCTTCAAATTCACGGACGCGCCGGACTGGACGCATACCAATTATGGCGGTGGCAGCGGTAGCAGCGCCGGAAAACTCGACTCCGATGGCCAAGCCGGTGGGTTGACCGTGCCTGCCCCCGGTTACTACGAACTGACCGCCGATACGAGCAAGCAGACTTGGAAGGCGACAAAAGTAACCTGGAGCGTGATCGGAAACGCCACTCCCGGCGGTTGGGAGAAGGACACGCCGATGACCTACGACGCGGACAAGCAAGTTTGGACCGTGACCCTGGCCATGAAGGCCGACGGATCGTTCAAATTCCGGGCAAACAACGCTTGGAAGATCGATTTTGGACTCGATAGCAATGGAAAACTGCAATACGTCGACAACCCGTCTTTCGATTACAACGCCAAGTTCAAGGATATGACCGTGCCTGACGACGGGACGTACACGCTGACGCTGGACCTGCATGTCCCCGGTAAATTTACGTACAGCATGGTCGCCGCACAGTAAGCCGGAAGGCCTGAGCGACCCCTCCCCCTGTACGTAAGCCATGAAATCAAAAGCATTGTTGTTGGCGGCCTTTCTGGCCGCCGTGACGGTAAACGCCCATCAGTCTTTGGCACAGTCGGCAGGAGAACCTGCGACGGACGAAAGCTCCCAGTACGGCACTCCCTACAAGGATGTGCCCGCGCCGGAAGACATGGTCATCTACCAAGTCAATATCCGGGCCTTCTCGGCGGCGGGTAATTTCGCCGGAGTGCAATCCAGGCTCGATGCCATCAAGGCACTCGGAGCCAACACGTTGTATCTCCTGCCCGTTTACCCGGTTGGAATATTGAAGACGGTGGGTTCGCCGTATTGCATCCGCAACTATAAAGCGGTAAACAGCGAATTCGGCACTCTGGATGAACTGCGCACCCTGGTCGAGGAGGCGCACAAAAGAAAGATGGCGGTGTTGTTCGATTGGGTTGCCAATCACACGGCCTGGGATAATCCCTGGATCGCCAACAAAGCTTGGTACAAGCAGGATACGGAGGGCAATATCATCAGCCCACCCAATACCGGGTGGAACGACGTGGCAGCGCTTAATTACGAGAACATGGACATGCGGAAAGCCATGATCGAGGCGATGAAATATTGGGTCTACCAAGCGAACATCGACGGCTACCGCTGCGACGCCGCGGACTTCATCCCGTTCGACTTCTGGCAGCAAGCGATCAAGAGTCTGCGCTCCATCGGCAGCCACAAACTGCTGTTTTTCGCGGAGGGCAAACGCAGCGATCAATACACCGCCGGCTTCGATCTGAAATACGGATTCTCCTTTTACAACAATCTGGTGAACCGGATTTATGGAACTCACCAATCGGTGCAATCGTTCGATATCCTGAATACCACCGAATATCACGATGCGACCGGGGATGACCAGGTCGTGCGTTATATTTCCAATCATGACGTGGACCAGAGCGAGGGGTCTCCGCTCACCACCTTGGACGGGAAAGCGGGATCGGTGGCTGCCTTCGTCGCCGCAGCTTATATGAAAGGGGTGCCGCTGATTTACGACGGCCAGGAAGTCGGGTGTCCGGTCAAGCTGAGTTTCTTTGACAAGACTACCCCCATCGACTGGTCTACCAACCCCGGGATGTTGGAGGAATACAAACGCATCATCGCTTTGCGGAACGGTAGCAACGCGATCAAAAGAGGGAATTTGCAGTCTTTCTGCACCGATGACGTTTGCGCCTTTTGCAAGGCCAAGGATGGCGAGGAGATTTTTGTGGTCGATAATCTTCGCGGCACCGCTAGCGCTTTCACCGTGCCACCCGCGATGGTTGGCGCTCACTGGAAGGACGCGTACACGGGCGAGGATGTGTCTTTGCCCGACCAGTTGGATCTGCAACCCTTTCAATACCACGTCTACAGGAAGCGTTGAGCCACCGCATTCATCGTCCCTTGCCCGCCGAGACGCTGCCACTTTCTATCCGTGGCAGCGTCTGTTTCTTGGATCGATCCATCAGCGGCGCTTCCCCCGTGCTGACTCCTAGTGGGAGTGGTGGAGCGATCAAGGCAGGCAGCCTGTCCGTTCAGCTTTCGTGAAGCTGGTTTCGCTCTCAAGTTTTCACGCCCTCTATGCCCTTTTCTGAAACTGCGGCCACTCGACATTTTTTCCACACGCGAACTGCCAGCAACTTCACGCGGCTGTCCAACGGGATCGATGTACCGCTTGATGCAGGAGAAAACCGTTTGCGCGTGGAGATCTTGCGGGCGGATATCATCCGGCTCAAGATTAGCCGGGGCGGCAAGTTTGATGAGCACCCCACGTTTGCCGTGGTTGACGGGATGCCCGCCGCTTTGGGAGGCGCAACGGAATTTACCGTTCGTGACACACCCGAAGCTATTCGGGTGGCCACATCGGATTTGACTCTGGTGGTGGGTAAATCGCCTTTCAGTCTCGATGCCTACCGTGCCGACGGCAGCCCGATTTTCGAAAGTGTGGCCGGTGTTGAGGGGGCTGCTACCACTTACGCCACTCTCAACGACGAATTCGTCATTACCCGCCGCCGCCAGCGTGAGGATGCTTTTTACGGGCTGGGTGAAAAGTCAGGACGTTTCAACCGCGCGGGGAATGCCTACACCTTATGGAACACCGACGTGCTCGACCCCCGGGTGAGCGGTGAAGCCCGGGCGAAACTCGATCCGGATGATCCGCGCGCGGACCCCCGTAGCACGGTGTTCGATCCCTACTACGTCTCGATCCCATTTTTCTACCATCAATCCCACTTACAATCCGCCGTCGCGGGATTCTTTCTAGACAACCCTTACCGGGCGCACTTCGACCTTACGAGGGAAGAGGAATTTACGATTCGCTTCGAGGGTGGTCAGTACACGGAGTATGTCTTCGCGGGGCCTGGGATGCGCGAAATTCTGTCTGCCTACACCGCGTTGACGGGTCGGATGCAGTTCCCACCACTCTGGACTTTGGGCTATCACCAATGTCGCTGGTTCGCGTACACGCAGCAGACGATCGAAGCCTTGGCGGTCAAGCACCGCGAGCGTCGCTTCCCCTGCGACTGTCTGTGGCTGGACATCGACTACATGGACGGTTACCGCGTCTTTACGTGGAACCGGGAAGCCTTTCCCGACCCGGCAGGGATGCTCGCCAAATTGCGGGGGGAGGGGTTTCGGGTGATCACCATCATTGACCCGGGAGTGAAACACGAGCCGGGTTACCCGGTGTTCGACGAGGCGAAGAAGAGCGACCTCCTCTGTCGCACGCCAGCGGGGGAGACCTACGTGGGTCAAGTGTGGCCCGGGCGGACGGCCTTCCCCGATTTCTCGCTGCCAGCGACGCGCGCATGGTGGGGTCGGCTCAACGCCG
>CAXSED010000169.1:0-7086 GCA_964236475.1 uncultured Chthoniobacterales bacterium
TTTGGGGTAGGAACCTCTCACTCAAACCGGACCAATGGCAGGGGCCTCAATCAGTGGCGATAGAGAAAATCCACGGGCTCTTGGCCGATGACCTGCAGCTTCCAAAGCGGCATCACTCGGATGATCCCGGCTACTTTGTTTACCAAGCGGGACCACGCCGGAGAGCGCTGCACATCGGGCAGAGTCAGCCCTTGATCGATGAGTACACGCAACGCGGTGAGCACCGCCGCCGGTTGGCCGGTGTTCTGCCGTAGGACCAGATCCCCGTCCAACTGGGCAGAAGCGGAAACCGCTGAGTAGGGCCGGGTTTGCCGCCAGTAGTAGGCGATGAATTTTTCCGCCAAAGAAGAGGTCTGGACCTGGAAGGCGTCCCCGGTGTCTGCACCGCGCTCGACGCAGAGGTCGGCCAGCGCCAGCAACAGGGCGAACTTGTAGGTGGCGGTGAAGGTGCCCTCTTCCAGCAATCGCTGCACGTTTTGCAGGAAATCGAGTTGGGCTTGGGGCGTGGGTTCGTCCATTTATCGGTTGCTCCAATAGTCCGCTTTGGATGCAAGTACCCAACGCACGCCTCCACGGGGGTCTGCGATGTCACCTACATATCTGGGGATCACGTGTACGTGCGCGTGGTCGACAGTTTGGCCAGCGGCAATTCCGTCGTTGATGCCAATGTTGAAACCGGCAGGCGCAAACCGGCTGCCCAGCTCGGTGCGTACCTCGGCCACCAACCGCCACAAATCGTTGGCTTCGGTCGCTGTCAACTCGAACACACTTGCGACATGGCGATGGGGTACGACAAGAGCATGACCCTGGCTCACCGGATACCCGTCGAAGAACGCGACGGCAATGTCGTTGGCTGCGAGGATTTCACGACCTTTCAACGCACAGAATGGGCAAGCACGCGTCTGCATGGATTCAAGACAACAAATCATTCATGCCGCTTTAACGAACTGCTCATAACGGGTCGCCAGAAATTCGCGGTTGGGCTGGTCCGCCAATGAGCGTGGCTGCCGGAGCCTAGTTCCATGCACACGCTTAAGAGCATACTCCAACGTCGGTCCATCATGGATGCCAAGCAGTTCTCGGTTGATGTAAATGCCGCCGTCTGGGTCGATGCCGAGCAAGTTGGCGTCGTACGCAGCGTGGTGAAGGGTGCTCATGGCAATCCCGTTGCCGATGACAGGGAGTCCCCGCTTATCCCGGTCGGGTAAGATATGGGCGGCATGGAGTAATCGGCGTTCCGGCAACCCGCTGACAGCGCACCGCCCGTCATAAGCGTCGAGCACCAGCTCACGGAAGACCGCCTGGTGCAGACGGCGTTTGGCTTCCACGGCAATGTATCGGCGGGTGTCAATCGCCGCCGGTAGAATGGCTAGGCTGCCGACGCGTTCTCCGGGCACGACACGCACAGTAAGTTGCTGTGGGTTCCAGTCCGTAATAAACGCAGGCCAGATGGCTTGGTAGACGGCGGGCACCACGGCGTGGAAATAGATGAGTGGTGTTTGGTCCTCCCAAGATTCACGCAAGGCGCGGTTGTCGCCATGCTGGGCATCCTCGCCCCGCAACCGGTACTCGAAGAAACCATCATCGGAGGCGATGTCGTCGTAGCGCCGTTGCCTTCCTCGACGCGGAGCGGTCGTCCGGATGCTCAAGACGCCACGCTGCATTTGCCGGGGCCAGAAGATGCCTTTGGGACGAGTGACGAAGTGAATTCGCTCTCCGTTCAGGAGAAAGCCCTCATCAATGGCAGCCCACGGGATGCTATCCCCGAACCGTGCTTCGAGTTCGCGCACCCGCCCGAAAGCGGCAGAACGAAGTTGCGCGTCGTGACCCATCGGAGGCATTGTGCCCGATGGTGCTCGCGCTGTAAAAGGCCAAACTCCTCTCTCCTGCCTTTTTGATTCTTCTATTCATTCTCCAGTTCTAACATGATCGGCTCCCCTCCATCGGCTCGCCCGGACCCGAACACTTACTGGGTGATGGAAGGCCAGTTTTTGGCCGGTGAATACCCCGGTGCCCGCGCCCCAGCGGAAGCACGAGAAAAAGTCGCGGCTTTTCTGAAGGCGGGCATCACCACCTTCATCGACCTGACCGAGCCTCACGAACTTGCCCCCTACGAACCGTTGCTGGCAAATGTCGGGGCCGAGTACCACCGCTTTCCGATCCGCGATGTCAGCGTGCCACGCGGTGTGCGCCACATGCTCGACATTCTTGACGCCATCGACACCGCCCTGGCAGCCGGGCGCAACGTGTACGTCCACTGCTGGGGAGGCATCGGGCGCACCGGGACGGTGGTTGCCTGCTGGTTACAGCGACATGGACGCAGCCCCGATGACGCTCTGCTGGAACTGGCCCGGTTCTGGCAAACCGTGGCCAAGCGTCACCTTAGGCCACACACACCGGAAACCGAGGAACAGGTTGCATGGGTACGGAGCTGGCCGCAAATGTTGGCAGCAACCATGGGGAACACCGAAGAAAGCGGCAGCCAATGAGTCAAGCTACACCCAAGACAGTTCCCACCCTGCAGGATCGCTACCGTGGCTGCCTCCTGGGCCTGGCGGTGGGAGATACTCTGGGCACCACCCTGGAGTTCAAACGCCCGGGCACGTTCCCGCCGCTAACCGACATGGTCGGGGGCGGTCCCTTTGGCCTGCAGCCCGGCCAGTGGACGGACGACACCTCCATGGCAGTCTGCTTGGCCGAGAGCCTGTTGGAGTGCGGTGGGTTTGACGCCCGTGACCAGATGCAGCGTTACATCCGCTGGTGGCGGGAAGGTTACCTCAGTTCCACCGGCACCTGCTTTGACATTGGCAACACGGTTGTTGGGGCTTTGCGCCGGTTCCTCGCTGATGAAGAGCAAACCGGTCGCGGCAACCCTTTCGCTGGTTCTACGGAACCGCACACTGCTGGCAACGGTTCGCTCATGCGCCTAGCCCCGGTGCCGCTGTTCTTCGCCGCCGAGGGACCTGAGAAGGCCGTTGAAATGGCCGGGGAAAGTTCACGCACCACCCACGGTGCGGCGGCGGCAGTGGACGGGTGCCGCTACATGGCCGCGTTGATCCTCGGTGCGCTGGCCGGTGCTTCCAAGGAGAAACTGCTCAGCCCGTTCTTCACGCCGATAGGTGCCGAAAACATCTGGCAAGCTCACCCGTTGACAGAGGCTGTAGCGACGGTCGCCGCCGGTTCATTCCGCACGAAGGGAGCAGCGCAAATTCGAGGTTCGGGATACGTGGTCGACAGCCTGGAGGCGGCCCTGTGGGCGTTTGATCAATCCAGTTCGTTTGAAGAAGGCGCGTTGTTGGCCGTCAACTTGGGCGATGACGCCGACACCACGGGTGCCGTGTACGGTCAACTAGCGGGTGCGTTTTACGGCGAGTCTGGCATCCCTCATCTCTGGTTGAAAAAACTGTACCTGCGGGAATTCATCGCCGCATTGGCCGACCGCATGGTGAGGCGGTCTACGGGGTGAACCGCTCGCTACGACCACTTTTCAAATCCCATCTACCCGACTTCTGGTGTTGCGCCAGAAGGCGGGCATTCCCACCGATTCGGGTAGATCAGTTCACACGAAACGACAGCCGGGATTTCCGGCGGCGAACATGCAAGACCTACGGGTGATTAACCAACCGCAGCAGCACGTCGGCATGACACGGTCTGCCGATGGGACACCAGCAGCCCAAATTCTTTCCGCGTAAGGTCTCTCGCGCCTCGGCCAACAAAGGCACTTGAGCTGGCTGCTGAATCCAATCTTCATACAGTTCGATGGCGCGAGGCAGGCCGTATTCTTCCCGGCGGAAGGGATTGCCGAACCTGCCGGGTCGGCCCACGTACTTGGTGTTCGCTGGCTTGCGCCATCCCCTCTGTCGGCTCATTTGAATGCGTACAGGCATCAGTTCTTTGACGCTCGATTGTCGGTATCCTGCACAGTCATATCTGGAGACGAGGTCACGATGGGCGTCGTCATCTCGATGAGGCTTTGGAGTTTTTGCGAATGTTCATCGTCGTCTCCCTCGCGCTGGATTCGCCCCAGGGCTCGGCACAACACGGTTTCCTCCTCCGGCGTCAGAGGACCGGCAGTGGGATCAAATAGTTTGCTTATCGGGTCATTATTCATTGGTATTCCTCCACGTATTCTGGACGGCGGGCCAACTCCCGCAGGAGCGACAAGACGCGGGACACCGCCTTGTCGACCGCCGCCCGGTTCTTACCGAACTGGCCGGCCACCTCGACCGGCGATTCGCCTTGCAGTTTTACGAGTTCAAAGATCGCCATCTGTTCCGGCGACACCCGTTGACGCACTTCCTCCAACAGCGACTTGAGCAAAGCGTCCCGATAGGTTCTTGCGATCTGCTGTTCGACCATCGGATCGGCCAATCGATCCCCGACCGAGGGGCCGTCCTGCCCATTCTCCGGCAGATCGATGGAATCCTCTTTGAACAGGTGTTGCGAGCGGCGGATCGTATCCACGGCTTTAAACGAGACGATCCGGCGAAGCATCGAGCGGAATTTGCCCATCTTTCTGTCGTAGGGTGCCCGGCCTGTTTGCAACTCGGCGATGGCGCACCACACCAGCGCCTCGACATCCTCGACCATCTGCTCCGCAGGAACGGTCACCTTCAGGATTCGCTGGAGTTCGCCGACGACCATCACCCGGACGACCCGGTTATAATCTCGGACAAATTGATGCCAATCGTCATTCCAGTGCCCGCTTGCACCGGGATTCTTGAGCCGCGACAGCAAGGTCGCCGGAGTCTGGGGCAAAAGATTAGCCACAACGACCTCCTGTCCGCATAACTGCTGAGCTGGGATTGCTGTTCATCTCCCATACTATTCGGGATGGTTTCGAATTTCTGACAAGAATTCTTGTCGCCCTGTTTTTACGGCGGCGAGCCTCGCGTTTGGCCAGCATGGCGGGGTGTGGTCACGAAAACCGACGGCTTTCATCGCTTCCTTGTCCTTGGCTGGCCAGTAGCCCAAGATCTCAAGCCGTGTCGTCTTAAAAAATTTCGAAATCAGACGTCGCCACTTTCAGACTTGTCGTCGGGTTCTGTAGAGGAATCAATGTGCTGGTCGCCGGCTTGAAGCGACGAACGGACGGTCTTATACAGCGGCCAGAACGCCGAAAGCCCGAAGGTTAGCGCATGCACGATGGGAGGAATTGGTTTGCCTGCTACAAGTTTTGGAGTTTTCGTTTCGAGCGGGTTTGCAACCGTGTCACGACGCTTTGGTGTAAGCGCATCGAGAGCATCCGCCATGTCCTGAAATTGTAGGTACCGTTCTGCGAGGTTTTCCCGGGTCGCCCGGTAGACGATACCGATGAGCAACAGCCACATCTTTTGTTCGGCGGCTGACATCCCCTCCTTCCCTCCAGGGGGCCACCGATATGCCGGGCGGCTCATGAAATCTGGATGGTGACCCGTTGCACAATGATAAAGTGTGGCCGCTAACCCCCACATGTCAGGACTGCCTTGGGTCACGAGATACCATTGCGGGGCAACGTAGCCCGGAGTGCCCATCTGGCTCAGCTCGGCCTCGTCCTCGGACACTAACCCGATGTCGGCGAGTCGCGGCTCTTCGCCAAAGAACAGGATGTTTTGCGGCTTGATGTCTCGGTGCACCAAACCGGCTTCTGCGAGAGTGTGAGCCGCCAAGGCTAAAGGACCAAAAATCTGGGCAACTTCCTCGACGCTAAACCAGGAACCTGCCGAACGGCGATTTTCGATAAGCGTGGCCAAAGTGAGCGGCTTCCAGCATTCAGCGTCAAGTTGTAATTCCGAGGGACCGTCGGCCAAGGGCATGACGTAAAAGAGGCCGTCCTGCTGCCGGTTGATATGTTCTATCGCAACCAAATGTGTTGCAGCCTTTCTTCCGATTTCTCGCCGGTAAACTACGAGCGCCTGAAGCTCACGGTTAAGATGACGAATCCGGCCTTGTGGTACGAATTTTAAAGCCCGGTACTCACCGGTCGACTCCATCTGGCAGAGCCAAACGTCGCCGAAGCCGCCAGACCCGATCAAACGGATCAGCCGGTATCCGTCTAGAACATCGTCAATCTTTGGCATTAGACAGGGAAGATAACGTGCTGATCCCCGACATCGGAAGCCGAAAATTCTTTGTCAGAAATGGACGCATCGTCTCGAAATAGCGTCTGAAGCCACCCGGCTTCATCCAATTAAACTACATGACCACAGTCCAACTCTACGACTTCGAAACACAAACTCTGACAGACATCCCTGCTTCAGAGTTGGCCCCAGGATACATCTCTGCAAAGGTTTTAGGCATCGACGGCATGGTGTACGTCAAAGCGAGCCAAGCGAAACCCGCGACGAAATTCCGGCAGCCGCCGTTCACCGATCCAGAGGTTCTAGCAAAATTCGAGCGTTTCTCGAAAACGTTTAGAAACGTCTACCGCAAAACGTCCCAGGAATGGGCAGATGGATTCCGGTACGATAGCCATCCCGAGGGGCAGATTGCATGGTGGGAGGTCGCGGCGGCCGCGTTCGAGTACTTTACGGTCGGGAAGAACCTGTCGCTGCTTCATGAGCGCGACTATTACCAAATCGTTATGTCGTACTTCAACAATGGCCCGAAATTCGCGTTGTATACGGTGGAACTCACGCGGCTTTCCAACGCCCGTGCACGCGGGGTCATCGCAACGCTAGAAAAGCTTCGCGGTAACCGAACTCACTAACAAAGCGGTCACAGAGGCAGCTCAAATCTGTTCTGCTCCATTCCGGCCAAACGCTGGGGTGGAGCGATCCGACACAACAGAAACTCATGCACGATACAAAAATTCAGTGGTGTCATGGCACCGTCTCGCCCGTCCCCACTTGTGACGGGTGCCCCCTCCGCCTCCCGGAGGTTGCAGTCATCTCGGAAATAACCCAGAGGCTCGTATCCAAACGATTCAATGCGGATCAGATCGAAGAGGCCATTCAAGCGTACACTCTGAGCAACGAGAACTCACGGCGCAAACGGATCCTCGCCGCGGTCTCGGCAGCGACGGTGCCGGACGAATCCGCAAGCCAATCTTTGGTCACTGGACTGACCCAGGAAATCTATAAAGCCACCTCCAGTTGCTACGCGGGC
>CAXSED010000170.1:0-7062 GCA_964236475.1 uncultured Chthoniobacterales bacterium
ACGTTGGCGATTTCGTCGAGAAAAATGGTGCCGCCGTCGGCGAGTTCAAAGCGTCCGATGCGGTCGGTCTTTGCGTCGGTGAACGCGCCACGCACATGGCCGAAAAGTTCGCTCTCGAAGACGTTTTCGCTCAGGCCGCCCATGTTGACGCTCACCAGTGGTTTGCCCGCGCGACTGCTGGCGGCGTGCAGGGCGCGGGCCGCGACGCCCTTGCCGGTGCCGTTCTCGCCGGTGATGAGCACGGGCGCGTCCGATGGCCCGACGCTGGCGATGGTTTCCAGCACCGGACGCATCGCCGCCGAGCGGGCGACGAACCCGTCGATGCCGGGGGCGGCGGGGTCCGCCGTTTCGCAATCACTACGCAGGATGTCGTTTTCCGCTTCGAGCCGGGCGTTGCGGCGGCGCATGCCGGAGAGTTCGATCTGCGTGCGGACCGTGGCGAGCACGCGCGCATTTTCCCAGGGCTTCTGGACAAAATCCCGCGCGCCGCGCCGCATGGCTTCCACGGCGAGGTCCACCGTGGCCCAGGCTGTCATGACGACCACGGGCGGCGCGCCTTCGGTCGCCAGCAGACGGTCGAGCAGGTCGAGTCCCTCCTGGCCGCTGGTGGTGTCGCGCGTGTAGTTGAGGTCGATGAACGCCAGCGCGAAATCATCCGCCTGCACCGCCGCCAGCGTTTCCGCCGGACCCGTCGCCTGCGTGACGAGAAATCCTTCCCCCTTGAGCAGCAGCCGCAGAGCGTCGCGCACCGCCGCTTGGTCGTCGGCGACGAGGATACGGCGGTTCGGCGGGTGCGCGGGCGGGGTCATGGAAGCGGAAGGGTTTCTCCGGCGATGGCGGCGTCCTTGAGGAGGATTTCCCGCAGGAAACGCACCGGCGGCTCGCCGTGGTCGGTGACGGCATCGTGGAAACGTTTCAGGGTGAAGGCGTCGCCCTCCTGCTCCTGGTAATCGTGCCGCAGCTTGAGCAATTCGAGCTTGCCGACCGTGTAGAACAGGTAGCCCGGATCGAACGTGCCGCGCAGGGCTTCCTGGCGCGCCGGTTTTTCCTCGTAGTAACAGTTCTCCATGAAGAATCTCGTCGCCTCGTCCACGCTCATGCCCTGCGTGTGGAGTTTGATGGAAACACACAGGCGACAGACCCGCAACAGGGCCTCGTCGGACTGCGCGAGCCGGTATTTCGCGCCCTCAATGTCCTTCGGCCCGCCGCCGACGGTCTGGCCGTAACCCTGATCGATAACCATCTGTTCGCAGTAGTGCGCCCAGCCTTCGATGTACGCGTAGCTGCCGTAGATGCGCTGCACCCGGCTGATCGGCGAAGCGTTCGCGCGGAGGGCCTGCACGTAATGTCCCGGATACACTTCGTGGATGCTGACCACGTCCGACGTGTAGTGGTTGAAGGAGGTTAGCCACTCGTCCTTTTCCTGGTCGCTCCAACCCGGTTCGACCGGCGTCACGTAATAATATGCCTGCGCACCGAGCACCTCGAAAGGGCCGGGACTGTCCGACGACGCAAAGCTGTCGGCACGCAGGTACTTGGGGGTTTCGTCCACGGTCGCGCGGATTTCGCTCGGGATGTCGATCAGGTTCATCTCGACGACGAAGCGCCGGATGTTTTCGAGGTGCTTGGTGGTGTCGGGAAGGAGCGATTCTGCCGTGGGATGGTTGTGCTGGATGTCCTTGAACACCTCGATGGGCGGCTTGTCGGGATTGATGACCGCCGCCGCCGCCGCGAAGACGCCCTGCTCGCGCCGGAGTTCGGCCAACCCGATTTCGAGAAGGGTCGCGGGCGGCAGATCGATGGCCTCGTTCGCGGCGAGCATCTTGCGGTACTTCTCCTCGCCGAGCGCGAAGGATTTGTCGTCCGCTTTGGGCAGACGTTCGGTGGTCAGCCAGTCCGCGTAGGCGGTCAGTTCGGCGGCGGCCCGGGCGTTGACGGTCTTGAACTCCGCCTGCAAGGCGTCGTCCTTCACATCTTTCACGGCGTCGACCAGATCGTGCACAAGGAAATCCGCGTTGCCCTTGGCGATGTCGAGCGCGAGATCGACGAACGGCTTGGGCAAGACTTCCACCAGATTTTCGCGGGCGGCGGCGAATAACGCGGGGACCTGCCGCTCGATGGCGACGATGCTGCGCAGCCGGTCGGCCAGCGGGGCGAAGTCGCGCTTGAGGTAGACGTTCACGTCTAGAGCGCCCGCGTAGGTGATCGGGTTGTGGTCGTAGGTGCCCGTCTCGGCGAGTTGCAACAAGTCATTATCGACCCCGAGCCGCAGCAGTTTGTAATCGAGGACGGAAGCGGCGCTCAACTGCGTGGCATCGAGGGCCTCCAGCCGGGTTTTGAAACCGCGCACGCGCTGGATTTCCGCGTCGATGGCAGAGCGGCGGAAATCCACAAACTTGCCGTCGAACTGGTGTAAGCCCAGGCCAACCGCCGCGAGCGGCTGGAAATGGAAATTGTCGGCAAGGATTTCGTCCGTGAGCTTGGCCAGCGCGATCTCGGGTGACGGCGTGGCCTCCTCGGCCCGCAGGGAAAGCCCGGTGGCCAGCATGGCAAACGCCAGCACCCGCAGGACGACGGAAAATTTGTT
Organism: uncultured Chthoniobacterales bacterium; assembly: GCA_964236475.1. Lineage (GTDB taxonomy): Bacteria > Verrucomicrobiota > Verrucomicrobiia > Chthoniobacterales > SZAS-18 > CAHJWO01. Next base: position 2,588 of record CAXSED010000170.1, read on the forward strand.
CATGGTTGCAGTCGGTAGGTCAGTCGGACATTTTTATCAAGGCAATCCGCGAGGGCAAGTTTACTCGGCCTTGTCTTCCCACGAAATCATCCATGGACGCCGAACCATCCCCCGCCGACTCGCCGCCGACGCACCGCCGCCGTCCGCGCTATGCGGGAAAAAACCCGCGCAAATTCTACGAAAAATACAAGGAACTGCGCGCCAATCAGTACCCGGAAACCGTCGAAAAGGTTCTCGCTTCCGGCAAGACCCCCGCAGGCACCCACCGGCCTATTTTGCTGCCGGAGATTCTGGAACTGCTTGACCCGCAGCCCGGCGATTTTGCGGTGGATTGCACGCTGGGCTACGGCGGCCACGCCGAGGCAATTCTGCGGCGCATCGCCGGGCCGGGGTCGCACCTGCTCGCCTTGGATGTGGACCCCACCGAAGGCCCGCGCACGGCGGCGCGGTTGCTGGCGGCGGGGTTCGGGCCGGACGTTTTTTCGTGGGAGCGGCGCAACTTTGCCGGACTGGGGGCGCTGCTGGCCGCTCGACGGCCACAGGGGGCGGACGTGATCCTGGCCGATCTGGGCGTGTCGTCCATGCAACTCGATGTGCCCGAACGCGGTTTCTCAGTGAAAAACGACGGGCCGCTCGATATGCGGATGAACCCCCAGCGCGGGTTGTCCGCTTCGGACTGGCTGGCGAAAGTGCGCCCGGAAAACCTCGCGCAGCATCTGCGGGAAAACGCGGACGAACCTCGGGCGGTCACTCTGGCGGCGGTGCTGGCCGGTCGCTCGTTTCCGACGACGGGCGCGCTGGCCTCCGTCGTGGCGGCAGCCGTTCCGGTCCCGGATCGGGAGGGGACCGTGCGGCGTGTTTTTCAAGCAATACGGATCGCCGTGAACGAGGAGTTCAGCGCGCTGGATACCTTCCTGCGCACCTTGCCGGACTGTCTCGCGCCCGGTGGACGGGTGGCGATTTTGTCGTTTCATTCCGGTGAAGATCGCCGGGTGAAACTGGCGTTCCGCGAGGGGCAGCGCGCGGGGACTTACGCGGAGGTCGCACCGGACGTGATCCGGCCCGGGCCACAGGAACGCCGGGAAAACACGCGGGCAGGATCAGCCAAACTGCGCTGGGCGCGGCGGGCTTGAAATTTTCTCAAGCCAGCACGAGCGGCGGCTTGTTCGTTTTCGCTTTGGCAGCGCGGAGTTGCCCGCAACCGGCCGCCACGTCGATGCCTCGCCGCTGCCGGATCGTGCAAGGAAAACCCGCGTCTTGGACGATGCTCTGGAACCCATCGGCAGCGGCGGTTGCCGTCGCCGTGCCGCTGAAACCCGTCGTCGGGTTGAGCGGGATCAGGTTGATGTGCGCGTCCAGACCAGCGAGCAACGCCGCCAGCCTGACCGCCACCTCCGGCGAGTCGTTAACCCCGGCGATGAGCGTCCACTCGAAGAAAACGCGGCGTCCCGTGCGTTCGCCGTAGGTGCGGCACGCGGCCATCAATCCGGCCAGTGGCCAGCGACGGCTCGCGGGCACTAGCGCGGCCCGTTCTTCCTCGCTGGCTCCATGCAAGCTGACGGCGAGATTGTACGACCGCCGTTCCTCCGCCAAGCGCAGAATCCCGGGCACCACGCCGACCGTGCTGATGCTAATACGGGTCGGTCCTAGGTTGAGGCCGCGCGTGTCCGTCAGGATGTCGAGCGCGGTCATCACGTGATCGTAATTATGCAGCGGCTCGCCCATGCCCATCAGCACGAGATTGCGCAAGCCGGGCTGGCCATTGGCTCGCAATGCGCGCTGAACGTGGAGCACCTGGGCCACGATCTCGCCCGGCCGCAGGTGCCGCGCGAATCCCATCTGTCCCGTCGCACAAAAAACGCAGCCCATCGCGCAACCGGCCTGCGTGCTCAGGCAAGCTGTGAACCGCCCCGGGTAAGCCATCAGCACGGTCTCGACCGTCTGGCCGTCCGCGAGGCGCAGCAGGAATTTGCGTGTCAACCCGTCGCCGCTGGGGATTTCGTCCGCTTCGCTGGGTACGTCGAGCGTGTACGCGCCCGACTCCGGGCGCAGATTTTCCGCCAGCCAACGGCGCAGCGGCGGCAGGAAATCTGGCGCATCCGCTAAATGGGTCGGCGACGTGGCTAGACCGCGATAAAGCGCCCGCCAGAGTGGCCGTGCGTGCGACGCGTGCAACCCGGCAGCCACGAGGGTTCGCTCTAACTCGCAGAAGGGAAGATCGAAGAGAGACGGCATTTCACAAAAGGGGCGGCTGGTCAGCGGATTTGTCAACCGGCGTCTGCCGCCCGCGGTCAGTTCCCCCGGTCCAACGAGCGGTATTGAATCGCTTCGGCGAGGTGATTGGACTGGATGTCCTCGCTGTCGTCGAGATCGGCCACGGTGCGCGCCACCTTCAAAATCCGGTCGTAAGCGCGGGCGGAAAGATTCAGTTCGTTGGTCGCCATCTTGAGCATCTCGGCGCAGGGTTCGTCCAGGCGGCAGTGGGCCTTGATTTGCCGGGGCGTCAGCCGCGCGTTGGTCTTCCCGGCGCGCCGCTGCTGGACCTCGCGCGCCGCCACCACCCGCGCCCGGATCGCGCTCGACGTTTCCGCCGTGGAGGTCTGGTCGGCGAGATGCTCGTACTTGATCGCGGCGACTTCCACGTGCAGATCAATCCGGTCGAGCAACGGGCCGCTGATGCGCTCGCGGTAACGCTGTACCTCCAGCGGGCTGCACCGGCAGGCACGCCGCGTGTCGCCGTAATACCCACACTTGCACGGGTTCATGGCCGCGATCAGCATGAACGCCGCCGGGAAAGTCACCGTGCCCGATGCCCGGCTGATGGTCACCTTTAAATCCTCCAACGGTTGACGCAGGGATTCCAGCGTCGAACGGCGGAATTCGGGCAGCTCATCGAGAAATAACACGCCATGGTGGCACACGCTAATCTCTCCCGGGGTCAGTTGACTGGACCCGCCGAGCAAACCGGCGTCGGAGATCGTCGAGTGCGGGGACGAATACGGCGGCACACAAACCAGCCCCTGCTTGGCGTCGAGCAGACCGGCCACCGAATGAATCTTGGTCGTCTCCAAAGCTTCCTCCAAGGTAAGCGGCGGCATGATGCTCGGCAGGCGTTTGGCCATCATGCTTTTGCCCGATCCGGGTGGCCCAATCATGAGCAAGTTGTGCGCCCCTGCCGCCGCGACCTCCATCGCACGCCGGGCGTGGTGCTGTCCTTTGACCTCGGAAAAATCGTTCTCGAATTGCTGGTGCGTGGCGAAGAACGCGGCGGCATCCTCGCGGACCGGCACGAGTTTCGGCGCGCTGTCCCCGCCCCGCAAGAACTCAAAAACCTCGCGCAGACTATGCACGCCGTAGACCTCGATCCCCTGGAGAAAAGCCGCCTCCCGCGCATTGGCCGCCGGGACGAACAGCCGCCGCTTACCCCACCGCCGGGCTTCGCTGGCGATGGCCAGCACGCCACGCACCGGGCGCACGGACCCGTTGAGCGCGAGTTCGCCCACGAGCACGCAATCTTCCGCGTTTTTGAGGTCGATTTCCTCCTCCGCCGCCACCATGCCGACCGCGATGGGCAGATCGAAGCCCGGCCCCTCTTTTTTCACGTCTGCCGAAGACATTGCGAAAAGCTAGTGGCGAACACAATTAGCGGCATTCCTACCAATGTATCGCGCTAATAAAGACAGAGTATCACGATAACGATCCGCCGTTCCTACATGATTTTGCGCTAATGGTCAGATTTTCTACAAAATATCTCGATAATAAAGATGGGCCTTGCCCAGATTGCGCGCCTTGAGAAGGCGTATCATATTGGGCAGCAATGGGTAACAAGTACATTCGTGAAGCAAGGATTTCCGAGCGTAAATTCCTGGAACTGGTGACCATGTTCTGCGCCGACGTTCCGGCGTTGACCGCAAGCCGTTTGACCTTGGTCAACCGCAAGACCAGCCAGCGGATTTACACGTTGCTCAGAAAGCGTGTGGTGGAGATCGCCAGGGTAGAAGCCAAGCCGTGTTCGCGGGCAGCGTTGGAACCGATCATCAAAGGCCAGGTGCTTTCCAAAGCGACCGTGTACACCGACGGCTGGCTTGGCTATGACGGCCTGCTTTTGAGCGGCTACAAACATCACCGCATCTACCACCACGAAAACGAGTTCGCTCGTGGCAAGAACCACGTCAACGGCATCGAGAGCTAAAACCTGCGCCTCAAACCGCTGTAATCCGGGCAAGACCCTAAAGATATTCGGAAGTTTTTGTTGAAAACCTGCTTCCAACGCCAAGGATCGCCACCAGATCATATGTTAAAACTGCGTTTGCCGCCGCGTCAGACAGGGCCGGTCTTCACAAGGGGTCAATTTTTCATAGCTAATTCGCTTGTAGGGAGTTGCAAAAAGTGTTATCCGACGTGATGCAGGATAAGTAGAGTTAGGTCTCTTACGCGCACCGTGAAAACAAGCATCTGCATCGCCCTTCTCTGCA
>CAXSED010000171.1:0-6953 GCA_964236475.1 uncultured Chthoniobacterales bacterium
AAGATGACCGTGCCCATGATCATCGAATGGTCGCGGTTGAGCGCGCTGGTGATGAACGAGCGCCCGATCCCAGGAATCTGGAAGATCGTTTCCACCACGAACGAACCGCTGATAATCCCCGCCAGCGCGGGTCCGAGAAAACTGACCACCGGCAGCAGGCCTCCGCGCAGGGCGTGTTTCAGGATGACACGCAACTCGCCCGCGCCCTTGGCGCGAGCCGTGCGGATGTAGTCCTGGCTGAGAATTTCTAGCATCCCACCCCGGGTGAGCCGGGCAAGGTAGGCGGCGTAAAAAATGCCGAGCGTCAGTGCAGGCAGCACGCGGTCCGCCGGTTCGTACCAACCGGATGGATTGAACCATTTAAGCCACAGCGCGAACACCAGCACCAGCAGTGGACCGAGCACGAACGTCGGCAGGCAAATCCCAGCCATGGCGAGCGACATCGGGAGATAATCTGTCGCGGTATTTGGGCGCAACGACGCGATGATCCCCGCCGTGATGCCAATCACCATGGCAACCACGATGGCGTAGCAGCCCAGCTCCAGCGAGATGGGAAACGATTCGCCGATGAGTTCGTTGACTGTGTGGGACGCGTTCTTGGTGGACGGCCCGAGGTCGCCGTGCATCAGTTTGCCCATGTAGCGCCCATACTGTACGTAGAGTGGCTTGTCATAGCCGTAGTAGGCATTGAGATTTCGTTGGACCTCGGGGGTCATGCGCCGCTCGCTGTCGAAGGGACCGCCGGGAGCGAGCCGGATCATGAAAAAACTGCCGGTGATGATGATGAAGAGGACGGGGATCGTTTCAAGCAGGCGGCGGGCGATAAACTTGAACATGGTCGATTTCCCCTGGGGCCTTCTCTCCTCCCTCGCCACCGACTACCTGGCGGCGTCTGTCGTGCCTTCCTTAGACCCGTTCGGCGCGCTTTCTTCAAGATAAATAAACTTGGGCATGTGGCGGTCCAGCACGTTCGGGTACCAACCTTTGACGCTCGTTTGCTTCAGGTAAACCCGCGCGTAGAAGAAAATCGGCGCGACGGGCGCTTCGTCGAGTAGGATCGCCTCGGCCTGTTGCAGCAACTCCTTGCGCTCGGGCGCACTTGCCGCTTGGCGGGACCGTGCGATCAGGCCGTCGTACTGCGGACTGGCGAAACCGCAATCGTTGTTGCCGCCGCCGCTGACGAAAATCCCCAGGAAGCTGAACGGATCGACGTAGTCGCCGATCCACCCGGCCCGGCAAACGTCATAATTGAGCGTGTGCATCGAATCGAACCAGACCTTGGCTTCCTCGACGCGGATCGTGCCGCTGACGTGCAACTGATCGCGCCAGGTCTGTTGGACGACCTCCGCGACGGCCTGGTTGTTCTGGCTGGTATTGAGAAGGATTTCCACGGGCGGCAACCCCTTGCCGTCCGGGTAGCCCGCGTCGGCGAGCAACCGGCGGGCGGCGTCGTAATCGGTGGGCACACGGGCGTGGCTGGTGTAACCGTTGGCATCGGGCGGGGTGAAAAAATACGCGGGCCGCTGGCCGCCCCGGGCGACGGTTTTGGCGATGCCCTCGCGGTCGATGGCCATCGACAGAGCGCGGCGCACGCGTTTGTCCTTGAGCGCGGGGCGCATCATGTTCAGGCGCAGGAAATACGTGCCAAAATAGGGGGAATTCTGAAAAACCGCCGGGTTGTTTGTTTCGTAGTAGTCGATTTTGGTCAGCGGCAGTTCGTAGGTGACGTGAAGCTGTCCGGCGCGGAAATCACGTTCCTCGGTGTCGATATTGTCGGTGGGATAATAATGGATCTCCTTGAGCCGGACGTTCCTGGCGTCCCAATAGGTCGGGCTGCGCTCGACAACGATCTCCTGCCGCAGTCGCCACGATTTCAGCGTGAACGGGCCGTTGCCGACGAAGTGGTCCGGGCGGGTCCACGCGGTTCCTTTCTGATCGAAGCGGCCATACTTGAGAATCGTCGGCACATGGACCGGATAGAGCGATTCGTGGTTGAGCATCGACAAGAAGTAGTCCGTCGGGTTGACCAGATGGACAACGAGTGTGTGGTCGTCCGGAACCTGCAAGCCGACCTGGCTGAAATCGGTGAGTTTGCCGTCGTAAAACGCACGAGCGTTGACCACCTCGGCGTCCTGATAAAGCATTTGCGCGTACTGCGAGCCGAGTGCCGGGGAAAGCAGGCGATGCCACGATTCGATGAAATCGTGCGCGGTGACAGGGTCGCCGTTGCTCCATTTCGCGTCAGGCCGCAGGTGGAACGTGTAGACCCGGGCGTCCGGCGAAAGGTCCCAGCTTGCAGCGACACCCGGGATGGGGTGCAAATCCTGCGGGTCCTGCGAGACGAGGCCCTCGAAAAGCGCGTTGAAAACGTGGCTGCTCGTTTCGGCTTCCTCGGTCTGCGGGTCGAGATCGCCGGGATCGGCGCCGTTTCCCCAATGGAAGATCTGGTCGTGGTTGCCCTGGGCGACGCGCCCGGGAGCGTGGGGACGGGCGCAGCCGGGTAGAAGCAACGCGACCAACGCAAACAGTGGGGGAAACTTTCCGAGATTTCCGCGGAGTGAAGAAAAAGTAAAACGCACGGAGAGGATGATTCTATTGCTCCAAATCTGTAGACAGATCGAGCAAGGCTTCAGCCCGCGAACTTTTCCCGCAGGCTCGTCAAGTAGTAATCAACGCGTGTCGGCTCGCCCGTGGCTGTCTGCATCAATTCGCGCGGCAGCGAACGCTCGCCCTGCGAGTGGATTTTCTCGCGCAACCAGCCCAGGAGTCCGCTGTATTGCCCGGCGGCCAGTTCGCCCGGCAGGGTGGGCAGATCGCTCAGCGCGCGACGGAAAAGCTGCGCCGCGTTGAGGTTGCCGAGCGTGTACGTCGGGAAATAGCCGATCAATCCCTCGCTCCAGTGGATGTCTTGCAGGCAGCCGTGGGCGTCGTCGGGCACGGCCAAGCCAAACGATTTTTCAAATTCCTCGTTCCACGCCGCCGGCACATCCCTGATGGGCAATTCCCCATTGAGAATGCGCCTTTCCAATCCGAACCGCAGGATGATATGCAGATCGTAGGTGACCTGGTCGGCTTCCACGCGGATGTAGGAAGGCCGCACCCGGTTGACGGCGGCGAACATTTCCTCCGGCGTCCGCCTGGCGAGGTGAGGAAAATGGTGGACGGCGCGGGGGAGCCAATGCCCCCAGAACTCGTGCGACCGCCCGACCTGATTTTCCCACAACCGGCTCTGCGATTCGTGGATGCCCAGCGAGATCGCCGTGCCCGCCGGGGTGCCGTGGGCAGCCACGGGAAGCCCCTGCTCGTACATGCCGTGGCCCGCCTCATGCATGACGCCGTAGAGCGACACGAGGAAATTGCCCTCGGCGTAGCGCGTGGTCAGGCGGCAGTCGCCGGGAGCCAAGCCGTTGCAGAAGGGGTGCGTCGTGGTGCTGATTTCGCCCGCCTCGAAGTCGAAGCCGAGCGCGGCGGCGACCTCGCGATTGAATGCCTGTTGCGCCGCCACCGGGTAATGCCCGGCCAGCAGATCGACGGGGACCCGCGCCGAACGCTCCGTCGCCGGGCCGAGCAACCCGACGATGGCCGGGCGCAACGTGTCGAACAGCACGGCCAGTTCCGATTCACGCGCGCCGGGTTCAAACCCTTCGAGCAGCGCGTCGTAGGGCGATGACTCGTAACCCCACAGGTCGGCCAGACGGCGCGTCAGGCCGAACACGGTTTCCAAGTGCGGCGCGAACGTTCCGAAATTCGACTGCTCGCGCGCCTTTTCCCAGGCGGCATTGGCGTGGATCTTGGCTCGCTCGTATTCTTCGACCAGTTCCGCCGGGACCCGTGTGGCGCGTTCGTAGTGCCGCCGCCAGCCGCGCACGTTGGCGGAAATATCCGCGTCGGGACCCTCGGCGAGACCGGAATCCTCGCAGGCGCGCAGCCAGTCGCCGACCTCCGGCGCGGTGAAGAGCCGATGGCTGCGCCCGTTGAAATAGGAAAGCTGTTCCGCTCGGTAGTCGAGCGCTTTGGGTGGCATGTACGTCTGCTGATCCCAGCCGAGGAGCCGGGAGGTGCTTTCGAGGAGGGCGATCTCGCGGGCGCGCTCGCGCAGATGGCCGTAGGCGGCGAAGTTGGGAGACATAATCGTCCGCAAAAATAGCCGCGGAAACGCGTTTGTCTCGTGCATCCGCGTCTGCTGCGACCACGGTGACTTAAATAGATGTTTTTGCGTTTTTTTCTGCCAGAATTCCTCATGAAAATCGCCATCGGTTCGGACCACGCCGGCTTCCAGTACAAGGGGGAGATCATTAAATATCTGCAAACCGCAGGACACGAGGTGATCGACAAAGGAGCCTACGCGCTCGATCCGGGCGACGGCTATCCGTCTTACTGCCGGGCGTCGGCGGAAGCCGTGCCGGGTGGTGAGGCGGACCGGTGCATCGTGCTGGGCGGGTCGGGCAACGGCGAGGCCATCGTCGCCAACCGCGTGCGCGGCGTACGTTGCGTGTTATGTTGGAACGAGGAAATCGCCCGGTTGGGGCGGATGCACAACGATGCCAACGGCTTATCCATCGGCGAGCGCATGGTCGATCTGGCGACCGCCCTGGAAATTGTGCGTGTGTGGCTGGAAACCCCCTTCGAGGGCGGGCGACACGCGGCGCGCATCGCCGAGATCGACGCCTGATTGCGCCCTGCGCCACACGGTTGCAACCGGCTTACCACCGGAAGCCGATTCAACATATACAAATTATGCACGACCAAAAGAAAGGCGCAAAACTCGAAATCGAGGCGCTCACCTCCTTTACTCCCACGCTCGACAAGAGCACCCACAAGATCGACATCGGCATCAAGGAAGAAAACCGGCAAGCGGTAATCAAGCTGTTGCAACCGGTGTTGGCGAATTTGAGCGTTATCTACGCCAAGACGCGCAACTTCCATTGGAATATGACCGGCCCCCGGTTCCACACGATGCATCTTTTCTTCGAGGCGCAGTATAAGGAACTGGGCAAAGCTGCCGACGCGGTGGCTGAACGCACGCGCTCGCTGGGTGGATTCGCTGCTGGTACGCTGACCGAGTTTTTGAAGCTGAGCGTCATCAAGGAGGAGCCGGGCGTGCGCCCTCCCATCGACGGGATGATCCAGACGTTGGTGAAAGACCACGAGACGATCATCAAAGGATTGCGCGAAGACATCGACAAATGTGACGATGATTACGAGGACACGGGAACCGCAGATTTCCTGACGGGCCTGATGGAGCAACACGAGCAACTGGCCTGGATGCTGCGGGCGCATCTTGAGGACCACCAGTTGCGCACGGATGCCTGAGGCCACCGGCCAGTTTCTCTTTACCGGCGGCACCGCGGAAGCGGTGCCGCCTTTTTTTGGTGGCTGTGCCGAACCGGCGGCTTTCCTCCGGGTTGCATCCACCCTTGCTCATTCGGGCGGGACGTTTAGTTTCCAGCCACTGCTCATTTGTTATGCTTGATCTCCCTCATCGCCGCTTCCCCGTATTTGCACCGTGGGCGGCACTCGTGATCGCCGCCGTTGGCTGGACGCTCTCTGCTGCCGCACAGCAACCCTCTCCCGGTCCTCTTGCCGCACCCGACCCTGCACCCAAGCAAGACGGAACGCCGTCCACGGAAATCCGGTTGGACACCCCTGTCCCGTCACCAGCCGGCAGCCCCGGCGCGAACACTTTCCAACCGCCCAAGGTTCTCAAGCATCCCACCCCTCTCTATCCGGAACTTGGCCACCTCAATCGCGTCGAGGGTGTGGTCAGCATCCGGTTTGCCATCGACGATGCGGGGCACGTGACCGAAGTCACCCTAGCGAAGACCTCGGGCAGCGCGATGCTTGACAGTCTGGTCCGCGACCACACGCTGCTTGAATGGACTTTCCAACCCGCCCTGTTGAACGGCAAGCCGGTAGCGGGCGGTGTGATCAAAGAATTCGAGTTCAAGCTCGACCCAGACGAACAGCGTCGGCTGGCCGAGAAGCGTCTTGCGCTGCCGGTGGGAATCGCCGATCCGTCGTACCCCAAGGAAGCCTTGGCGATCCAGCCACTGCCCAAGGGAGCCTGCACGGTCGGTGTGCGTTGGACCAAAGCCGGACTGGTGGACTTGATCTACCTCTCCAAAGCCAGCGGCTCCAACGCTCTGGACCGCGCGGCCTTGCGTTTCGCATACGAGAATTGGCGCACCGATCCCGCCACCGCCGCCAAGGACGAGGCATTCACGAAAGTGGTTAATTTCACGCCCCCTTAACGTGGTGCGTGCCGGTTTCGCCATCCGCTTGGCGACGGATCGGGAGGACATTGCCCGTTGTTTTCCGGTGATGAGGGAACTGCGTCCACATCTCGACGGCGAGGAGGAATTTGTGCTTCGGGTCGAACGACAACGGACGCGGGGGTATCAGTTGGCTTTTCTGGAAGCGGACGAAGTGGTCCGGGCGGTGGCCGGATTTCGCGTCAGTGAAAAACTCTCCGCAGGCTGCTTCCTGTATGTAGACGATTTGGCGACGCGGGCGGCGGATCAATCCAAAGGATACGGCGGGCATCTCTTCGACTGGCTCGCCGACATGGCCAGGGAGGCGGGCTGCACGCAGTTGCAACTCGATTCGGGCGTGTGGCGTCATGGGGCGCACCGCTTTTACCTGGGCAAGCGGATGGAAATCACCTGCCATATTTCGACCTGAAGCTCGGCGCCTGAAGTGGCCGGGTTGGCGACGTGCGGTGTCCAGGCGCGGCTTCGGCGGGGAATCCTCACGACGGATTTTCTCATCCACTGGCCGTTCGCCGGGATTCGGAGCGGACGCAACCGCGATGCGATCCTTCCTTGAACCTGAGGGCAGCCGGAACTACCATCACAGGACGTGACCACTGACCATCCCTTCGATCCCGTCGTGCCGCAGGAAGGCTGGCACGTCCTGCACCTTTTCTACCGCGTCGAGTACGGCCAGTGGCAACT
>CAXSED010000172.1:0-6941 GCA_964236475.1 uncultured Chthoniobacterales bacterium
GCCGCCTGGAAGACGTGGACGCCTCCCTCGGCCAGCACGACGGCCCGAAACCGCTGCCCGCCGCGCTGGCCGCCGCCGGGCTCTAGATTTTCTGATTTCGGAGGTCGCCAGCCACCTTTAATCCGCCGCCGGAAATGCCGGGTGCGCGCGGATGAGTTCCAGCGCACGCCGCGTCAGGCTTAGCCCCGGCTCGATGCGTGGCCACGGCGACGCGCCGCTCGGGTGCGGCAGGGGGATCACGTCGCACGCGTGCCCGGCGTATTCGGCCCGGAACGTCCGCCCGATGATTTCGGTCAGCGGTGCGGGCGGCAGGAGTTGCACGATGGCCAGCCGCCCGACCGGGATAACCAGTTCGGGCCGCAAAATCTCGAACTCCGCGCGCAACCACCGGCTGCACTCGGCGATCTCCGTGCGGTCGGGCACGCGGTCGCCGCCGGTGGCATTTTCGCCGGGAAAGCATCGGCACACCGCCGTCATGTAGACCGTGCGCCGGAACCGTTCCTCTTCGATGCCGCAATGCTGCCGGAACCACGAAAACAGGGTGCGTCCCGCCGTCCACGCGAACGGCCTGCCTTTCACGGGTTCATGCCTGCCCGGCGCTTGCCCGATGAGCATCGCTCGGCTGACCGTGGGGTAGCCCGGCACCGCCGGTCGGCGCATCTTCGGGCAACGCACGCAGGCGCGCACGGCATCGACGTGGGCCGCCAGCGTGTCTTCGTTGCTCACCAGATGAGAGGATCAAATCCCCGCGTGGACCGCCGGGCGGCGGGTCAGGTCCGGCTCGGCCTGGCGAAGAATTTCCCGGGTCAGCGGGGCCACGTCGCCCTGGCCGCTGAGCATGTAGCGGATCAGATAGAGCAGCGGGTTGCGCTCGCCCCAATGGAAATAGGCATGGGGGACCGTGCCCGTCTGGTCGCGCAGGTAAAGCATCAGCGCGGCGATGGCGTTGGGCACGGCGGCGCTGTAGCCGCGCAGGATGCGGTGGCCGTCCACCTCCACGCCGGTCACATCCAGATCGGCGGAAAACTCACTGGCGTCGCGGACGTAGATTTCCAGAAAGAGGAGTGGGTCTTCCGCCGGGATGTTCTGGTTGTCGCGCGCCTCTTTTTCCTGTTCCTGGTACTCGGCGTCGTCGCAGTGGTGGGGATGGTTGGCCAGCAGGCGGATGGTGCCGTCGTGCTTCGCCTCGTCGATGAAACGCCGGGCCGCTTCGTCGAGGGTGATTTTGCCCACGCGCAGTTCGGTCGTGCGCCACACCCGCGAGAGCAGCGAGAGCAGCACGATAGCCCCGATGAAGAACACGGCAATTTTCACGCCGTCGGGACGCTCGATCACGTTGACGACCGTCGTATACGCAAAGATCAGCGCGACGAGCGCGGCCCCGAGCGCCGCCGGTTTCCAGCCGCCTTTCTCACGGCGGACGGAGAGTGTCACGGCGACGGCGGCGCTGGTCATGAGTACGAGCACGCCGGTCGCATAGGCCCCGCCCTGGGCATCGACATCGGCGTGGAAGATGAGCGTCACCGTGAACGCCATGGCGATGTAAATGAGCGTCAGCGGGCGGGACGCGCGCGCCCACTCCGGGGCCATGCCGTAGCGCGGCAGGTAGCGCGGCACGAGATTGAGCAGCCCGGCCATCGCCGACGCCCCGGCGAACCACAGGATCGCCACCGTGGACAGGTCGTACACCGTGCCGAAACCGTTGCCGAGGAACTTGTGCGCCAGGAACGCCAGCGCGCGGCCATTGGCGGGTCCGCCGGGTTGGAAGTCCGCCGGGGCAATGAGCAGGGTCGTCACCAGCGAAGAGCTCAGCAGGAAAACGCTCATGATGAGCGCCGCCGAGGTGAGCAAGCGGTGGGTGAAGCGCGTCTTGCCTTTGGGGCTGGCGGGATCGTCGCCGGGTTCGCCCTGGACCAGCGGCATCATGGCCACGCCGGTCTCGAAGCCGGACAGCCCGAGCGCGAGTTTCGGGAACAGGAGCAGCGAGACGCCGATCATGGCGAACGGACTGCCGTGCGCGGCGAAGAGAGATTGTTTCCAATCCACGAAGTGGTGCGGATGCGAGAGAACGTGTTCCAGGCCGATGGCGATGACGACCGTGTTGAGCAGCAGGTACACGCCTACCAGCGCGACGGCGATGCCGATGGCCTCCTTGAATCCTTTCAGGAACACCGCGCCCAGCAGGGAAATGAGGATCAACGTCGCCGCGATCGCGTGGCCCGCCATGAACCCGTGCGTGTATGGGTTCTCGACGAGGTGGGCCGTGGCGTCGGCGGCGGACAGGGTGATGGTGATGATGAAATCGGTCGCCGCGAAGCCAAGCAGCGTCAGGACGAAGAGCTTGCCCTTCCACCAGGTGAGCAGGTGTTCGAGCATGGCGATGGAGCCTTCGCCCTGCGGGCTTTCGCGGGCGACGCGCCGGTAAACGGGCAGCGCGCCGAAGAGCGTCAGCAGCACGAGCACGAGGGTGGCAATCGGCGAGAGCGCCCCGGCGGCGAGCGCGGCGATGCCGGGCTGGTAGCCGAGGGTGGAGAAATAATCGACGCCCGTCAGGCACATGACCTGCCACCAGGCGTGCTCGTGCACATCCTTGTGGGCGGAGGGGCCGTCGTGTTCGCCGGTGGTTTGCTGGTCGCTGAGCAGCCAGCGTTTGCAAGCCTGAACGGCGGGGTGGGCGGGAGGTGCGTCGGCGGCCATGTCACCGTTGAATCGCCGGTCCGGGGGTGAAAGGCCGTTGGTCGAAGAGAGACGGAAAAAAAGGTCAGGGGTTGGCCGCGTACAACCGGACGGCAGGCGCATCCTCCGACAGACGGATCATCCGTTCCATGGAGAACCCGAGCTTTTCCAGCAGTCGGCACGATCCCTCGTTGTCCGGCGAGACCACGGCGACCAGCCGGGAGAGACCGAACGCGGCCTTGGCATGAGCCATGGTCGCGGTCGCGGCCTCGCAGGCATAGCCTTTGCGGTGATGCGCGGAAAGAAAGGCGAAGCCGAGGTCGATGTCGGCCAGCGTTTCACGTTGGATCAGGCCGCAGATTCCCAGGGGTGCCCCAGTTTCCCGTGCTTCGACCAACCACAGCCCGAAGCCCAGTCGGCGATACATGGCTACCGGCCCGTTGAGGATGTAATCCCGGGCGGCTCCCAGGGTCCGAAGGCCGCGATCCCCGATGAAGCGCAGCCACGCTGGCTCGTTGACGAGTGCGAGGATGAACGCCGCGTCCTCGGCGTGCAACTCGCGCAAGCTCAGCCGCGTGGTTTCGAGGATCTTCAAGGCAATCAAGGCTGGGTTCGCCTAACGATCTCAAGCTCAGCGGCGGCAAACAGCGCAAGGAAAAAAGGCCGGGCGCTTCCCCGGCGTCTGCTGGAGCGCATATTTAGGCCGGAGATTTTGAGTGGTGGCGCTGAGCCTCACGCACCGCTTGGAAGTAAGTCACTCGCACAGCAGTAAAGCCCGAAACGAAGAACCCAAAGGCCAAGCTGCCAGTCAAGTTTGGGTGAGCAACTCCCCCGACATACGCCACGAGCCAAGCGGTAGTGCCGCAGGCGAGCACGCTAGAGCAGGTGAGCACAAACCAGTACAACATCGCGCGGGTCACGCCGCGTTGCTGCCACTCTGCGACAGTGTCAGCAGGATGCGCCTTTTGCGGTAAGGAGGGCTCGACGTGTGGCGAGTTCATATTGGTCATATTGGTGTTGGCTTAACGAATCCAAGCTCAGCCGCCACCGGGGCGAAAACAAGCCCAGAGTTCGCCGGGAACGCCGCCCGCCCCGGCGGTGGTTGGAGCACCTGGTTAGGCGACGGGGCGCAGACCATGGCTAGAACCAAGTGGTCACCAGCAGCCACCGTGCAGAGACGGCACCCTCCAAGAAACCGCCGCCCGAGCAGAAAAGGCCAAGTACCACTCCCAACTGCTGCCACCCGAAAGGACGTATAACAAAGATGGCGTAGATACCGAGCAACACGAGAAACGCTCCGATAACGGCACAGATGATGCGCACAAACCGAGGCATCTCCCGAAGTGCGCCCTTGGATGATTGTTGCATAGAATGGAGCGTGAATGCAACGCCTAACGAATCCAAGATCAGCGACAGGCAGCGGCGAAGTCAAGCGTGGACCTCGGAACAGACTCCACCGCCGATGACTGTTCGCTGGAACGCGTGGTTAGGTGTCTGGGGTGTAGTGGTCATACGCGCTCACAGGAGGCTTCTGGTCGGCGAAGCGGGCGATAAGACGCGCGCAAGCCGCGGAAGCTCGCTGGCGATAGAAAGCCTCTGCTACCGCAAGCTCGGCGTCCTTCGTGGCGAGTGCGTCGGCAGCCCAATGACGACGAACCTCTCCGATAGGTAGATGATCGGTCTCGCTGTCGATGCCGACAAAGGGCAGGAAATCGGCGTCGAACTCGCCGACACCGATGCAGTGAGAAAGTGAAGCAAGCAGACGCGAACCCTCAATGACGCCGGAACGACCCTCAAGAATGTCTCGGGCAACGGTGACAACCTGCTGGCGGTTGCTGAAGATGGTGAGTTCAGGCAGCGGCATGGTGCGAAGACACCTAACACGAAGTAGACGAACGAATATCGCAAAATAAGGCGAAGGTGCTTCGTCTAAAGCGGTTTGGCGGCGCGGAGAAAAACGGCACGGAGAATTCTGTCAAAAAGGCACGGACGGATCAAGCATGATCCCTGTGCCCGGACGGCTCTTGTGGTATATTCCCTCATGTCTTTCCCTCTTTCCGTGCTCGATCTCTCGCCGCTGAGCGCCGGCTCGACCGGGACTCAGGCCCTGCAAAATTCGCTCGACCTCGCGCGGCACACCGACGGACTCGGGTTCCACCGCTACTGGGTCAGCGAACACCACAACCTGCCCAGCGTCGTTTCCACCTCACCCGAAGTGTTGATCGGCCACCTCGCCAGCGTTTCGGAGCGGATGCGCGTCGGCAGCGGCGGCATCATGCTGCCCAACCATTCGCCCCTGCGCATCGCCGAGGCGTTCCGCACCTTGGCCGCGCTGCATCCCGGGCGCATCGACCTCGGGTTGGGCCGCGCGCCCGGGTCCGACGGTCGCGCCTCCATGGCCCTGCGCCGCACGAAATCCGGCACGGGCGACGAATTTCCCGAATTGCTCGACGAATTGCTGATGTTCGGCGGCGAAATCCCGTTCCCGGCGAACCACCCGCTGCGCACGGTACGCGCCCTGCCCGACGACGTGCCGCTGCCGCCCGTCTGGCTGCTCGGCAGCAGCGATTACGGGGCGCGGCTGGCGGCGGAGATGGGTCTCGGCTACGCGTTCGCGCATCATTTCAGCGCGGACTGGGTCGGATACGCCACCCGGGCCTACCGCGAGGGATTCCGCCCGACCGCCGGACGGCTCCAGAAGCCGCACCTGATCCTGACCGTCAACGCCCTCGTCGCGCCGACCGACGCCGAGGCCGACGTGCTCGCCGGAACGCTCGACCTGTGGGCCGTGCGTCGGGCACAGGGACAGTTCACGCCGCTGCCGAGTCTGGAGGACGCGCAGAACCATCCGTGGACCCGACCCGAGCGCGAGTTCGTGGCGGATTACCGCACGAAGATTTTTGTCGGCAGCCCGGTGACAGTGCGCACCCGGCTGAATGCGCTCGTCGCCGAAACCGGCGCGGACGAACTCATGGTCACGACCATGGCGCACGACCACGCTTGGCGGAAACGCAGCTATTCGTTGCTGGCGGAGGCGTTCGGATTGAACGCCAGCCAATGGCGGCAGGCCGCGTGACCGCTCACCCGCGCATCAGCTTCAACAGCACGAGGGGATCGACCGGCTTGACGAGGTGCTGGTCGAAACCGGCCTCGCGGGAGCGGCGGCGGTCGCCCTCCTCGCCGTAGCCGGACACCGCGACCAGCATCACTTCTTTGAACCCCGGTTCCTGGCGCAAGCGCACGGCCACCTCGTAGCCGTTCAGGCCGGGAAGGCCGATGTCCAAAAATACGAACGCGGGTTGGTGCAAAATGGCGTTTTCCACCGCCGACGGTCCGTCGTAGGCCACCTGCACGTCATAGCCGTTGCGAGCGAGGATTTTTGCCGTGGCGCGGGCGGAATCCACGTTGTCGTCCACCACCAGCACGCGCACGGGCTTGGCTGCCTCCGGGGTCCCGGCGTCCGTGGCCGCCACCGGCGCGGCAGCGGGCGGGACGGGGGCGGGGATTGCCGGCAGCCGCACGACAAACTCACTGCCCTGGCCCGGTCCCTCGCTGGTGGCGTGGACGCTGCCGCCGTGCATCTGGGTCAGCGCGCGCACCACCGTCAGCCCGATGCCCAGGCCGCCCTCGCTGCGCGCCAGCGAGCGGTTCCCCTGCGCGAACAACTCGAACATGTGCGGCAGCTTGTCCGGCGGGATGCCCACGCCGTTGTCCCGGATACTGACGACCACGTGCCCGTTCTCGCGCGCGGCTTGCAGGGAGATGCGCCCGCCGTGGTCCGTGTACTTGGCGGCGTTCGTCAGGAGGTTGACGAAAATCTGCTCCATGCGCACGGGATCGCCTTCCAGGGACAAGGGATCGGGCGGCAGCAGGATGTGGAGCGCATGGCGACGCTCGTCCACCAGCCCGCGCACCGCGTCCACGGCTCGGCGGAGCACCTCCGCAATGTCGAGCAATTCCTTGCGCAATTGCACCATGCCCTGGGTGATGCGCGACACGTCGAGCAGGTCGTCGATGAGCCGGTTGAGCTGGCCGGTCTGGCGGTGGATCACCTCCATGCTCCAGGCCACGTCGGCGGCGTCGGCGTCGTGGCTGCCCAAGGCGACGGCGTTGCGAATGGCGGCGAGCGGGTTGCGCAACTCGTGCGCCAGCATGGCCAGGAATTCGTCCTTGCGCTTGTCGTTGGCGCGCAGTTCCTCGTAGAGCCGCGCGTTCTCGATGGCCCCGGCGGCGATCTGCGCTAGTTGGGCGAGCACGGCGGCGTC
>CAXSED010000173.1:0-6904 GCA_964236475.1 uncultured Chthoniobacterales bacterium
CCGCCAACACCGACGAGGGCCGGGCCATGCTCCAGATCGTCCACGACCTCGCGCCCGCCGCCTCGCTGGCGTTTTGCACCAACGGCGCGACGCCCGCCGCGCTGGCCGCCAACATCCGCGCCCTGCGCACGAACGCCGCCGCGCCCTGTGACGTGATCGTGGATGATGCCGTGTTCGACGAAGAACCCTTCTTTTCCGATGGCCCGGCGGCGCAGGCCGTCGATGACGTGGTCCACAACTCCAACCTCGCCGGACGGAAAGTGTTGTATTACTCCGCCGCCGGGAGCCAGGGCGCGAACGGCACCTACGACGCCGCTCTGAACCTGATCGCGGACGACGTGGCCCGCGCCAGCGCAAAGGGGAATCTGAAACTCGACCAGGTGCCCGATGAACTGACGGCGGGCGGGTTTCACAGCTTCAACGCCCGCGCCGGGCACGTTGCCCTGGCGCAAAAAGTCTTCGTCGCAGGCGCGCCCACCACGCTGAACTTCCAGTGGGACGACCCGTGGGTACCAGGCCTGGTGAGCACCACCTACAGCCTGCTCGTTTTCGACGCCCAGGGGAACTATCTGCCCGACCTCAGCGGCACCGAGGACAGCCAAAAGATGGGCCACGCAATCCAGCTCGTCGATCTGCCGCTCGGCGCGAACAAGTCGAACGCCGTTTACCAGCTTGCCATCGCCCGGCGCGGCGATGGTTTGCAGCAGGCGGCGCGTCTGCGCTACCTCGTCCGCACGGAGGGGTCTTTCCGCGCCAACCATTTCACCCCGTACAACGCGCCGTCGATTTATGGTCACGCCGCCGCCCCCGGCGCGGATGCCGTGGCGGCGTTTGCTTACAACGATCTCACCGAACCGGAGGACAAGGGGTCCATTGGTCCGGTCACGATTTCGTTCGACGACAACGGCAACCGGCTGCCCGTTCCGGTCACCCGATTCCAGCCGTCGTTCGCGGCGGTGGACGGCGTGGACACGACGTTCTTCCCCGCCACGCCCGGCGCGGACACGGATGGCGACGGCCTGCCCAATTTCTACGGCACCAGCGCCGCCGCCGCGCATGTCGCCGGAGTCGCCACACTGTTGCTCCAGGCGGGCGGTGGTCCGGGATCGCTCACCGACACGCAGGTGCGCACGGCCCTCCAAAGCACGGCGGCCGCGCACGATCTCGACCCGTCGATGTCTCAGGCGGTCGCCACCGACGCCAACAAAGTGTACACGGCGACGCTCACGGCAGCCGGCGATTCCAGTGATTATTCAGCCTTTGACAAGGCGTTTTTCGAGCTCGGTTTCAGTGGCCCCGAGGCGAGCGAATTGCACAAGGTGGTGATCGACCTCAGCGGCGCGGGCGAACAGTTCGACCCGAACATCGTGACCGGATTTCCGTTGACGATCAGCCACACGGGCAGCACCGTCGCGGCAAGCAGCGTGACGGCATCGCTCACCGGCACGGGAACAGCCCTCGCCAAACTGACGCTGACCTTTGCCTCCGAGTCGTTCAAACCCGGCGCGACGCTGGCTTTCGGCATCGACCGCGACGTGGCCAAGCTGAACGCGGGCGGCAACTCGGCGGACCTGTTGGCGGGCGCAACGGTCAAGGCGCGCGTGCTGGAGCGCGGTGTCAAAACCGCAGGGACCGGCACGTTCGTCAACAAAACGGGAACTGGGTATAGCCCGGTAACGGGTTACGGATTGATCGATGCGGCCGCGGCGTTGCAGAAAGTGCTCGGCGGGTTGTGAGGAGATACTTACCGCCCTTTCTTTCGTCTCGGCGCGCCGAAATATTTCCCCGGCTCTACCCGCACGGGCAGCTTGAGTTCCTCGTCCTCGGCTTCCGCCGCGATGCGGAAATCTACCTGCCGCTTGAACGTGTCCACGTTGGCCACCTCCACCCGGAGATGGTCGCCGATCCCGTAAATCTTCTTGCGCCGCTTACCCACGAACCGCAGCCGCACCGCGTCGAACTGGTAAAAATCGTCGTCCAGTTCGGAAACGTGGATCAACCCGCTCAACACAAACTCGGGTAACTCCACGAGCAACCCGTAATTCCGCACGTCCACCACCACCGCCGGGAACGTCGTCGGCGCGCCGTCCTCGTCCGCCGGGCGTTCGTGCAACAGGTTCTGAAAATACTCCAGTTTCTTGAGCTTGACCGACTCGCGCTCGGCGTCCGCCGCCACGCGTTCGGTGCTCGAAATATGCGCCGCCACCACGCCCAGGTCGCCCGTGCTGACGCGCATCCGCTTTTCGTCGCCCGTCAGCAACGCCAGCGCACGATGCACCACCAGATCGGCGTACCGCCGGATCGGGCTGGTGAAATGCGTGTAGTTCACTTTCGCCAGGCCGTAGTGACCCTGCGGCAGCACGTCGTAAATGGCGCGCTTGAGGCTCTTGAGCAACCCGAGTTTGATCGCCTCTTCCTCCGGCTGCCCGCGCACGATCCGCAGCAGCTTCTGCATCTCGGGCCGGTGCGTGAGATCGCCCACCCGGTAGTCGTAACTCGCCGCAAAATCGCGGAATTCCAACAACCGATCCGAATCCGGGTCTTCATGCACGCGGTAAAGCGCGGGCACCTGCCGGTTCTTCAATTCGCGCGCCACGACCTCATTCGCCGCGAGCATGAATTCCTCGATAAGCTGGTGCGAAATATCGTTCTCGATCTTCTCCAACTTCACCGGCTTTCCGTTCTTATCAAGATGCACCTTCACCTCCGGCATGTCGAGGTCAAGCGACCCATTTTTGAACCGGTTCTCGCGCAGCAGCGACGCCAGCCGCCACGCCCCGTGCAGCGCGCCCGCCAGCGGCGATGCCTTCGCCGGTCCTTGCAAAAGCGCAAACGCTTCCCGATACGTCAGCCGCGCCTTGCTGCAAATCACCGTCCGCGCAAACCGCACGTTCTTGATCGCCCCGCCGCGCCCGAAGTCGATGAAGACCGAGTACGTCAGTCGGTCCACGTTCGGCTTGAGCGAGCACACCCCGTTGCTCAGCCGCTCGGGCAGCATCGGGATCACGCGGTCCGCCAGATACACGCTGTTGCCACGCTCGAACGCCTCCCGGTCGAGTGCCCCTCCCACGGGCACATAATGGCTCACGTCCGCGATGTGCACTCCCAGCCGCCACCCGCCGCCGGGTAGCTCCTCCACCCGGATTGCGTCGTCGAAATCCCGCGCGTCGTCGGGATCAATTGTGATGATGAAATCCTGCCGCAAATCCTCGCGCCGGTCGGCTTCCACCGGGTCCACGGCCTCGGGAATCTGCTTGGCCGCTTCCATCACGTTGCGCGGAAACTCTTCCGGCAAGTGATATTTGCGAATGATGGACAGCATGTCCACGCCCGCCTTGGCCGCCGGGCCAAGCACCTCGATGATCTTGCCCTCCGGGTTGACGTGCCGCATCTCCCACGGCTCCAGCCGCACGACCACCTTGTCGCCGATGTCCGGCTGCTTGGGCAGCACCGTCTGCTCGGGGTGGACGTAGACGTTGTGAATGAAGCGCGGATCATCCGCGACCACGTAGAAAAACTGCTTCGATTTCTGGAGCGTGCCGACCACCGTTTCGCTCGCCCGCTTCAAGATTCGGATCACGCGCCCCTCCCGTCGCTGACCCGCCCCAGGGCCACGGTAACGCCGCTCCTTGGCGTCCACGAATCCCTCGCGGTTGACCCGCGCCAGCACCCTGTCGCCGTGCAGCGCGACCCACGTATTTTCCGCCGTGATGAACAGGTCCGACTGCCCGGGCGTCTCACTGATCACGAACGCATAACCCTTGTCGTTGAAATGGATCACGCCGGGAAACAAATCCGCCGTGTCGGGCTTCACGTACCGGTCCTTCTTGATGCGCGCGACCGCTCCTTCTTGCTCCATGGTGCGCAACAGTTCTTTGAGCACCGGGCGGTCGTCCGCCTTCAGGCCGAGTTTCTTGGTCAATTCGACCTTGTCGAGCGGCTGGTATTTGGGCGAGGCGAGCAGGCGCGAAATCTTCGCGCGCAGGTCGCCGCCGGGGGCAGCAGAGGATTTCATAAAAGGCTGGCCTCGCGAAAAACGAAGGCGGGGGTAGCGATCCCGCAAAATGTTGTCAAAGCCGGTGAATCGCCAATCACGAATCGCAACATACTCAGCGCGAAGCGACCCGACAACCACCAACTGCGTGGCTTGTGATCTGCTACCACTGCTCCGATGCCCGCCCCCGCCGTCCTCGCCTCCACTCCGGGGACGAAACCGCCCGCCGACCCGCCACCCGTTTTGCGCTGGTTCGAGCGCCCGGGCACGGCGTTGCTGCTCGTCTTGCTAGCCGTGGCCTTGCGCCGACCGGACACGCTGTTCCATCCCCAGTTTGAAGCAGAGGACGGCCCGGTGTTTTTCGGTCAAAACTACAATTTTGGCTGGCACGCGATTCTCCGCCCATACTCCGGTTATCTGCACCTGATCCCGCGTCTCGTGGCTTTCTTGGCAGGCACGCTGCCGCTCGCGGTCCAACCGGCGGCGTACGCGTATTTCTCGCTGTCTCTGCTCCTCGCCGTGACCGCCCGCTTGTTTCGACCCGGCATCCGGCTGCCGCACAAACTCTGGTTCGCGCTTGCCATCGTGCTGATGGTGCGCGGCACGGGCGAATCCTTCGGCAATCTGGCGAGCGTGCATTGGTTCCTGGCGTTGGTGCCGCTGCTGATGTTCCTCGAAGGCGACCCGGCACAACTCCGGGGACGCGCCGCGTGGGACGTGGGGATACTCGCGCTCATTGGTTTGAGCAGTCCCATCGTCGCGCTCTGCACGCCGTTGTTCGCTCTGCGGCTGGCGTGGAACCGCTCGCGCTGGAGCCTGCTTTGTCTGGGCGTGGCGGCGGCCACCGGCGCGGTCCAGGGGATCTTTCATCACCGGCAGCCGGTCGATCCCAACGTGCTGCCCACTGCCGGGCAATGGGCCGTGTTCCTTGGCTCGAAATGGGTGGGCGTGCTGCTGTTCGGCAACGAACTTTCACAAACCTGGGTTCCATCGTTTCTCGCGCTCGGCCTGCTCGCCGGTTTTGCGGCGTTGCTCATCAGCTTGGTTCGCCGCAATCCCGCCCTGCGCAAGCCGGCCATCGGCTTTGCCCTGTTCGGCGCGTTGATGATTCTGGGCGGGGCGTTGCGTTTCGTCAAAACCATCGACTTGTGCCTGCCGATTCTGCAAGAGGATCGCTACCTTTACCTGCCCCGGTTGATGCTTGTGTGGAGCCTGCTCCTTTTCGTCGATACCGCCCGGGGCTGGCAACGGATGGCGCTCGGCGGCGCGCTCGCCCTCTCGGCGTTATCCGCCGCCGTGGATTTACGCTGCCCCGCCCGCCCGGACCGCCAGTGGGCGCGGCAGGTCGCCAACGTTCGCCCCGGCCAGTGGGCCTGGCTCCAATGCAATCCTCACTGGAACATTTACCTCAACGGCTCCACCATGGCGGACGACCTCCCGACACCCGGAAACGCTCCGCCCGACCCGACCCGTTGGCACGATGTACTCGGTGCCGCACCCATCCTGGTCAAGCCTGCCGGGAGCGCGCATCACACGCAGGTCAACGGCCAGCCCTTCCTGCAAATCGACGCCCCGGGCTGCTTGATCTTCGACATCCCCGCGCAGAGCCGCGCGATCAGTGGCCGGTGCGCCCTGCCGCCCGTGCCCGCGCCGGGAGTTGTCGTCGAGTTCCGTCTCGTGCTCCTGTCGAACTCGCTGCCTCCGGCGTTGCTGTGGAGCCGCCGTTTCGATCCCGGGGTTCCCCGCGACCGCCTGCCCGTGCGGTTCCAGGGTGCCTTACCCTTCAACGACACAGGCCAGATCCTGCTCAGTGTCCGGTCCGTTCCCGCCGCAGGCGCGCCCCCCGCATCCGCCGTGTCCACCGCCTGTTGGGCTGACATCGCCTTCCGTTGAGACGCCCGCAAAATTTTTGTGATTTCCGCCTAAAAATTTCCGCAAATGCCGCTAACGTGCGGTTCGTCCCATGCACGTTTCCGACCTCCGAGGTATCCTCCAGTACATCCCCCGCTTCCGGGAAAAGACGTTTGTCATCGCCATCGACGGCGAGATCGTGGACGGAGAAAACTTCTCCAACGTGTTGCTCGATCTGGCGGTGCTGCGCTCGCTCAACATCAAGGTGGTCATCGTCCACGGGGCGCGCTACCAGATCGAGGCCCGCGCCGCCGCCGCTGGCACGCCGGTTTCCAATTCCGACGGCTCCGGCATCACCGACGAGGCGACGCTCCAGATCAGCCTCGACGCCGCCACGCGCATCACGCACGAGATTATGGAAGGCCTCACCAGCGTGGACCTGCGCGCCGTCTACGCCAACGCCGTCATCGCCTACCCCGCCGGCATCCTCGGCGGCGTCGATCAACAGTACACCGGCAAGATCGACCGCGTCGACGCCGCCAGCCTGCAACTCTTTCTGGACCAGGGCATGATTCCCGTGCTCCCACCGCTCGGCTTCGACGGCGACGGCAGGACCTACCGCATCAATTCCGACACCGTGGCCGTCGAGGTCGCCGACGCCCTGCGCGCCGCGAAGATCATCTTCCTGTGCGAGAACGGCGCGCTGAAATCCGACGGCAGCCTCGTGCGCCAGCTTTCCGTCGAGGAGGCCGACGATCTCGTCAGGAAACACCGTCTTTCGACCGAACAGAAAGGCCTCGGCCTCAAGCTCGAAGCCGCCGCGCGCGCCTGCCGCCAGGGCATTCCCCGCGTCCACCTGCTCGACGGCCATGCCAACGAAGCCCTGCTGGCCGAACTCTTCAGCAGCGAGGGCATCGGCACGATGGTCCACTCCAACGAATACCAACACATCCGCCGCGCGTTTAAGAAGGACGTGCGCCGCATCATGTCGCTCATCCGCCAGTCCGTGCAGAACGAGGAACTCGTCCACCGCACGCGCCAGGACATCGTCACGCGCAT
>CAXSED010000174.1:0-6901 GCA_964236475.1 uncultured Chthoniobacterales bacterium
CTTAACCCAACATCTCACGACACGAGCTGACGACAGCCATGCAGCACCTGTGCAAATTGCGTATTGCTACGCTCGCTGGCTTTCACCAACTTAGAGATGCATGTCAAGGCCAGGTAAGGTTCTTCGCGTTGCATCGAATTAAGCCACATACTCCACCGCTTGTGCGGGCCCCCGTCAATTTCTTTGAGTTTTAATCTTGCGATCGTACTCCCCAGGCGGCACGTTTAACGCGTTAGCTCCGGCTCGAAAGGGGTCGAATCCTCTCAAACCAAACGTGCACCGTTTACTGCTAGGACTACCGGGGTATCTAATCCCGTTTGCTCCCCTAGCCTTCGAGCATCAGCGTCAGGAACTGTCCAGTGAGCCGCCTTCGCCGCTGGTCTTCCTCACGATATCTACGCATTTCACTGCTACACCGTGAATTCCACTCACCTCTCCAGTCCTCTAGCCAAGCAGTATCGAATGCAGTTCTGAGGTTGAGCCCCAGGATTTCACATCCGACTTACCCGACCGCCTACGCTCCCTTTACGCCCAATGAATCCGAACAACGCTTGAGACCTCTGTATTACCGCGGCTGCTGGCACAGAGTTAGCCGTCTCTTCCTCTTCTGATACTATCAAACAATCCATAGTTACTGGACTGCACTTGTTCTCAAATGACAGGAGTTTACAATCCGAAGACCTTCATCCTCCACGCGGCGTCGCTCCTTCAGGGTTTCCCCCATTGAGAAAAATTCTCGACTGCTGCCACCCGTAGGTGTCTGGACCGTGTCTCAGTTCCAGTGTGACTGGTCGTCCTCTTAGACCAGCTACCCGTCAATGCCTTGGTGAGCCGTTACCTCTCCAACTAGCTGATAGGCCGCGGGCTTATCAAGAAGCGCCAGGTTACCCCGGCTTTGACGTTGGGAAGATGTCATCCCTGGTCACATGCGGTATTAATTCGCCTTTCGGCGAGCTATCCCCCACTTCTCGGCAAATTGCCCACGTGTTACGCACCCTTGCGCCGCTGAACTCGTATTGCTACGAGTCCCGCTCGACTTGCATGTCTTATCCACGCCGCCAGCGTTCGTTCTGAGCCAGAATCAAACTCTCCGTAGAAAGCTGAAGCCACCCGGTTAAGGATGGCAAATTCTGACCGATTCCTAAATGCCGACCCACTCGCTAAAAGTGGAATCGGACTTTCGGTTCTCGATCAATCAATCTTTAAATAAACCAAAGAAACCGACGAATAACGCACAATTCAATCTTTGCCTTCTCCCACTCTGATTTCTTCATTCGCAGACTCACACTGCCACTTGGCGTCGAGTCATCAGAGCCAAACTTTCAAAGGAACATGATCGAGTCGCCGGAAGTGCCGGGCATCCGCTTAGGATCACCTCATCCACCTCTCTGACGATCGAAACCCGGAAGAACCGGGCCGCTCTTACGAGCGAGGATCAATCTTACCGCACTCACTTCTACGGTCAACAGGAAAGTTTCAACTTTCTTTGCAGACCGAGTCGGGCGGTTTCGCTTCGACTCATTCCGGTCAAACTTCAACCGGATCACCGCTTCGCAGCGGGCTCCCATCTTCTCTCAACCTTACACCATCGTCAACTGAAAAGTTTCAACTTTTTTCGCTTTCGACTCTCACCGTTTGACCGGCGAGTGGCTCAGATTGAGCGGGCCCACATTTTACGTTTCAACCGGCGGTCGTCAACAGACTTTTTTAAGTTTTCTGTCGGCATCCTTCGATCCGAAGATCGTCGGTTGGGGCCTTCCTTCTTGCGAAGTTCAGCCCGTTTTCAGCGGGCCCACACATTACCGAGTGACCGGGAAGCGTCAACAGACTTTTTTGAAGTTTTCTGTGTCGCATGCCCTTCTCCGCAGAGTCGGGTTTTCCGTGCCTTCCTCTCGGAAGGGGCTCTCAGTTCGAGCGGACCGCACCGTAGATTTGAGTCCAAAGAACGTCAACCGGAAATCTTACTTTCGGGCCGATTAGCACCACCCGGCTTTGCGGGTCAGGTGGCGCGTTGGGACGATTAGATTAAGCGAGGTCTTTTATTGGTCAACGCGATTTTTGACGATTTCGTCACTTAGTCTTTAAGCTTCTCGGGCGTAGGCAGATTCTTGTGCTCCTGGAGCCATTCCGTGTGAAAACTGCCCGGTTTGTCGGTGCGCTCATAGGTGTGCGCGCCGAAGTAATCACGCTGGGCCTGGAGCAGGTTGGCGGGCAGCCGTGCCTGTCGGTAGCTATCGAAATACGCTAGCGACGCGCTGAACGCCGGGACCGCCACGCCATAAGCCGTTGCCGTTGAGACGGCGTGCCGCCAATTGGGTTGGTTTTTGGCTAGCGCGTCTGTGAAGTATGAGTCGAGCATCAAATTGCCCAAACCCGGATTGCGGTCGTAAGCCTCCTTGATCCGGTCGAGGAAACGCGCCCGGATGATACAACCCCCGCGCCAGATCGTGGCGATGTCGCCGAAGCTCAGATTCCAGTTGTATTGCTTGCCCGCCGCGCCGAGCAGGTCCATCCCCTGTGCGTAAGAGATGATCTTCGAGGCATAGAGCGCGTCGCGCACGGCGTCGATGAGACCCTGTTTATCGCCGTCAAACGGTTTGTCAGGCGGGCCTTGCAGCAACTTCGACGCAGCCACGCGTTGGTCTTTCATCGACGAAGTGACGCGCGCCTCTACAGCAGCGTTGATCGTAGACACCACGACGCCTAGATCGAGCGCGCTGATGATCGTCCACTTGCCGGTGCCCTTCTGCCCGGCCTTGTCGAGGATCTTGTCCACGAGGTAGCCGTCTCCCTGGTCGTCCTTGTGGGTAAAGATGTGACTGGTGATCTCGATGAGAAAGCTGTCGAGGTCGCCGGTGTTCCATTGGTCGAAAACCTGGTGGAGTTCCTCGGGACCGAGGCCCAACACCCGGGTAAGGATGGCATAGGCCTCGCAGATGAGCTGCATGTCACCGTACTCAATGCCATTGTGGACCATCTTGACGTAATGCCCCGCGCCATCCGGCCCCATGTAGCGGCAGCACGCCTCGCCGTCCACCTGTGCAGCGATCTTCGTAAACACCGGTGCGATGATGTCCCAGGCGTCCTTCGGCCCGCCGGGCATGATCGACGGTCCCTTGAGCGCGCCCTCCTCCCCACCGGAAACCCCCGTGCCCAGGAAGTGAATATTCTTCGCGGCAAGGTCCTTGCAACGGCGCTGTGTATCGGTGAACAGCGAGTTGCCGCCGTCGATGATGAGGTCACCCGGTTCGAGCAGTGGCACGAGTTGGTCGATCACGGCATCCACCGGCGACCCGGCCTTGACCATGATCATCGCTTTGCGGGGCCGTTTGAGCGCGCCGACGAATTCTTCCATCGTCTTGGCAGCGGTGATGTGTTTGCCGGACGCCCGGCCCTCCTCGAATTTCTCCGTGACGGAGGTCGTCCGGTTGAACACGGCCACGGAAAAGCCCTTGCTCTCCATGTTCAGTACGAGGTTTTCGCCCATGACGGCGAGGCCAATCAATCCGATGTCGCAGGTGCCGGTCGCGGTTGCCATAATCAATAGTAAGGGTACGTGTGTTGCGTTGTGAGCTTCACCGTAGCAGTCTCCCGGTGAAAACAAAAAACGTTTTATGACTGCTCTCCACCGGGAAATCCTCCTGACGCTCGACCCGTTGCTGCCGCCCGCGCCGCAGTTTTCCGGGGACGCGGGCGGCGTGGTGGACTTTTACGGCGTCGTGCGCGCTCTGGAAGGCCCAGATGCCATCGCCGGGATCGACTATGAGGCGCATCAGGAAATGGCGCGCCACCAGCTTGCCAAAATCGTTGATGAAACCGCCGCGCGGTTCCCCCTGTTCGGGGTGATCTTGCACCACCGGATCGGTTTCGTGCCGGTGGCCGAGGCGTCGCTGTTTTTGCGCGTCAGTGCGGGGCACCGGGGACCGGCGTTCGAGGCGGCAGAGGCCTTGGTCGTCTTGCTCAAACAGCGCGTGCCCATCTGGAAACACCCGGTTCCACGAGACGCTTCACCGGCCACCGCATGAACCTGCCCAATCGGCTCACCGTCAGTCGGTTGGTTCTTACCATCGTGTTCGTCGCGGTGGTCAGCACGACCTTTCCGTTCCACCACACCTTGGCGCTCGGCTTGTTCGTGCTGGCGGCGGTGACGGATTACGTGGACGGCGAGATTGCGCGGCGGTACTCTCTGATTACCGATTTCGGCAAGCTGATGGACCCGCTCGTCGATAAAATTATGACGGCGGCGGCCTTCGTCTGTCTCGTGCCGTTACGGGCGATTCCGGCCTGGGTAGCTATCGTGGTCATCACGCGAGAATTCCTCATCACCGGCCTGCGGCTGCTGGCGGTCTCGAAGGGCCAGGTGTTGGCCGCTGACCCTATCGGCAAACACAAAACTTCCTGGCAAATTGCCACCGTAATTTTCTTTCTGGTGCTGTTGTCCTTTCGGGAGTTTGTGGGGTCGTCGCTGCCGGGCGGCCTCGACCTCCACTGGCAACAACTTTGGATTTATGGTGGTTGGACAGTTAGCGGAATCGCGGTCTTGTTGACGATTTATTCCGGTGCCGATTATTTCTGGCGGCACCGCACGATGATTTCCGCCGATTAAAACGAAAAAGGCCGAACTCTTGCGAGATCAGCCCTTTCGTAAAATGATGCACCCGCCAACGGGTTGGGAGTGTCTCAGTACCAACTTTGCGGCACTTGGATCATGTCGCCCGGAAAGACCTTTATATCCTCAGCGGGATGGCTGCGAATATGTTTGCAGTTTACAACGGACACTTTGCCGTCGTGCGTGAGCTGAACCTTGGCTTGGTTCGCGTAGATGCTGAAGTCCCCCGCCGCACCGATGGCGGACATGATGGTCATATCCGGCGTGTAGGCCACTCGTCCCTTATTGTTGACTTCACCGCCCACGGTAATCTGGCGCGTCGCGGCAGCAATCGAGACGGTGATCGTCGGATGCGTGAAGACCCCCCGTTCGACGTAGGTCTGCTCAATGATGGATTGCACCTGACTGGGTGTTTTGCCTTCCACCTGTACCTTGTTGATATACGGAAGGTTTAAACAGCCCTCGCCGTCAATGGTGTAGCTGCTAGTGATCGCCGACATTTCGTCCGAAGGAACGCCGCCGATACGGAGGTCGAACTGGTCGCCCTTGCGCAACGGAGCATCCGCACGCACCGTGACGACCGACACAGCAAATATTGCTGCACAGAGGAAACTACGGGTTGTTCTCATTGGTAGAATCTTGGATTGGGGGAGGGTGATCAATACTCGGAAGAAGATTCGGACGCGCCATTACGCACCGGAACCGACCCGCCAGGTGGCCGTTTGCCGTTGGAACCGTTGCTTGCCGTGGCGACTTCCTTCGGCGCGCGCACCGCGTAATATTCGTAGTAGCTCGTGTAATAGGCGTAATTCGGGTCGTGGCGCAGATCGACGTTGTTAAGCACGACACCCAAAACCGTGCCACCCACGTTCTGAATCGCCTGCTTGACCCGCAGCAGCATCGCGCGCGGGAACCGGCGATGCTGCACGATGATGATCGACTGATCCACTTCGCTCGCCAACACCGCGCCGTCGCTCACGCCCAGGATCGGCGGCGAATCAAAGAAGATGATGTCGTAGCGCGTCTTCAATTCCGAGATCATATCGGACATGCGTTGCGAATTGAGAATTCCCACCGCGTCCGCCGGCAGAATGCCGCTGGGCATCAGCGACAGGTTCTCCACCTGCGTGGGCAGGATGACCTCGTCCAACGGGATGTTCGTCGTCAGATAATTCGTCAGCCCGATGTTATTGTTGATCTCGAAAAGCTTGTGCTGCGTGGGACGGCGCAAATCGGCGTCCACGATCAGCACGGAATAACCGCCCTGCGCGCAGGTGAAGGCCAGGTTACAAAGCGTCGTCGATTTGCCCTCGCCCGGGCCGCCGCTGACCATGGAAATCGTGTTGGCATCGGCGCTCTTGCGGTTGAACTCGATGTTCGTGCGCAGGATGCGGTACGCCTCGGCGTCCGGTACGTCCGTCGGCTGCTTGTGCAGCAACTTGATGTTTTTGGGCACGATGGCCAGCACCGGCACGCCGAGCATCGTTTCCACGTCGTCCATCGTTTTGACGCTCGTGTCGAGATATTCGATGAAGAAGGCCAGACCAATCCCGACGACGAGGCCGAACAACGTGCCGATTGCCATGTTGAGCGGCACGCGCGGACTGCTAGGCCCGCTGGGCAGTTCCGCCCGGTTGATGATCGACACCGGTTTGATCGGGACGCCGGTGTTCATCTTCCGCTTGTCGTACTCGACCTGGGTTTGTTCGAGCAGACCCTTGTCCTTGATGTAATCGTCGTTTACACGGTCGTAGTCTAAGGTGTCGACCCGGTTCTTCCTCTGCTGGTCGCGCAACGCATCCAACTGCTTGGTGACACTCGCCAGCGTGCTGCGGGAAATCTCCAACTGGATGCTCAACGAATGTTGAATGCTCTTGATCTGCTCTTCGAGCTGCTTCGTGTACACGTCCCGCGTCGCTCGCAGCGCCACCACCCGTGGATGCCGGGACCCGAGGCCGGAGTTGAGCAACTGCGCTTCGCTGGAAACCGCTTCCTGATATTTCGGCAGGATCGTCTGCACCGTTGGATCGGTGATGTTGAGCGTCGACAAAGCGCGCATCAATTCCTCGCCCTTGAGTTTCTCTACTTGGTTGAGTTGGCTAGCCAGCCCGGCGATCTTGGTCGTGTATTCGTTGACCTGTCCCTGGGCGGTTCCAATTTCCGCGTCGAAGGGGTCCACCTGATGGCCCTTCTCATCCACGGTGCTGAAACGAATGTTGGAATGTTGCCGCCGGATCTCCGCCAGCTTCTCGGCGAGGTCCTTCACCTTCCCCTGATAGGCCTGGATCGTCT
>CAXSED010000175.1:0-6845 GCA_964236475.1 uncultured Chthoniobacterales bacterium
CACGGCGGCGTTCACGCTCATCGAGCTGCTCGTCGTTATCACCATCATCGGCATCTTGGCCAGCGTCGCCTTGCCGGTGTTCAACAGCGTGCAGGTCCGTGGCGCACAAACCAAGGCGTTGGCGCAGGCCAAGCAGGTCGGTTTGGCGCTCAAGCTGTTCGCTGGCGACAACGACGGCGTTTATCCGAAAAACAAGGTTCCCGCCGAGTTGTCGACCCCCACCCAGTCCAACCAGGCCTTTGCGGCGCTCTTCCCGACGTACACCAACTCGGAAGCGATCTTTGCCAACAAGCTGGCTTACAAGAGCATCACCCCGGACGGGATCATCGATAATCCTTACACCGGCACGCCTTCCAAGACGCTGGCGGCGGGCGAAAACGTCTACGCTTACATGGAGGGCCTCAGCGACGCCTCAAACCCGGCTTCGCCCATCGTTTTCGATGGTCCGGCTGATACCTCGGGCAACTACACCCAGACTCAAAACGCCATCGGCGGCACGTGGAGCGGCACGAAGGCCGTGGTGATCCATCTGGATAACAGCGGCACGGTGGAAACCCTGACCGGCACGGGCTCGTCCTGCCAGGTCAAAGGTTACGATCCGAGTTCGCAGAACACGACGAAGATCAACATCCTCGACCCGAACGTGAACACAAGCCTGACCGGTTGCTCCGTCCTGCTCCCGACTCCGGGCACTTAATTCACTTTAGTTGCTGCGACTTTCACAAGCCGTACCTTCACCGGTACGGCTTGTTTGTTTTCCAGGTTTATGCCCCAGACGCGGCTACGGTAGAGACGACCGTGCCATCGTGCAGCCGGGTCACCAGACGTTGCCCGGCTCGTGTCGAGGCCACCGAGCGCATGATCTCCCCGGCCTCGTCGGTGGTGATGCTGTAGCCACGCTCCAGCGTCGCCTGGGGTCCGAGGACGCGCAGCAGACTTTCCGCGGTCCGCAGCCGCGCCTGGATTCGCTCACGCTGGCAGCAAAGCTGGTCGGCGAGCTTTTCGCGGAGCGCTTGCACGATCTGCGCGCGCAGGTCGAGCGAGCTTTGCGGACCCGCCATCCGCAGGCAGTAGTTCTTTTCGTCGAGCCGGGAACGGAGTTCCTGCACGGTTGCCCTGGCTGCTCGGGCCAGGGAATCTTCGAGCGAATCGAGCCGTTGGCGTTCGTCTTCGATCCGTCGGCGTGGCTCGCGGTTGAACGTGCCGCGCGCCGTCCCTTGCAAACGCTCGCGGGCGCTGGACACCCGCTCGATCAACTGACGATTGAAGAATTGGCCCGCCGCCGCCAGCTGGCGCAGCAATTCGGCGGTGTCCGGTACGATCAACTCGGCGGCGGCACTCGGGGTGGGGGCGCGCAGGTCCGCCGCGAAATCGGCGATGGTGAAATCAATCTCGTGCCCGATGGCCGAAACCACCGGCAATTCCGAAGCGTGGATGGCCCGCCCGACGGTTTCATCGTTGAATTCGAAGAGGTCCTCCATGCTGCCGCCGCCCCGGGCGACGACGATCACGTCCACTTTGGCCGCGCCGTCGCCCGCGAGCGACCAGCGGTTGAAATCCTCGATGGCGCGCACGACTTCCCCGGCGGCCCCGTTCCCTTGCACCCGCACCGGATGGACCACCACCCGCACCCACGGTGCCCGCCGCTTGAGGATGTTGAGCATGTCCTGCAACGCCGCGCCGGTGGGCGAGGTCACGAGGCCGATGGTCTGCGGGAAAGGCGGCAGCGGTTTCTTGTGGTCGGCGTCGAAGAGTCCTTCCGCCTGGAGCTTGCGCTTGAGCGCCTCGAACCTTGCTTGCAACGCGCCCAACCCTTTGGGCTGGACGATCTGGACGACGAGTTGGTACTGCCCCCGCGCCTCGTAGACCGTCAGGTCGCCGAACACCTGCACCTGCACGCCATCGGCCAGCACGGCCCCGGCGGGCAGGGACGGGGCGACCCCGCGAAACAGCACGCAGGAAAGCTGCGAGCGGTCGTCCTTGAGCGTGAAATACTGGTGGCCGGAGCTTTGGCGGCGGTGATTGGAGATTTCGCCTTCCACCCAGACCTCCCCGATCTCGCTTTCCAAAAACGAGCGAATCGAGCGCGTCAGCTCGAAGACGGAAAGGATTTTCGTTTCGGCGGACAGGAGGTCGGGCACGGCTCAATTGAGCCGAAATCCGGCGGGCGGCAAGCGGTTGTTCACCGCAAACACGGAAGGATTCTAGGACCCGGCAACCCGCCAGCGCGCGATAAGGAAGTGTTCCTTATGCCTACCACGCTCATCAACGTCTCCAATCGCCTGCCTGTCACTGTTGGCGACGACAAAATCACCAAATCGTCCGGCGGTCTGGTCGCGGCGTTGGAAGGGCTTTCCGCCGAGCAATACCAGATCCAATGGATCGGCTGGCCCGGCGGCGTCACGGCCCCGGAGCGGCAGGCGGAGGTCGAAAAGCAACTGGTCGAGGAATACGGCTGCATTCCCGTGTTTCTCAGCGCGGAGGAAGCCGAGGCGCACTACGAGGGGTTTTCCAATTCGAGCGTCTGGCCGCTGCTGCATTACATGGCGGATTACCTGCGCTACGAGCCGGGCTGGTGGGAGGCCTACCGCGAGGTCAACCAGCGTTTCGCCGACAAGGTCCTCAGCATCTCCAAGGAGGGCGACATCGTCTGGGTCCACGATTACCAGTTGCTCCTGCTCCCGGCGATGCTGCGCCGGGCGTCGCCCACCTTGCGGATCGGTTTCTTTTTGCATACGCCGTTCCCTGCCTACGAGGTTTTCCGCTGCCACCCGCGTCGCTCCGAACTCATTGAGGGGATGCTCGGGGCCGATTTGCTGGGATTCCATACGTTCGGTTACCTGCGGCATTTCCGCAGCGCGGCGACGCGGCTCCTCGGTGTGGAAACCGAGACCACCCGCGTCCGTTGCGCCGACGGCCACGCCGCGTCGCTGGGCGTTTACCCCATCGGCATCAACGCCCGCAAATTCGAGGAGGCACTCGACAAGCCCGAACACCCGCCGCTCCAAGAAAAATTCCGCCAAACGTTCCAGGGGAAGCGAATCGTGCTTTCCGTCGAGCGGATGGATTACACCAAGGGCATCCTGCACCGGTTGGAAGCCGTCGATTGTTACCTGTCCGAGCACCAGAACCGCGACGACATCAAATTTATCTTCGTCAGCGTGCCGTCACGGGAGGGCGTCGAGGATTATCAGGACCTCCGCGCCGACGTGGAATCGCGCGTCGGGCGGCTCAACGGCAAATACGCCACCCTGCACAACAGCCCCATCCATTTCATCCACGGCTCGGTCGAGTTTGCGGACCTGTGCGCGCTGTATTCCATCGCCGACGCCGGGCTGGTGACGCCGCTCATCGACGGGATGAACCTCGTGGCCAAGGAATATCTCGCCTGCCAGCGCGACTATTCGGGGCCGCTGATCCTGAGCGAGTTCGCGGGCGCGGCGGAGGAGCTTTTCAACGCGCTGATCGTCAATCCCTACGATGCGCAGGCCGTGGCCGACAGCATCGCCCGTGCGCTGGCGATGTCCCCCGAGGAAAAAAAGGCGCGCAACCAGCCGATGCGCGAACGGATCAAACAGCACGACGCGCAGCACTGGGCGGCCTCGTTCATCGACGAACTGGCGGGACTGCCGCCGGTTGCACCCATGGCCCCGAGAACGTCCGACCTGTCCGCCGTCGCGGGGGAACTGACGCGGCTCTTCGCCGCCGGAGACAGGGTCGGTTTCTTCTTCGACTACGACGGCACGTTGCGCGAGATCGAACGTGACGCGGCTGCCGCCACCCCGAGCGACGAATTGCTGCGCCTGCTGGAATCCCTGCAAGCGCGCCCGGGAGTGGATGTGACGATCATCAGCGGGCGTTCCGCCGACGATCTGCAAAGGCTGTTCGGCGACCGGCCCTTCGGCCTCATCGCCGAGCACGGTGCCACGGAACGGCTCCCGGGCAGCCGGGAATGGCAGACCCTGGACGGACAGGCCAGCTACGATTGGAAAGAGCAGGTGCGCCCCATCCTGCAACTGACCGAAGGCGCAACGCCGGGCAGTTTCGTGGAGGAAAAACGCACTTCGCTCGTCTGGCACTACCGGGGAGCCGACCCGGAATTCGGGACCTGGAAAGCGAACCAACTGGTCGAGGAACTGGGCGCGGTCACGTCCAACGACCCGGTGCGGGTGCGGCACGGCAAGAAGATCGTCGAAGCGGTTTCGACGCAGGTCAGCAAGGGGATCGCCGTGGCCAGAATCCTGGCGGAAAAACAGTACCGGAGCGTCGTTTGCGCCGGGGACGATCTGACCGACGAAAGCATGTTCGGCCTGGAGGGGGCGGGGATGATGTCGATCAAGATCGGCGGGGGGACGACGCGGGCGCATTACCGTTTACCGGACCCGGCGGCGCTGCGGCAGTTCTTGGAACGGATCGTGGCCGGATAACTCGGGGTCGGGGCGAGTGCGGATTCTGAAAGCTGCGTCGCGCGGCGGCGGGGGACATGCCAGCGCTCTGTTCGATGGCTTCTTACAAACGTTTTTCCGGCAGTATCTTGCAAGCAAAACGCGCGGTTTTGCAAGTTGGGCCAGAAACTTGCTCTAATCCTGAGGACCGCAGGTAAACGGGCTTCCCGGTGAATAACGGGCCGCTTCGCTGTGGAATATACAGGACTAAAGACTGCCCTAGGCACGCAAACGAACGCAGGCAAAGCTATGAGCAATTCCGACAACAGCCCTCGCGGTGGATTCCTCGGTCGCCTCTTCGGACGGGGTACCGCGCCCATCCCCGCTGCCGATTCCACTCCGGCCAGCCCGACAGCTCCGGGCGAAATCGCCATGACCTCGGTGGACCAACCCGGCGGCAAACGGCTTGCCCGGCCCAAGAGCGTGCTGGTCATCGCCACAGAGGACACTGCCACGCGCCGCTGGCGCAAGGAGATGGAAAACACCGGTTACGGGGTCGAAGCGATCAACGACGGGCCGAAGGGCCTGGACATTCTGTACGGGTTTTCCTTCGACGCGCTCCTCATCGACTTTCAGGGGCCGGGAATCGACGGGCTGAACCTGTTGCGCGACATCCGCAGTCACGACGAACTCAAGACGCTCTTTATCGCCGTGATGGCTGCCGACAAGGAGGGCAGTTCCGAGCACGAAATGGCCTCGCTTGACGCCGGGGCCAACCGCGTTTTCCAACGCGCCGACGTGAAGCCGGAAGAAATCCTCACCGCGCTCAAAACCGCCCTCTTCCCCCGCACGCTGCAGGCGCAGCCACGCGCTAAAACGTCGCCCGCCGCCACGCCGAAGCCACCGGCGATGAACGCGCCGGTCAGCATTCCGATGATGGAAGTCGCCGTGCCTATCGCGCCGCCGAAACCGCCCGAGCCGGGTACGGTGTCAGGACCCGTCGCCCCACCGCCGCGCCGCACGATTCGCATCCCCGGCGATCTGTCCAAGGCGACCCAACTCGGCGCGCCAGCGGTGAACAAGAAGATCCTCATCATCGACGCCGACGAGGCCGTCGCGGGTATTTACCGCACCCAGATCGAAGCCGCCGGCTACGACGTGGAAGTCGCGCTCGACGGCGAAACCGGATTCCACGATCTCTACACGATCAACCCCGACGCGCTGCTGCTCGACCTGCTGCTGCCCGGTGGATTATCCGGGTCGGAGATTCTCAAGAAGACTCGCGCTCAAAAGAAATTTGAGAAAATCCCGATCCTGGTTTTCACGAACATCTACACCCGCGACGTGGAAGAAGAGGCTAAGGCCGCCGGTGCCTTGCGCCTGTTCAACAAGGCCGCCGCCACGCCCCGGGACGTGATCGACTCGCTCAACGAAATCTTCCTGCCCAGCGGCGCGGTGTTCGGCGGCAACGGTAACGGCAGCGCCGCCCCCATCCAACGGCCCACCGCCAGGGTGGATTTGCCGCCGCTGGCGATCGGCATGCTGCCGAAAAAAGTCGTCCCTTCCGACGACAACGATTTCCAGAAGGAAATCCGCGAATCGCTTCTCCAGGGTGCGCCGGAATTCGTCAAATCGTTGCGCGGGCTGTTGCAGGTGCTCCTGCGCAGTCAGGGCGACGCCGAGGCGCAGGGCGTCCAGTTGCTCGAACTCTACACCCGCGTCCACACCCTGACGGCCAACTCGGCCATCGCGGGGTTTACCAAAGTGGCGCGGCTCGCGGGCGCGTTGGAAGCGATGCTGCGCGAATTCCATGCCAAGCCGGAAGGGCTCAACGCCTCCACCAAACGCACGCTGACCCAGGCCGTCGATTTCCTCGCGCTGCTCTTTACCAGCGCCGCCACGCACGAGAGCGGCCAGCCGCTCAACGAGCAGATTCTGGTGGTGGACGACGAGATCATCAGCCGCCGCGTCATCGGGCATTCGCTGGAGAAAGCCGGGTTGAAATCGACGGCGGTCAGCCATCCTGACGAGGCCATCAAGATGTTGGAAGACCAGCCGTTCGACCTCGTTTTCCTCGATGTGGAGATGCCGGGCATGAACGGATTCGAGCTTTGCAAGCGGCTGCGAGCCATGCCGATGCACGCGAAGACGCCCGTGATTTTCGTCACCGCACTGAGCGGGTTCGAGAGCCGCGCAAAATCGAGTCTCAGCGGCGGCGACGATTTTATCGGCAAACCGTTTTCCTACATCGAACTGGCGGTGAAGGGGCTGATTTACGTGCTGCGCGGGGCCATCGGTGAGGACAAGGCTTCGCCGACGCGCCGGATGGCCGTCCCGGCACCCGATCCGCTCGTCCTGTCCACCCGGTCATGATCGTCCCACAGCCGCCGCTCAGCGAAAGCCAGCGTCTGGCCGCGCTGCACGCGCTGCACATCCTCGACACGCCGCCCGAGGAGCGTT